>WJIV01000207.1 GCA_014730055.1 Candidatus Bathyarchaeota archaeon
GATTTATGAATAGGGTTTTTGGTTTGCTATCATCAAGTTTTTCTAAGAAAGAAGAGGTGGAATTGAGGAGAATTGACCGATTTGATGATGATGTCGATGAGTTCTAGGATGAGATAAAGAATGATTATAACTGGATTAGTGTTAAATCAAAGGATGTTCTGAACTGGAGGTACTGCGATATCAGGGGTGGTTCTTATGATATATGGGTGGCTGAACAGGACCAGGGGATGTTAGGCTATGTGGTGGCCAGGATAAACACGGTTGATGAGTCGCATCCTGTGGGTTACTTGATGGAGGTTCTGGCTAAAAGAGGGAGGGAGGATGTAGTTGAGTTGCTAGTGGATGAGGCTCTCAGTTATTTCGATGAAAATAATGTTAATGCTATTTATTTCACAGTTGTGGGTGGTCATCCATACGAGGAGATAATGTACCAGCACGGTTTTCTAGATAGCAGGGTAAGACCTTATGTCTTGTACAATGTATATCGTAGTCTTGATGATGTCGAGAAGTTTGAGAATTCTAGCCCGGGTAAGCTTCACTACCAGTTTAGCGAATTTGACTCTATATAATTGTTGATTTGATTTAATTTCATTGGCACTCTTGTTGTTTATTTATATTCTTTCCGCGTTTTTCTGTGACTTTCACGGAGTTATCTCCACGTTTATGTGATTGTTGACGGTGATAGTCTCACATTTCAGGTTTGGAACGGTTTTGTTCTATTGTTCCTTTTACGTTGATCTTGTACATTTTATTTTCTTCTCTGGCTGTACCCCTCTTCTTTTATTAAATAAGGACCATAAATTTAGTTTCAGATTAAGTTATATATATGTTCCCTTCTTTTATATATTGAATATTTCAGAACTATTTGAAAATTCATGGTGTTGGTTTGGAGATGATTTCTAAGGACCGTTACAGGTGTTGCCTTTACGAGAGAGGGGATGAGAACAGGTATATCTGTACCACGGATGAAGAGTACTCGGAGCTTGATGGATGGAGGTTTGTGGGTTCATGAGGTGTGGATAGCTGTGACGACTGTAAGGGGAGAGAGGAGTAGCTAAATCGAGGGATGATCTCATTATTAGGCTCCCTCCTCCTGAGTTCTTGGAGCTATCTGAAGAGCAGGCTATGAGGGTGAGGTTTATCCTGGAGTGGTTGAAGGAGCATTACGGGGACGAGGCTGAGTGGACTGACCCCAGATAGAAAAACCTGCATATGATATCATTTCTTTCTCAGGTAGTCGTAGGCGGATAATAGGTGAACCTTGGTTACGTGCATGTATTCCTCTACCTCTACGTATTCATCTGTTGTCCCCATTCCATGGTTTGTTGGCCCGTAGTAGTACGAGGGGACACCCTTTTTGCGCCAGAATTTGAGGTCAGAGCCGCCTAGACTTACTATAGGGAGGGGATCTATGCCCATTAGCTGTGAGTTTTTCCTCAGCATCAGAGCCATCTCGCTGTCGGGTAGGCTCCAGAGCGGTCCATCATATCTTGTCTCCTCGAGGCTGACACTGGGGTATCTCTTGAGGATCTCCTCTACCTCGGGAAGGATCTGTTCCCTGCTTAGGCCAGGTGGTATCCGGAGATCGACCTCGAAGCTGCATTCACGGGGTATCACGTTCACCTTGACCCCGCCCTCTATCTTACCAATGTTGACTGTGAGTCTCCTCATTACCTCGGCTCCGCCGTTTCCCAGGGCCTTCTCTGCGGCATTTTTGCCTTCCTGCAAGGCGGCGAGGAGGTTCTCTGGATAGTCTGCTTCCAGTTCCCCGAGGGATTCTAGGTCTGTTATGATCTTTGAGGCTATCTTGACTGGGTTCTCGCTTAGGTGTGGGTAGGCTCCGTGTCCTCCTTTTGAGGTTACGCTGATCTTAAGCCACAGGATGCCCTTCTCGCCGAACCTTATGGTTCCTGGGCTGCTGGGCTCGGCGCTTATGCAGCAGTCTCCCATGGCCTCTGGGATGTTGTCCAGGACCCATCCTGATCCAAGTCTGCCTCCTGTCTCCTCGTCGCTCACGATGATCAGGGTGGCTCCGCCTTCCAATTCGTTGGTTTGCTCCCGTAGGGTAAGGTATGTGTATATGAGGGAAACTGTTCCTGCCTTCATGTCACAGGCGCCTCTGCCGTATATCTTGCCCTTTTCCATCTCTCCGCCCCAAGGGGGGTAGCTCCATCCGTCCCTTGATTTTACGGGGAATACGTCCATGTGGCCGTTTAATATTAGGCGTCTATGGTCTCTTTTTTTCCCGAAGGAGCTTATGATGTTGGGTTTCTCTGGGTCTGGTCCCACTACCTTGTAGGGTGTGTTTCTTTCTTCGAGGTAGTTGGTGATGTATCTGGCTGCTTCCCTCGTGTCCCCTGGAGGGTTAGGGGATGGTTTACGTAGAAAGCCTCTGAGGAAGTCTATGAGGTGTTCTCGGTCGGCCTCGGCTCTCTTGATTAATTTCTGTTTGATTGGGTTATTGTTCATGGCTATTAGTTATGTATTGTATTAATCTTTGTTCTTATATCGCTTAGTTAGGCGATTAGAAAGCTGAGGTTTATTGAGCCAAGTATCACGCAACCACAGATCACGAAAATGAAAGTTACTATAATCTTCCTCGTCTTGAAGAGTATGCTCTCCTTTACCCCATGGGACTCCGGTTCAACGCTCATCATCAGGGGGAGCATCAACCAGAGGTAGATGAGTCCTGTTGCTCCCACAGAGATGGGGAGCAGTATGTTGTACCCGAACCTGTTGAAGGTGAAGGGAGTGACTGCCATTACCAGCAGCATGCCCCCGATGGCGAGCTGGAGCCTTCGGCGGAAGGGGACTACGGATGCTATGGATCTTACTCCCTGTATCTTGTCCGCTACCACGTCCGTTGAGTCGAAGCCCGTCGGCATGGCGAAGAACGCGAATACCGCGAAGAGCAGGAACCCGAAGAAGACCCTTATCGAGAAGGAGCCGAGGATGGCGTAGTTCACGCTCATGCCGATGATTATGAGGCCGGTGCTGATGACGGTCTCCTTGACTAGGAACCGTTTCTTCAGGTGAACTGGGGGGTACGAGTATAGGGCGAAGACCACGAAGTAAATGGCGCTGAACACGAAGCTCATGAGGCTGTTAAGTAGGCTTATGGTCAGTCCGAGGACGGATGAGATGTATATGAGCCACATGGCGTGGGCCCGGGGTACCTCTCCCGATGCCAAGGGCCTATCATCCTTGTATGTGTTCTGCCTGTCAACGTCAGCGTCCACGACGTCATTGTAGATGTATACCGCGGTTGCTATGAGGAAGGTGGAGGCGAAGGAGAGAAGGGAGGGCATCATTGGTGGGAACCCTCTGCCGGCCATCAGGGCCGCCACCATGGCGCACCAGAGCCAGAGTCCGAGGGCTTCTTTCCTTGACTTGATAAGCAGTACGGCTGAATTAAGGAATGATCTACTCTTCACTTTACCCACCTTTATTACTGTTCTATATTTGTAATATATATTACTAGTATATATTATTATATCTTTTTTCAGTCTTTTTGGAGTTTTTTTATCCATTCTATGTACAAAAATTGTTTATGAACTCAGCATTTATTGTTCTTTATAAACAATATTGTTATGTTAAAGCAATTATATTATTTTCTTCCTTGAGATAATTACGGTTTATTCTATTATCAGTATTTGTTCTATATTATCATTATGGATCATTGGTAATCAATTGTTTTATTATCTCATATAGGTTAACAATCGACGTCCTCTTGAGGTTTAACCAGGCTAATAACACCATAAGACTACTTCATGTAGATGATAACAGGAATCAGCTTACCATGTTCAGGGAGTTCATGAGGATATTCGACCCCCAGATTGAGATCGATTCTACCTCGGATCCGTTAAATGTTAAAGGAATGATAAGTGAGGGTAGCTATGACTGCCTTGTAACAGACTTCCAGATGCCCGGTATGAATGGGATTGAGCTTACCCGGTCCATCAGGGAGGATAGCGCGATACCTATCATACTCTATACCGGGATGGGGAGCGAGGAGATAGCCGAGAAGGCCTTTGGGGTAGGTGTTAATGACTACTTCCGGAAGGAGATGAACCATCAGCACTGTAAGATCA
>WJIV01000208.1 GCA_014730055.1 Candidatus Bathyarchaeota archaeon
ATTAGCAAGTACACAAACGTAAAGGTTTGTCCAATTTATGGCGGACAGAAAATTCACCATCAGATAAAACAACTACGGAAGGGCGTACATATTGTAGTAGGAACTCCTGGTAGAATCCTTGATCACCTAGGTAGGGGGACACTGAATCTAAAAGCTGTTAATACGGTGGTCCTAGATGAAGCTGACAGGATGCTTGACATGGGGTTTATCAAAGATATCAACAGGATACTTGGCAAGATTCCTAAAGGTAAACAAACAAGTTTATTCTCTGCTACGATGGACCGAAATCTCTGGAGGATATGCAATGACTATATGGATAACCCTGAAAAGATATTAGTAAGCAAGGACGAAATAGCCCTCGAACAGATAAATCAGAAGTATGTAAAGGTAGATCATAATAACCGATATCCTATACTCCAGGAATTGATATCTGATCAGAAAGTACAAAAAGCCATTATTTTCACAAGGACAAGGAGAGGAGCACATAGACTCTCCAAAAAACTCAAGAAAAATGGCCACAATGCAAGAGCTTTACATGGTGAACTAAGTCAAAATCAAAGAGATAGTGTAACTCAGAGTTTTAGAAAGGATAAGGTAAATTTACTCGTCGCAACAAATATCGCAGCAAGAGGCCTAGATATTAATGGTATAACCCACATAATTAACTACAATATTCCCCATCAAGCAGATACATATTTTCACCGGATCGGGCGAACCGCTAGGATGGAGAGAGAAGGCACGGCGATTACCTTTGTAGCTCACGACGAAGAAGATAGATTAGCTAGTATCAAGAAAAAAACCAGTACAAGCATAACAGAATTAAAGACCAGTATCAAGGTAAAGTCAGGCCCAGAAAAGAAGTATAATGCAGTATGCCATAATTGTAGAAAAGAATTTAAGCTTCCATTCAAACCCACCAACCGACGCCCCGTATATTGTCCAAGATGTTTCTCGTCAAAAAAACATCGAAACATGAGAAAACATTAACCTGACTTCACAAGTGTAAATCACAGTTACTGAAAACCACTATCACATTCTGAGCGGTAACTGGATGTCTGCCCAACCCATAGTGGGCATAGGCGCCTCCAATCATATCTTGTATTAACTTCTTGACATCGTGAATCCATCAGTTTAATGAATTTTTTTTGTATTATTCGCGTTGAAAGTGAATTGTAGTAAAAAAACTGCTTTAAATTATTTATGGCAAGAGACTACTATTTCCTAAAGATTTATGAAAATTCTCGAAATACCGATAATCTGAACCATGCACTTCATGAAGCCTCTTATACTCAATCTTCAAGGCATCAATCCCTGAGATGTTCTTAGGAGGATTATTTACACCCATCTCATTTTTTATCATGTCGAATATGTTAGGATTATCCAATGCTGCCCTCCCTATCATCACACCTTTCACCCCTAGACTTTGTAGCATATGCACCTTACCAGATGAATTTATACCTCCGTTAGCAACTACAGGTATCTCCCTAGCCTCTTGAACACACTCTGGGAAGATTGAGTAATCCTCAGCCTCAGCAGAGCTTTGACCTGCATGTTTAGCATGAACTATGAAGAAATCCGGGTCAACACCTCTAAGGCAATTTAGATATAACTTGTTATCCTTTTCGAACTGGTTTAGACCTAACCTGATCTTGATAGAAACCGGGAACCCGTAATCTCTAATCAACTCAACCAGGCGACGGGTTTTTTTAGCTCTCTTCACCATTGCGGCTCCTTTACCGTGTTTAATGACCGCCCTACTTGGACAGCTTAAGTTTAAGTTGAACCCTCTGAATCCCTTAAACTCTTGGAACCCTGAAAGCAGTTGATCAAGTTTTTTCTCGCTGCTGCTGAGTAATTGTATTTGGACAGGAGTAGAGTCTTTAATACTGAGTCTTTTAA
This sequence comes from Candidatus Bathyarchaeota archaeon, assembly GCA_014730055.1. The sequence goes on from WJIV01000208.1 coordinate 1,900, forward strand.
GAGAATCCTTGCTCTTCCTGAGTATTCCTTGCACATGAGACATCTCCGTGAAGGTCAGATCCGCACCATGGAAATGAGTTAATGTTCGAAACACACTATTAGTATAACCTTCCATAGAGGCAAGCATGTACTTAAACAAGGACATACGTAATATGAGGGGTAGGATAAAAGGACTATTATATATTTATAGCTTGCAGTTTGTTCTTCATATGAGTAAATCGTTACCAGATTTGCATAATGGATAATGTATTATATGGTAAAGTAAAGCAAAGATTTATTTTTTAAATTAAAAATTTGTTGCCTTCCTGAAGATATTATTTAGACTATTTTTATTATAATTATGCGTCTGTGCTGAAGAACCCTTTTTCCCTTAACAGAAATACTTGGTTTTACTTATACCGAAATATCATGTCGCCCTTTATAGAAGTCTGAAAATCCCAGGGGCTTAAAAGCACTACATCCCTTCACGCATCCATTCTCTTCTTCATCTTACCTCGCACACGGCAGATACGGGTTTCACCATCCTGACTTTTTCTGTTCATACGTGTCTCCCCATAGTTCTTTATCACGATTCCGAGGATGTTATCCTTAATGGGTAAACCATCCATCTCGAATACCTTCCTCAGTTTTCACTAATTTCTTACCCAAAGTCTTAGTCAAACTAGTATCTTCTGAGAGCCTATTCCCGCGATCGCGATGTTACGTTCATTAATTCGCCTACATTTTAAAGCAACAACTAAACTTCTCTAATCATATGAATATAACTCTAAAGTCTGTAAAATGGGGTAAACCCGCGTTATCCCTCCTCACACATATGAAGAAAATAGACACCTCAAGACCAACAATGATCCTAATCAGACACTCAGAAACAACCCAAGACCTCTTTCAATCACTGACTAAAATTGGTAAGGAAGCAGCATACGATTTTGGAGTCCACCTAACACACTTCAATAAAATAAGACTATACCACACTTACCTAGATCATACCAAGGAAACAGCGAAAGAAATCCATAAAGCCTTAACGAAAAATCATGTAAATTCAGAGATAACTGGATCGCTAAACCTACGAACCGTTAACGATCCCAAGAAAACAGAGGAGAATATGTCAAAGGTTCTATCCTCATACGGAGTCGAAGGTAAACTAACACCAGAAAAAGAGAAGCAGTTATGGAGTATGCCCGATAATCCTATGAAAAGAAACTTCCTAAAGTGGGTAAGTGGCCACTACTCACCCATCTATATTAGACCCAGCCTTGATTTTGCGCAGCAAATAACAGCGATCTTAATGATGAACCTTGAATCAGCTGAAAAGGGAACAGTGATCTTAAATGTCTGTCATGATAACTGGATCGCAGCCCTTTTACTGCATTGGTGTGGAATCATTCCAGAGGTATGGGTTGAGTACCTGGCTGGGTTTGCAGTTCAACCTTTTGGCGAAAAATTGAGGACTATCCTGCCTTCAGGGCAGATAGATGTGGAATATCCTTACTGGTGGAGATTCTGAATATTTTAAATAAAGTATATGTACAAATAATAGTTTTTTAAAAATATTTGTTACATGATAAATAATTAGATGCTCTTATTATTACTCTATAATTTCAACGTTGACACCTTTTGGATCTCTGGGCGAGTCCTTAAGTTGAACTTAACTTTTTTTCCTTTCTCAAGCTGAGTAGATCCATTAACCACTGACTGTTGGACAAACCTGTTATAACCTATTCCCCCAAGCCTATATATCCCGTAAACTCTACCAAGCTCAATAACTAATAATCAGGTCAATGATATCTCTAGCCAGATTGCTTCCAAAGAGAATTACGTTAAACCAATACTGAGTTTTATATCTGTATATTAATTACTTGAAAATAAACTCCAGGGCTAAGTTCTTATAAAGTAATTAGATTAAAAATTCTCTTCGTTTTTCTCTCTTGATCCTCTTTACCAGTTCTCTTAGCTGTTTTGATCTGTTTTGTTTTATATTGAAATTTTCACTATGGGGGCATAACTGGTCAATTATTACTCTATTTTTTGAAGAGTCATAGATTAGTGGATATAGTCTGCATCCTTCAGGGCGAATTGGATAAATTGTACACTTTCCCTCTTTTAAGAAGACACACGAATCTTCCAAGTTTCTGAGGTGCCTCTCGTTATTTTTCCTAACGATAAAATCCTCGGGTTTAAACCCCTTTTTCACTATTCTCTGGATGTCCCTAATCGTCAAAGGCATGGAGTTCTCCCTACAACAAGCACTACAACTAAACTCTCTACATGCTGAAACAGCATTTATATCAGTGTACAAATTCATTACCGCCCTTACCAGAGAAGGCCTGAATCTTAATCGGACTCGTTTTTCTTCCAGATCTGGTGATCCTGGTCACTTAGATATTCACGTACTTTCTCGTTAATCTCTGAGTCCTTCCAACCAGAGGTGATTATATCATGTTTTTTTAAGCATCTTTTGCTGCTTGATGGCAGCCTCTGGATTGCGAGGGTCTCATCTTCAGATGCCACTATCTCTAAGAGGTCGAGTTTATAGTAATGAAGCATGTTGATGAAGGTCTTTTCCTCTAGGCTCATACCTGTCATTTCTTGAAAGCGTTTCTCATCCCGTACAGCAATAGGCGTGGACTTCTTTTTACTTTTAGCAGTCTTGTAAGCTTGTTCTAGTTCAGGGTCGCCTTGATACCTCATTTTCTTGATATCTTTAACAACCACCCATTTACTAACACTTAGCTTGGAAGCTATCTCGGATGGCTTGATGTTTCTGCTTATTCCATCAATTATAGCGGACTTACGTTCAGCTTGTTTAGTTTGTGTTGTCATTTTTAATTCAGCCTTTACTCTATTTAACCCCTGTATACGAGACTAAAGAAGAATCATTATATTAATACACGGTACGTCTAATAAACCAATGTATATTACCACTGGATTATATACCACGTTTCCATACTTCTTAGTGTAATGATTGAATACTTGAAAGCGGTCAACGAAAATTATTATCACTGGAGAACAGACTGTCCAGATTATCCAATGAAAGAAAGAGACACGATACTAACCTTTAAGAAAAAACCTTCTCACCTCCAGCCATGCCCTAAATGCCAGAAGCTGGAAGACGAAAAAGGAACAAAATAGTAAAACTACCTTTTTACAATAACTCATGCATGTGCATGAGATAAATAGTTTTAATTGTACACAATTTTAACATTAATAGCTCTTGGACCCTTTTCGGTTTTCTCGATATCGAACTCGACTACATCGCCTCTATCAAGATCGTAACAGTTACGTACATCCATACTGTGGCAGAAAACATCACTATTGATGTCCCTGCTTTTTATAAAACCAAAACCATGATCGTATAACCACTTCTTTACAACGCCTTTCAAAAAATTTCACCTCTCTTTATTTCCTAATATTTACTTAGTCAGCTTAACGAATAAGTTATAGCAACAATATAAAGTGTATATTATAAACCTTGAGTTCTTAACAGAAATAGTATAAACTACAACCTCATGGCGTTCGCTCCAATTTTTATATTGAGTCAGTATAAATAATTTCATTTCTGTACAGGATAAATTGACTTAACAATACAATTTTCCATAGGAATATTAGCCTTCTACCATTACAGATAGAAACTTTAAGCCTACAAAGAAAAGTAACCCAGGCTAAAATACCCTATAATACAAGATTTTCATCGCTTCTCATAAATTTTTCATTATTTTTTAACGGATCTAAGGAATAAATTCGTTAGTATACGAGAACGGAATCTATTGTTCAAGTAGGAGCTTAAACCTGACTTCGTCTCCCTCATAGAACTCTAGTTCTTTTCTATTAAATTGCGCTTTTACGTCACCAATTTGAACCGTAATTGTGACCCCATCTGGATCATGCTGTATATCCTTAATGATCCCAGTTACATGATTCTCGCTAATAACCGTCTGGCTAACTGACGCCTGTGCTAGAGTATCTCGGAGGTTCTCGAAGTCCTCAATGAACTCCCTTCCAAGGGCCGTTATCTGAGTACTTCCTCCTCCATCGCGACCCCCCTTACTTGCCTCGATTAAAGGTTCTCCCAGTCTCTCCTCTGCTTCCCGTATGAGGCCCCACGCATATCTATAACTCATTTCAAGGCTCTGAGATGCCTCCTTAAGCGTGCCTTTCTCCTGTATACTCTTAAGAAGCCTGTAAACTCCTGGCCCAAATACATATCCTTTATCGGTCTCCAGCCATATCTTAAATGCTGGTCTAGGCCTGCTCATAATTATCATGTAATTGTAGCAGGTTAACCTGATAACCTTGTTGTATCATCTAATAAAACCACTTTTATAGCAAATGCTTTGTATCCTTTCCATGCTTGATTCGGATGCATTTCTCGATGTACGTGTTCTTGATATGAGTAGAGTTCTGGCGGGTCCATTTTGTGGTATGCTTCTGGCTGATATGGGAGCCGAAGTAATTAAACTGGAGATACCGGAGAAGGGTGACGATAGTAGGAAATTCCCACCTTTCATCGAAGATGAGAGCATGTATTATGTAAACCTAAACCGGGGCAAGAAAAGCATAACCATAAACCTCAAGACGGATAAGGGCAAAGAAATATTTTTAGATCTTGTAAAAAAATGCGATGTGCTAATTGAGAATTTTCGACCTGGCACGATGAAAAAACTCGGATTAAGTTACGATGTACTCAAAGAGGAAAACCCTGGTCTCATATACGCAGCCATCTCCGGTTATGGCCAAACTGGTCCCTATAGCGATAGGCCAGGATACGATATAATAGGCCAGGCAATGGGAGGATTGCTAAGTATTACTGGTTGGCCCGACTCCCCTCCCACCCGTTCTGGTACAGCGATTGGAGATATCTTGAGTTCGCTGTTTTGCTGTATTGGGATATTAGCGGCTCTGAAAGTGAAGGAAAGGACAGGTAAAGGGCAGATGGTTGACGTGAGCCTTGTAGATAGCGTTTTTGCTGCACTCGAGAACATACCTCAAAAATATTACGTTGATGGACACATTCCGGGACGTATCGGAAACAGGTACGAGTTCATTTACCCCTATGACACGTTCAGAGCTAGAGATGGCTGGATAGTTATTGGAGTAGCTAATGATGACATCTGGAAGAGATTCCTCGAAGTATCTGGCATCGAACTCAAGGATGACCCAAGGTTTGAGACCAACCCATTAAGAGTCGAGAATCACTCAGAACTTAAGAGGATTATAGAGGATTGGACTCGCAAGCATAACAGAGATGAAATTGTCGAGCTTTTGAACAAAAACAGAGTACCTGCATGCCACATTTATAACGTTAAAGAGGTCAGCGAGGACCCTCACATAGGAATTGCAAGGGGGATGGTCCAGACATTGAGTCAAACAAATCTAGGAGAAATTAAGGTCCAGGGCAACCCTATAAAAATGTCCCTGACGAACCCGGGACCCCGAGGTCCCGCTCCACTACTGGGTGAGGATACTGAACAAGTTCTAAAAGAAATCTTGGGATTATCGTCGGATGAAATAGACTCACTAATAAAGATTGGTGTAATCTGATGTATTACTCTAAAAATAAATCAAAGAAAGAAACCATGGATGAAGTTTCCCTGGAGATAGAAAGATGTGACCGATGCGGCATGTCTGAGGTCTGTACGAATAAGGTGATCGGGGCAGGAAGTTTAGACACTAAGGTCATCCTAATCGGCGAAGCACCTGGTAAGGAAGAGGATAAGACCGGGAAGCCTTTCGTTGGAAGGGCTGGCAGACTCTTGGATGAGCTATTAGAGGAGGCTTGTATTGAAAGAGGGGATATCTTCATAACAAATATCCTAAAATGCAGACCTCCAGACAACCGTAAGCCTCGTAAAGGAGAGATAAAGGTGTGTTTAGATCATCTAATAGACCAATTGAAAATAATAAAACCCAGGATAATTGCACCCATGGGCAATGTAGCAGCAAGCGTATTTTTTGAAATTTATGATCTTGAGAGAAATAGTATAGGAAATGTACACGGGAAAACTTACAGAATAGAGGCAGATTGGGGTAATGTAATCCTCATGCCTATCTACCACCCTGCCGCCGCAGTTTACAACCGCAATCTCAAACCAGAGTTAGTGAATGATATGAAGAAAATCTCGGAGCTTATGTGACTACATCTTCTCGGGTGCTTCAATTCCTAGGAGATTCAAGGCGTTTCTAAGGGTGACTCTTACGCTCTCGATAAGCTTTAGCCTTGCTCCCTCAACCCCTTTACTCTCAGCCCCAATGACCCTCTGGGTTGCGTAAAAGCTGTTGAATTTATTAGCTAGGTTATTTGCGTACGCTGTAATATCTCCCGGTTTTAACAGATCTGTGGCCCTCAGGAATGTCTCTGGAAACTGTACCAGGAGATTTATGAGTTCTTTTTCCTTTACGTCCACCAGCTCCCCGTAGTCTGGCTCATATTTTTCTCTCGCTTTCCTGATGATGCTGCATATCCTTGCGTGGCTGTATTGTATGAATGGTGCGCTGTTGGTCTCAAAGTTTAATGCCTCTTTCCAGTCAAAGACCACCTGCTTCATAGGCTCGACGCTGAGGAGGGTGTACTTGACTGCGCCGTATCCGACCATCTTAGAGATTGCCTGTTTTTCATCCTCTTCAAGTTCTTGGTTTCGGATATCTACCTCTTCATAGGCCAATTCGACGGCTTTCTCAAGAACCTCATTGAGGGTAACATACCTTCCAAGCCTACCACTCATCTTTACTCCTGGAAGTTTCACGAACTCGTATGAATAGTGTAGCTGGTTATCACCCATCCACGCCTTGTCTATTGCTGCAAGTGCAATCCTAAGCTGAAGTTGTGCGAGGGTTTGCTCCTGTCCAATAACATTGATGACCCTGTCAACCTCTCTGAACTTCCATATGCTGTATGCGATGTCTCTAAGAGTGTAGAGGGTTGTACCGTCACTTCTAACCAAGACAAGCCTCGGTATCTCGTGCTCTGGATGCAATCCCCACCTGTCCTTGAGGTCAAAGTCTTCTGCTATCCTATCACAATCGAGGATTAGGGCTCCCCTTTCCTCAATTACGTAGCCCGAATCTTGGAGGTCATCGAGCACTTCCTCCGCTGCTTCCCTCCAAACAAGGTCGCTTTCATAGTCAAAGCTATCGAATTCTATTCCTAAGTATCCCAGGCTCTTTTCAAATCCGTCTAAGCAGTACCTGACGACCTGTCTGACGTCCTTCACTGCCTCTGATTCATTGTTTTCATATGCCGTGTTGAGTTGAACGATCTCGGATTGTGGGTCTTCTAAGGTTGGGAGGATCTTCCATAGGTTCTCATATATACCGGGGTATCTCTCCTTCAGCTGCTCCGCGGCTTTTCTGTACTCCGTCAGCTGATCCCGTGCTTCCTGAGCCTCGTAAATCCACTCATTTTCCTCTGCTTCTTTAAGCTCAAGTTCCAATCTATTGATCTCTGTGATAACGTTAACAGATGCGTAGATGGTTCCTACCCAAAGTTCAGCAGGGTCCTCTGGAACCGGTTTTCCTAGAAGCCTCCACCCGTACGTTGCCATAGCAACCTGTCTGCCCATGTCATTCACAAGAAAGTGGACTACAACCTCGTGACCATGATTCTCTAATAGTCTGGCGAGGCTATCTCCCAGTATACTGTTCCTCGCGTTACCGATGTGCAATGGGCTGTTAGGATTCGCACTGGTGTGCTCGACCATTACCTTCTGAGGTTCTTCTGATTTCGATAATCCATACTCTGTGTCTTCTTCCAGTATTGTCTCAATTATGAACCGGGAGTATTCTTCGGTGTCTGTGTGAAAGTTGATGTAGCCATTCAAGGCCTCTGAATTTGATATCAGTCTACTGTCAGCGGTAATCATGCTATTAACAAGGGTTTCTGCTATGGCTGCTGGAGCCTGCCTTAAGGACCTCGCTAACTGGAAGCACACTGGTGTGGATATTGCGCCCAGTTCAGGGTCTGGGGGCTCGGTATATTTTATCTCTGGCAGCTCTGCCTCTGGGAAAGCCTCTTCTAGGGCTTCCTTAAGGAGGGCTGTGCATTCTTCTCTTAAGGTTGCGAGGGGATTCATTTTCATCACTGTGGCGGACCCGGCAGGGCCAGATACAAATTTATGGTGGGTCCTTCATTTGTATCGAATATGCGGGCCGCATGTTACTTCATGAATCGTTCTCCAACTTTAATAAACATATATGTAATTTTTTTTAGGCTACTTTTTCTTCATATTATATGTCTGCAAAAATCCATAGCCTACCATTTATCCCTTATTTGATTCAAGGAACTCTAACATTTCTTTGTGGACATCCAGTCCACAGTAAAGGGTATTCATACTTCTAGATGACTGTATTCTGGATATAACATCCTTCATAAGTCATCGCGTGCATTTTCTAAGAAAAAGTACCAAAATTTCAATCAAGATTTCGGTTATATGTATAACAATGGGTTATCCGATTTTTAATTCCAGAGATATAGACTATAATGGATCAATGATCCAGATACCTATGAATTCAATCTAATAGTGCAAGAATTTTTTGTGTTTAGAAAAATTGCCATTATATGGATATCATCATATTCTCCATCCAGTTTACGGGCTTTCCTCTTTTTCCCCTCACAAACAAATCCTATTTTCTCGTAGAAATTAATCGCAGCAAAATTTGATGCGTATACAAGTAACTCGACCCGCTCAATACTAAACTTTTCCGCAGCGGAAAGTGTTGCATCTATTAATTTCTTTCCTATTCCTTGACCCCGATAGTTTGGGAGTACACCCATTGTATCTATCTTACCGCTATGTGTAAATCCTTCTCCTTTATTCGGTAGAACCTCGCACCACCCAATTACCTCATCGTTAAGTAAAGCGATGTATTGAGGGATGTTTCTCTGAATACTGGATAAAACTGTTTCTCGGGTTTGTTCAAGGGACGGGGCTTTTACATATCCAAGATATTTTCTTTCTCCTGCAACAGTTTCGAGGCAATTGTGGAACCCCTCAATATATTCCTCAGAAATAGGTACTATTCGAGCATCAATTGTTAATCCGTTATCCATAGATAAAGCCACCAGCTATTTAGATATGTATTAAACGGGGTTTTAATAAAAAACATACTCACGTTACAGGATTATCTTAAATACTTACAAATAGTTACTACGAGAAGAGCGGTTACCATTTTTCCGAATGCGTGAATGGTTGTTTAGGCTTTAGGAACTAGTCAGTATTACGTTTTTTAGTTTAAAACGTAGTTGTAATGTTCCTGTGTATGATCCTATTTCGAAGTAGTCGACTTCGGAAACATATCCGGAACCCTCAACGTATTCTACAGGTATTTCCCATCTACCCGATAGATGACAAATGATATCATTCTTGTCTACGATCTTAAAACTAATTTCCTGATTGCGGAACGTGATCTTGGTTCCATCTGGAAGCATAAACATTACCCTTGCTGTTCCAGCAAAGACATTGCCTTCACGCTGAACCTTTGCAACCAGACATGCATGTATTATGCCTGTATCATAACCAGCCATATCCTGTACACCTCTAGCTGTAAAGATGTACTTGTTTTTCTTCGCGGATGCAGGTGGAATTAACACCCCTATCATTATGAATGCTACCAATATTTTCATTACTTTTTTTGACCTCAAAGTAATCAGAGTAAACCCGGAATAAGACGTATATAAAATTCGGGGCTCTTCAAGAAGCGGAAATAGCGGTGTGTTGTGCGTAGATTCATGGGGGGATTCGAACCCTGCACCAGGTGGAGATATCTCCCGCAAACTATCCCCAATTTTTTATTCTTTCTTTGAAATAATGATTCTCATTTCTATTTGTTTATCCGGATAATCTATGTAGCCATCAAAAAGAGATACCCAACAGAATGCAGAGATCCTAAAGACTTTCATTAACTCCTTCTCTATATCTCTCTTGTAGAAATGGAGCATAGAGTCAAGTAAGACAATGTCAATATTATCGTCAACCTTGTATTCATACATATCACCGACAATACCTTGAATATCCAACCCTTCATGTTTTGAGATTGATAACATCTGTGAGACTCCTACCTTTGATAAGTCTACTCCGATTACATGGTATCCCATACGTGCTAATGCTAGTGAGTCCCTTCCTTGTCCACATCCTAGATCAAGCACCTTCCCCTTTGGCTCATAGTTTTTGAAGAAAGAGATCAGGGCTGAGTAGGGAGAGCCAAAGTGGTCTTTTTGTTTATAGTGTTTATCGTATATTGTCATACAGGGGATTATGAATGATAACACAAATAGTCTTAGATATAGAACACATACGAATCGATGATTTTATCCTTACTCTACGCTAATTCTTTACGTGTTAGCTTATGGGTAGACTAGCGGGTAAAGTAGCAATAGTGACTGGAGGGACCAGTGGCATCGGAGAGGCAACAGTAAAACTATTCGTAGAAGAAGGTGCAAAAGTGATAATATTTGCACGAAACATGGAAAAAGGCTACAGGCTCCAAAAAGAACTAGGAAACAACACCTTATTCATAAAAGGAGACGTAACAATCGAAGACGATATAATCGAAGCTATCGAAACCGTTGAGGAGAAATGGGGAAAACTAGATATAATGTTCAATAACGCGGGTATTAGCGGACCAAGAGGACCGATAGACACCATCTCTGAACAAGGATTCAACAACGCTGTAGATGTTCTAATCAAGGGAGTGTTCTTCGGCATAAAGCATGCTGCTAGAGTAATGAAACCACAAAGATCTGGATCGATAATTAACTGTTCAAGCGTAGCAGGTTTAACTGTTACCCCCGATGAGTCTATTTACGCTACTTGTAAGGCTGCAGTAAATCATCTTACTCGTTATACGGCTAGTGAGCTGGGTGAGTATGGGATTCGGGTCAACAGCGTCTGCCCTGGAGCAATAGTTACTCCGATGTGGTTCGGTGGAGAGACTCCATCTGAGGATGACGTGAGGAGGCTTTGTGATTATGGTGACAGCATTTTGCCTTTTGGTGGTTTTGGGTTTCCAATTGATATCGCGTACGCTGTATTGTGGCTGGCTTCTGATGAGGCTAGGTTTGTAAGTGGACATTATTTAGTCGTTGATGGTGGTGCAAGTATCGGTTGGCCTAGATTCAGTATGGACAAAGTGAGTAAAGAACTAGGTGAACTATTCAAGTAACCCCTGATCGATTATTTTATCATCACTAAAGGATAACCCTATTTCATGATAGAGAACATAACTGACCTTTACGAGAACTGTTTCAGAGGAGAACCCATGGCATGGCACGCATCATCAACAATGCCACTACTCAAAGATATTACCCCTGAACAAGCCTCAAAACACCCAATAGAAGGAGCTCACTCCATATGGGAGATAATTGAACATCTACCAGTGTACGAAGAATCAGCTATCAAAGCATTAGAAGGTGGAACATTTCCCGTATTCCTGGACGGTGAGGAATGGCCAGCCAGAAAGGATTATAGTGAAGAAGCTTGGGTTGAATCAGTCAAGCTATTGGAGGATGTTCATGACCGGTTTGTTGACGCCATTAGAGGCTTTGATGTAAATCGGTTTGGTGAATTGTTAGATATGGATAGTAGGTGGCCTGAGCCCTGGCAGTCTACTACTTATTATCAGTTTATTCACGGTATGCTTCACCATAAAGTGTACCATACGGCTCAAATAGCATTACTCAAGAAACATAAACAATAATATAAGACTACTTTTTTGTGGTTTACTGGTTTCGATTATATATTCCTGTTATTCCCTTCCATTCATCATTTGGCTGTCTTTTTAGAAGCCAAATAGCCTTATTGTCTAATCTGTGGACCTCTCCACCTTCTTTATTCCAGTAACTATCCTGGTATTCTACTCTTGCGTAGGCAAGTTCTGAATCTATAGTAATCTCCAGATCGACAATCTCATTTGTCATAGTATATTTTTTAAACCATGGCTGTAGAAGGCTCCTGCATTCTTCCTTACCCTTGAGAGAGGTTAGATTCGGTGGCATAACTACTACTTCATCAGATAATAAAGAAAGAAGACCGTCAAGGTCGTTATTTTTGAATTTGGAATACAATTCAGCGACCCACTTCTTAATGGCGGCTTTATCCTTCTTTCTATCATGTTTCATGGTATTGGATAAGATTGTTATTGATTTAACAGTATGGAATCGATGATTTTATCTACACATCACTCTAACAATACTTTGTGAGTGTATTATGGTTGATGTTAGAATCGTTCCTTATGATGAAGAAGAACATCGAGAAGACATTTACAATCTATACTATGAATATGCAAAATGGACGAAACAAGCAGTTGAAGAAAAATATGGAATTGTATATGAAAACGTCGTAGGAGGAAAAATAGAAGACCTACTAGAAAATGTACTGAAAGTCTTTACCTCCCTAAAACCCCCCAAAGGAATAATCATGGTTCTAGAAGTTGATGGAGTTCCAGCTGGAATAGGTCGACTAAGTAAAATCAAGGATAATATAGCTGAAATTAACAATATGTTTATCAGTTTAGAGTATCGAGGCTTTGGCTATGGAAAGGCTGTCTTGAATAGTCTAGAGGACAAAGCCAGAGAATTTGGATATACTACACTTCGACTTGATACTGGTGCTCATAATGTGGCTGCTCAGCATTTGTACCGAAAAGCTGGTTATCTTGAGCGGGATTATTACGGTTCACCATATGGAAGAGCAGCAAAAGATACTATCAGAGACGGAAAAATCTACTACGACAACAAACTCTACTTCGAAAAACAACTCTGATCGATGATTTTATCCTTACATATATCAAAGTTTGTAAGATAGTTTGATTATTGACGCATCAGTATAATGATTGTGCCCATCATCTTTAGGAGCGCGCAACAAATATTATTCATTAATTCACTGATGACTCGAATTCTGCATTGAAAAATTATAAATATTGAGTTTCAATTTTCCAGAATTTTTTACAAATAATTGAGATAATATCGTTATGACAGTAAATATAATTATATTGAGTAACTTGCGGAAGATAATACACTTTGGTATTACTTCTCCTCCTACTGGTGGTTCAGGTCCAAATTCCAGCTCGATACTATGTCTGCTAAGTGTTAATTCAAAGTATATTAGATATTGTGTGCCGTTTGAAGTTATAATAGGATATGGGGGTGGTACAAGTTCTACTCCGTCTACAAATATTTTCAGTTTTGTGGTATTAATCATTGGAAACATTATATAAACATAAGCTGTTTCCCCTGAAGGTCCATCAACACTAAACTCTATCTCATTTTCATCACTGGATAAGTTACTGATGGTACAGTTGCCTAATAAGCTCAAAGAATGAGTACCAGTCGTAAGATTAAAGTTGCATAAATCAACGGATTTTACGGGCTCCTCATTTCCAAGGTTATCAATGCTATAGTACTCAATAGAGTATAAGCCATCTACTCCTTCTAGATCGAAGGTCCCTGTATAATTGGTGAATCCTCCTCCATTTATCTGGTACAGGGTTGATGCAACTCCACAGGCATTATCCTCAGCCTCAAGAACCATACCAGAAGATGTGTTAACCCCAAGAGTAGTTTCTGGTGGTGTATTGTCGAGGAAAAACTCTCTTACTAGAGGCTCTTCTATGTTTCCCAGTAGATCGACGCTAATACCCTCTATCGTGTGGACGCCGTCAGGTCCACTCAGCGAAAAGGTATCGCCGAGAGTATATCTGATCAAGGTACCTCCATCAATACTATAGTCTGTATAGTTTACTCCTACTCCAGTGTTGGCTCCAAAGGTGTCAGTTGGCTCAAACCCAAAGTTGGTAGCGCTGGAAACATAAACGTAATCGGTAATACCAGGCTCATAATAATGTGCGTCATAGGTCAAATATGATAATGGCGCCCTGTCTTCTACCCAGACAAGCTGGGACAGGGTTTTAGTGTTTCCAACTTTATCGATGACTTCTACCTCAATGAGCCAATGTACTTCATTATCATTGTTATTTTTAGGTAGGGTGAATGATCCATTATAGGTTACAGGTACACTGTTGTAACTGGTACCTATTTTTGTTAAAGTGTATTCAATGGTTTCTACACCTGCTGGGAGGTCAAAGCTTTCAACTATAAATGGGGTCTCAGATGTTACCCAAAACTCAGTACCTTTAAGGTAGTTTGGGTCACCATTTTTTAGTTCAGCATAGGTTATCGAGTTGTCTAGTAATATTTCAACAGTAGTTGTATTTTCAAGATTGTGCACGTTATCATAGCTTCTGTAATCGAGGTAATACCTTTTATCAGGCTCAGATATTGTGAAAGGTGTTGTATATTCCTGGTCTGGGACTATAGGAGCCGTATCTCTATCACGGTCTCCTGGAGGGACGTCCCAAATACTATAATAGATAATGTTTGGACCGGACCCTGAGTCAGTTTGAGTTAATGTGAACAGAGTCTCGGATGTAACAGTAACTCCGCCATATTGCTCAACCTTGGGTGAACCTATACTAACTGTTGTGGTTCCCGGTGTGTTATCTACTGTCACAAGTTCGATGTTATGTGGATATTCTCTATTTCCGCTTGTATCCTCTCCCATAACCTCAACCGTGTACTCCACATCCGCGTCCGCATACAATGTGAATGAAGTGCCTTCAAGCCAAAGATTATGAGGATCTGTTGAGGGATACATTTTGTATAAGGCTCTTTCAAAGTCCGAGTCTTCTGACGTTACGGTGAATTCTACTGGTGTTTTGACATAGGTTATATTTCCCTCTACATAGTTGAATTCCCCAACTTCTATACTGGTTGTTGGAGACGTCTTATCCAGTAAGCCTCCTATTCGTAGGCTCGGGTCTCCGAACAGGTTCATGAATAGCCATCTTCTACAATACTCCCAATTGCTATCTAGCGGGAAATTAACTACCATGTGCTCATCAACATCTTTCCAAGCTTCTCCTAGAATCATCTCTCCTCCCGCTATTGATTGGTGAAATGTCTTAGCTGCTGGCTTGCAGACGCTTGGGATTGCTTCCGCCATCGATCCAATGAAAGCGATGCTTCCTCTATCTGGATAACTTACAAGCAGGTAATCTGGGACTGCATCCTGGTCTGTCGTTCTTTGCCAGACGTTCGGCGGCTCGGGAGCAGTCCAACCAGCTTCTGGCTGTGGGTAGGTTATCCCATAGTTTTGTAATGCTGCTGAGGTATCAAGGTAGTCTTCATTTGGGGCTATTGGCCCTGTCTTACCTGGGCTGCACCCTAGACTGAATACAATTGGTAGTTTACCATCGTTAGCTAGTCCCGTCATGTTTTGTGGAAAGTTATAAACACCATCACCGAAGCTGTACTGATCTTGATGGCTGTATACAGTGAAAAACCCTGCACCTTTATTCAACTCCGTGTTTATTATCGCTGGATCGGGGACAAGTGTAGTTCCAAAGTGGTAGATTTTAGTCGTTGTGTATCCACTGCCTGTCATAATTGTACCAATTTCATCCAAAACCTCTAAATCGTCGTATGGTGGGAACTCGGTAGTGTAATCTATTTCCTCCGGGTATATTGATCCGCCAACTCCGCTTACAAGCAATTCATTTCTGAACCACGGATCCGATGTGTAGGTGTTAAGTTCATAATCAATGACTTTATCCACATAATTCGTAACCTGCGATTCGGTTGAGGCTGGAACTCTCCCTACTATAACATCCCAATGAAAATCAACTCCATCAGTGTTGTTAATGTCCTTTGATGGAGCAACTCGATAAGTTTCACCGTAGTAATCATCTCCATCAGCGTTCCAGTCATTGAAGCCTCCAACACTGGCATAAAGGTCTGCATAATACTGGTCTGTCATATAATATGCAAACCATTGGATCTCTTCTCCCTGTTCAGATGGATTATATGTTTCAACTAGAAAGTACCTTATCGGGACTTTATCGACGTCTCCCATAAGTAATACGTATTTGATGTTATGATTTTCCTCGTAATCGGCGATGCATTTTTTCACTTGTTCAGCTTTATCGACTCCGGGATAATCGTTGTAGATGTCATCTAAGGTAGCGATAACTGTGGGTCTGGATGTATGGTCCTTAAAGTCCTTTAATGGTTCTACTTCTTCAATAAACAGGTTTGGTGTAATGATAAGCATATCATAATCTGGATTTGCTTTTCCTAATCTAACACCTAAAGTATTGAACATTAATAATGTTAAAAATAGGTAAACTAACTTTCTCTTCATCTAATAATCAGTGCGTAAGACTTAGGGAGTTGTATTTAAATTTTCATATAATAATAATACAAAGAGGTTTTGATGCTTATATATTCGTTGGCTATGCAGCCATCATCTAATACTTCTCTAAATTATCTAGTTATTGTGATTAATAAATAATAGTTAGGATATTTGTCTATATAAGAACTGAATTTTCTCCTCACCCATAAACTAACAATCATTTAAAACCCTGAAAAAGAGAAAAGACATACAAGAAATTATTTATAGATTAAATACCAAGTTAAAGAGATAATCATGGTTAAATTAATCCAGAGACACTCGTTAAAGATTAGTCTATTAATGTTGTTAATATTATCGGTTTCAGTCACAGTTGCATCCGCTGGGGAAATAGTTCTAGACCAGAAGCAAGAACTAGAGGATGGCTCTACCTCACTTGATAAAGATGAGATAGGGCAGGAGTTTACGCCTACGATGTCACCCCTAGTGGCTGTGGAAATTAAAATCCGTACCGCCAATACTCTTGGAGATGACACTATTATCGTTAATATCCGGGATTCAACCATAGATGGACCTATACTAGGGACATCTTCCCAGCTTGTCATTGAGGGTTTTGAGGGGTGGATAAGATTCGATTTTCCACCTATACCTCTGGACCCCGGCTCGTTATACGTGATAGAAGTAGAGGTTTCAAAAAAGACATTCGCGTGGTATGAAGGACCAGGAGACGTTTACCCGGGCGGACAGGGTATTACATTCGGTGACCCCTATATGGATGATTTTGTGTTCAGAACCTATGCAGAATTAAATGAGCCAGTTGGAGGAGAACTATTACCAACAGGCTCCATCTTAAGCATATTACCAATCATATTAGCAGTAACTCTTATTACCCTATCTCCCAAAATACTAGGAAAAAAGTAAACTTGTTTCTCTATTTTTATTTATATTAGTATTTATAGATTTGATCTACTTTGCTTTGAGTGCTCATATGCAGCCATATTATAGAATTAACCTAAAGATAGGATTGGAAATCGATTAAAAAAGTGGGATGGTTTGCGGGAGAAATCTCCACAGGGGGTAGGGTTCGAATCCCACTCCTAGGATAAAATAGCGGTGGGTTTGATCTGAACTAGTTTAAGTGGGATATAATCATCGATTATTGTTTCTTTACTTTCAAGGAAAGTCTATTGGGATACTCAATTGAATAAACTGATAACATTTCCCGACCTAACATACTAGCCGTATCATTAAATAAATTACCATGCAAAATTAACCCCCAATTATTGATGTTGCCTACATGCAGTTAGATATGTATTATAGCTCCATTGCTGCCCTTAAGAAGAGCCCAATTATCAGCCCAAATCCAGCTTTATCAAATAATGCCCCTAGAATAAAACCAAGAACCGATAAAACGAACGTCTTCTTACCCTTAAAACCGTTTGGACCATACGAGCTAAAGAACTTCCAGTCCAGCCAATCTATAAAACTTAGCAAATACTCTGGACTATTACCCCTAGCTCTGTTTAATAGTAGAATTGATCCAATACAGAAAGCAATTATCAAGCCAAAGTGTAGAGGAGTCATGCCTGAAGTCGGATCAGCAAAGAAAAAGTATATACCCACAATAGGGCCAATGCCGAGCGTGATCATCAGGAAATAGAAAAACCCGTTCAGGTATTTTCTGATGAAGTTTCTTCGTCGGCTTTCTGTTGCATTTGTGAGCTGAAGGTCCTCAGGGTCGAGGTTTTCACCTATGTTGTTGAGGACCATTACCGCTTTTCGGCCCAGAGAGGTTAGGTGGTACTCCCTACGTTCCTCGTCTTTTTCGATAAATCCTTCTAGTTCCTTTAGCTGGTAGTTTAGTTTACTTGTGCTTAAACCGGTCTCGCCGAGGATGCTACTGTATTTCAGTCCTTCTAGTGACGCGTTTAGGATACGTAGTATCTCTCTTCTTTCCTCATGGTTTAGGACCTTGATTATGGTGTCTTCAGCGTTTTTTCTCTCCATTTCTTTCATGTGGTTCTTTCTTCTTGAGCTTTTAACCTTTTTTGACTGTTTGGATCTGACAAGTTTTCTTGTCATAGATCATGTGCAGGTATTTTTCCTTTTTCTTATACCATAGAATAAGAAATGTATGCCTAATAGCAGAAGACATCTTCACTGAGAGGTGAGGTCAAATACTACCCAATGGAAGAATAGCTGGTAGGTTAAATTTGAACGAGTTAAAAGTAATGCATGCGATGATGTATGAAGGATGTTAAATCCAGAGTACAGTCATCTAAAAGTATGAATGCCCTTTACTGTGGACTGGATGTCCACAAAGAAACCACCTACGCCACAATAATCAACGTATTCGGCGAGGTCCAGACCCAGAAACGAATGAAAAACGAGGAAATACCCGACTTCCTTGAACCATACCAGGTAGAGAAGGTGGCCATGGAGGCATCCACCTACATAATGCCCCTCTACAGAGAGCTATCCGAAGAAGGATATGACATAACAGTGAGC
>WJIV01000209.1 GCA_014730055.1 Candidatus Bathyarchaeota archaeon
ATATTATGCAGTTTATTGGCTTGGGAACCCCGTTCCTGTTAGCAGGAACCATCAAAGGAGCTTACGATATACTACTCTGGATAACCTTCAAAGACATTAAACCACCAGAAGAGCAATAAACAAATCAGAGTAGTAGGATCTAAAAGATTAACTGATTAGTTCGTTAATTAAATTTTTAGTTCTAGGAATGAATATTATACTTTTAATTTAAGTAGAGAAAACATAATTAAAAATCAGGAATTTATGTAAATTTAATGTAAAAAACCTAATGGCAATCTTATTTTAATTATAACATTAAAGAAAAGAAAGGTTTTTAGCTCTACTTGCTATGCGCGAAATTAGGATAACTAATGTTGAAGCCTGTTGAATCAAGGGAGGTAAAGAAAAGGCTTCGTCGTTTCCTGTTCTTGACGACTCTAGCTTTTGTCTTCACCTTCGCGTTGACCTTCGCGACGCTTGAGCTTCCCAGGCTCATGGCAATGATATTTTTTGAGCTAGGCTGGATACCAGACGTCAACGTCTTCTGGGAACCTGAGGTAGTTGAGGCTATTATGAGGTCAGTGAGGCCAGTCGGTTACATTTGTCTAGTGATAATCTCCCTATTCATAGTCGCAGGTTTGGTAACTAAAAATTCAAGGCTTTCCTCTCTGGGGGCCTTCCTGGTCTTCCTTCCAACCTTTGGCTACTTCGCGGGCTCTATGTTCTTCCTTGCAGGACTAGGGATACTAAGAATAGCATGGATACCCTTCTGGGAGACCGGCCTAGTGGATATCGGGGACATCGTCTACCTCCCTTACATGGTCATAACGTACCTGCTAGCCCTCACCGGCTTGGATCTCCGAGCCCCCATTATGCGAGTCCCCGGTCCAGGGCTTATTACAATCGACATAAGGTGGTTGCTTGCCTTTGCGGTTAACGGGTTGGGGCTTCTGATATTCTTCCTAGGAACCATGGCTTGGGTTTACGGGAAGTTCGAGAGACGGGAGACAGTAACGTTCTGGGTCTATGAATACTCGAGGCATCCCCAGTACCTAGGGTATATAATATGGAGTTACGGCGTTATGATCCAGTCTTCTCTCGCTCCTTTTTCCTGGGGCGGGGATAATCTTGGAGTAAGCTTGCCCTGGCTTATCTCCACGTTGATTGTCATCTGTATAGCTTTATCGGAGGAGGTTGACATGATTCAGAGGGATAAGAACGTTTATTTAGAATACAAGGATAGCGCACCTTTCATGCTCCCGGTTCACAGGTCCCTGAGTCGCCTTTTTAATGCCCCAGTAAGGCTTATTCTCAAGAAGGAGCAGCCAGAGAGCAGGAAAGAGATAGTATTAACTTTTGGAATTTACTTTCTGACGCTGGTATTTCTATCTCTTCCGTTCCTTGTGTTGAGATGGGTTCCAGGTCAGATGCTGGGAGCCTGGCCTTACAATATATGGCCATTCAGTAATATGAGACATATATAGAGCCAGCTACTTTTGCTAGAGTCAATTATAGCTGCATAAATTTTAGTCAGAAATTGAAATTCTTAATGTTGTATGCATGCAAAATTGATCAGAAAATATGATTCTAGTCGATATCCGATTACTATTGACCCAAAAGAGGATATAGCCGTTCTACAGTACACGGGTGGACAACCGGTCTAGCTAAAGGCGCTATGTTAACTCAAATGAACCTTATCTCAAACACCGTTATGTGCATCAAGTGGATAGGTATAGAATCAGACGCCTCTTACCTGTCAATACTCCCCTTTTTTCATAGTTATGGCCTCATGACGGGACTCCTAGCCCCTCTATACATTGGAGCAAAGGTTGTTCTTTTCCCTAAATTTGATCCCAAACAGGTTCTCAAATCAATTGAAAAAGATAAAATAATTGTATTCTGTGGAGTACCAACTATTTACAGTAAGCTTCTTGCGGATTCAGATCTTGGCAAATATGACTATTCCTCCCTCGAGTACTGCATCTCTGGCGCAGACCCCCTGACCCCGGAACTAAAGGAGCAGTTTACTGATGTTTTCGGTTCAATTATAGTTGAGGGTTATGGGTTATCTGAAGCATCCCCTATAACCCACTCTAATCCCCTTGGAGACTCTGAGGAGTATAGATATGGGTCAATCGGAATCCCATTTCCCGATACAGATGCCAAGATCGTGGACATCGAGACGGGGGAAACTACATTAAAGGCTGGTGAATTTGGTGAACTGGTTGTCAAGGGCCCACAGGTAATGAAAGGATACTGGGAGAGACCGGATGAAACTTTTTCGGTCCTCCGAGATGGCTGGTTGTACACTGGTGACATATGTAAAATGGATGAGGATGGCTATTTTTATCTAATCAATAGAAAGAAGGACCTCATAAAATACAAAGGACACAGCGTTTACCCACGGGAGCTTGAGGAGATTCTATACGAGCATCCTGCAGTAAAGTTATGCAGTGTTATCGGTAAACCTGATCCGACAGCCTGCATGATACCAAAAGCATATATCGTGTTAAATGAGTGAGCAGACGCCACTGATATAGAGATTATGAGCTTCGTCAACGAGCAAGTTGCATACTATAAGTCCATAAGGGAGATAGAATTCAGAACTGAATTACCTACCGACTTCTTAGGAAAGGTCCTGAAACGTGAACTCTGTGCTGATAAAAATATGTAAATGGCTTGGCATTGACAAAGAGCAAATATAATCATTATTCCTGAGAGTTCAGAATAACTCTATTTATAGAATAATGATTCTGAGATCTTGATAGAGATGAGAAAGAAAAAGTGCATATAAATTATAACTGCTCTATCTCTAATGTAACAGCCACTAGTGTAATTTGGAAGAGGTATTTAGGATCTTTTTCTTGTCATTATCTTGATAATGTCTCTGTGCCTCAGGGTGTAGTCTTTTGGAAGTCTCAGTCCTGTCTTGGCATCTATTGCCAGCATGTATCTTTCTGCAATGCTTGTGTGGATCTCCTTAGCTAGGTCCCTCGGTGTTGCATCGTCCGGCATAATG
>WJIV01000210.1 GCA_014730055.1 Candidatus Bathyarchaeota archaeon
CTGTACCCCCGGCTGGTCTTATGGGTCCTGCGAGGTAAATGGACAGGTACTCTGTGTTATCTGGGTTCTTTTTGATCTTAATTTCGGGTATACCTTCTATAGGTGCTATGGTAACTCCTTCAGTCATGATTGCTAGAGCAGTTCTAATGGCTTGGTCTGCTGCCGCCTCTTTCTCCATAGATCCAAACTTTCCCAATGCGATCTCTCTTGCAACTTTGAAACTCATCGCCCTCCGGTCCATTGCACCCAATTCTCTCATCCGTTCAGTAATTCCCTCAGGGCCAATGAGTTTCTCTATACGTTCAGCTATGTCTCGGGTAATCTTGGGTTCCGGCTCAAGCATGGGGTCGAGGCCTTTCTCTCTCGCTTTCTCGGCGATTTTGTAGAGCTCGTTAACTTTTTCATCTAGTTCTTGGAAGTATTTTTTGTAGGATGGGGGCATCTCGACGTCTATCAAGCTTTGATCTAATCCTTTTTTAGCATCATAAGCCTTTGGCTTACCTCTTTTCGTTTAGAGCGGATACTATTTCACTTATCTTGTCTTTTACTTCCCTTTCTTCCTCTACGAGGGTACCTGTTACAACAATATCGGCTCCTGCTTGCTTGGCATTTAGGGCAGATTTCGGGTCCCGCAAGCCTCCTCCTACAATCAGTGGTACGCCTATGTGCTTCTTGACTGCATTAATCATTGATACAGGAATAGGGCTTTCAGCGCCTGAACCCGCCTCCAGATATACAAAACGCATACCTAATTGCTCAGCAGCCATACCATAGCCTACTGCCAGTTCAGGATGTTTGTAGTTAATAAGCCTGGCTTGGCCAACGTGACCAGCAACGCATCCCTCTCCGGCAATAATATAGCCCATGGGTAAGGCTTCGAGTTGATATCTCTTAACCAGTGGTGCTGATAATGCTTGAGCGTCAACAATCCAGTAAGTATTACTTGAGTTTAATAGGCTCATAAACCAGATCGCATCCGCATGTTTACTGATTCCAACAGGTCCATTTGGGAACAGAATGATTGGGACTTTAACATTTTCTTTAATGCTTAATACCGCTTCATCTAGATCTTCTTTAGCATATAAAGTTGAACCCCCTACCATAATTGCAGAGGTTCCTCCTTCCTCGGCCATTTTTGCTATGGTTGAGCAATTCATACTTGATGATTTATCAGGGTCAACTAATGTGATATGTATACACCCTTCACTACTAATCTTATCAAGGAGGTATCTCTCGACTTTTCCCCTCATTGCTCTTGAGACTCCTCAATACCATAGAATATGTCTACAAACTTACAATAAGCATCTATTGGGGCGGTCTCTCCTATGATTGGAATCTCTCTTCTCAGGGAACAGTTGCTGCATATTATACGAGCTACCTCTTGGTCCTCACGAACGATTACTTGTACTGTGTTCTTGCCGCAGTTGGGGCATAAGTACTTTCTTGGGAGTCTACTCCTAGTGTATTTTACGACTTTTTGCCTTTTCCGACCCAACGTGTTCCCTCTTTCCCTATCATCTGTTTAACTTAGTCTTAAGATTGTTGGAAATTCTCTCTTATGTCTATTAACCTTGACTCTTTCAGCTATGGACTTCACTTGTGATAATTCGATCCTCAATTGCTTTGAGATAGTCTCTTTCTTAACACCTTTATGAAGTGAAAGTAAAACGAGGTCAAGAGTCTCGTAATTTACACCAAGTTCTTTCTCATCTGTTTGTCCAGGGAAAAATCCTGGTGAAGGAGCTTTAGAAATAATATTATCTGGAATCTCAAGATATCTTGCAAATTGTCTGATTTGTGTCTTATAAAGATCGGCTAAAGGCATTATATCAACACCCCCATCACCATATTTAGTGAAAAATCCAGTTAATAATTCCGTCTTATTCGATGTACCTATTACCATTCTCTTAAATTTATTTGCGAAATAATAACTGACCATCATCCTCGTCCTGCTTTTAATGTTACCATATACTACCATATCCTCTGGATCAAAAAATGGAAGATTTTTTTGAATCACATGTAACATTTCCGTGATATCAACTAGATTACATGTGACACCAAGGCTTTCGCAATGTAACATCACATCTGTAGTATCACTGTGAGGTGTGATATCACTCTCAGGCATATGAATAGCAATTACTTTCTCACTCCCAACTGCCTCTACAGTACAATTTAGGGCTACTGCTGAATCAATTCCTCCGCTAACAGCTAAAATTGCCCCCCTTAGGCCTGCGGACTCAATTTTATCTCTTATAAATTTTGAAACTTGTGACTCAATATCTGAACAGTTTATCCAAAAATCTTCAACGCTTACCATTATTAAATGACCTTAATATATGCCAAATTAAGATTTACCCTATTAAATTGCTTATATATGTTAATTATATCAATTATTAATTTAGATTTTGTATTTATGGATAAATAAAATTCTTATGTTCTCAGAAATAAGATCAATGAGAATCCGTTGTTATCGTATACAGTTTTGTCAACATATGATTTTAAATACTATGTGATATCACTGTGATGTTGAGAGTTGTAAAGGTCTTGGAAGGATATCAAAATATTATAGATAAAACGTTTGAAGACCCGATAACGGATTTGTTGTTAAAAAATAGTAATTTAACAAGAATAC
>WJIV01000024.1 GCA_014730055.1 Candidatus Bathyarchaeota archaeon
GGCTTCAGATCCTTCAAAAGTACTCTGGCGTTTTCTTCCTCATTCCTGCTTATACTTACTATAAAATAGTCTTCATTATGTACCATGATCTTTGTCTCAGAAAATATTGATTTCATCTCTGGGCTAGGCTCAATCATTTTCCCAGCTCCTGTACGCGTTTCCCTCTTTCATTAAGCTCAACTATCTTGGCTGTGAGTTTCTTGTTTCTTTTTTTAAGATTCTTTAATAGTGATTTTGGTTTAGCGGGGCTAATCATGAATATCTTCTGACCCGAAAAAAGGTTCATTATAATATTCTCATTGTTGGTAAAGTCCTTGAACTTGAATCCAGATTTTCTTAGGTCTCTTGAGGAATCTAGGGCGTATTCTTTAGCATCCTCACTTATCTCTGGCGTCTCTCTGATGAATACTTCTGCCCTATCAATTTCCTTGTAACCGATCTCAACCTTGCCCTTGAGGAACCTTGAGAGTATCACACCTTTCCTCCCCAACTTATAGGTGCTCTTGTAGACAGGGAAGATGGTAGGTATCGCGAAGCTCATGAATAAGGCGCTTATTATTACAATTAGATCTTCTACAAACTGAGCGTCTCCTATAGCCATCCCCTGCTGGAAGTGTGTATACATCGTGTAGAGGTTGTAAAGTATCAGGGGCCCGTTGACAAGGGGGATAGCGTATCCAAGTATCCGCCTCCTCTGCATCAAGGGTAGACTCTCGATTTCCTCGGTTTCCTGAGACAATATGATCTTTTCTAGTACTTTTTTAGGCTATAAAAACCCAGATGATCTATACAATCAGAGGGATATGGGTAAATGGATATTACTGTTCTACGGCTGGGACACAGGCCCCTTAGGGATAAGAGATTAACAACACACCTACTATTATGCGCTAGAGCTTTGGGGGCGGGAAATGCTATCTATTCGGGTGAAAGGGATAGGAAATTAGAGGAAACTATTGAAGAGGTTGTTGATCAATGGGGCGGGAACTTTAGGCTAAAATATACTGCAAACTATAGAAAAGCCATAAGGGAATGGGAAGGAAAGAAAATTCACCTGACAATGTACGGATATCCAGTAGAAAAGGCAGTGAAAGAGATCCAGAACTACGATAAACCCCTCCTAATTATCGTTGGAGGGCCAAAAGTACCAGCGGACATTTACGAACTGTCAGACTGGAACATCAGTGTAACTACTCAGCCTCATAGCGAGGTAAGCGCACTTGCGATATTCCTTCACCTGCTATTAGAAGGAAGGGCTCTCATCAGAGATTTTCCAGATGCTAAAATCAAGATTACTCCAGCCCGAGATGGAAAGGATGTCGAGTACCTGAGCTAAGTTTAAGACTCGCGAGCCCACATTGTATGGGTGGATTGGAGATAAATGGCGTCAGCATACACAGTTAACGAGGAAACCCTGGAGAACATCGCGCGGGTTCTCGGGGGGGAGGAAGGGGTACAGATAATCGAATTACTTAGCGAAAAAGATAACATCACTGTCGAGGAGATCGCCGAAGAGACCGAGATACAGATAAATGACGTACGTAAACTGCTGTATCGATTCTACAATCACAGCCTTGTGACAAACAGAAGGTTCCGAGACAAAGAAACGGGCTGGTTCATATTTCAGTGGAGCTTACAGCCAGAATTAATCGAGGCCTATGTCCAAGGAACGAAGCAAAAAATACTGAAAAAGCTTGTGGCTAGGTTAGAGTACGAACTTCAGCATGAGTTCTATCATTGTGGGAATCCTCAGTGCCCTAACACAACATTCGAAGAAGCCATGGAGACTGTTTTCAACTGCCCCTACTGTAATGATCCCCTTCACAGAGTGGACAACGCCCCTGTTATTGAGTTCTTGGAGAAGAAGATAGAGGAGATCAAGGAGGAGCTTGAGGACTGAGTCTCCCAAGCAGAGAGGAGGCTATAGATCTCCTCAACAATGTGGGATGCGCCCCCCACGTAGTTGATCATTGCATAAATGTGACAGAAATAGCACTGAAGATCAGCAATCTTCTAGAGGAGAAAAAGTACGAGGTTAATCGCGATCTAGTCGAGATAGGTGGGCTCCTTCACGATATAGGTCGATCAGAGACCCATGACGTAAATCACTCTGCAGTGGGAGGTAGGATAGCCCGAAGCCTGGGATTACCTGATGAGATTGTGAGGATAGTAGAGAGACACATAGGTGCAGGTATACCCAAATGGGAAGCAGAGGAACTGGGACTACCAGAAGGAATTTACATCCCAATTACCCTAGAAGAAAAAATAGTCGCGTATGCCGATAAATTAATCTGCGGTGATAAAGTCGTAGATATAAGTATAACCATAGAGGATTTCGCTGAGGACCTTGGATGGGACCATCCTGCTATAAAAAGACTTCAAGATCTTCACGGGGAGTTTGTCGAGATGCTAGGACCGGATTTTACTAAACAGTTTTAAGGATGCTTCATGAAATAGGTTTGGTATGGGCCGGTCGTCCAGCCTGGTTAGGATGCCGCCTTTACGAGGCGGAGGTCGCCGGTTCAAGTCCGGCCCGGCCCA
>WJIV01000002.1 GCA_014730055.1 Candidatus Bathyarchaeota archaeon
TAAGACCCCTTCAGTCTTCTTGGGTGGCCACTCTCCCGGTCTCCTCGGTTTACGGTGCCCTGTTCTCAGGCAGTGGCTTTGATATATGCCTTCATATCTGGCGGCTGCCTTCGCGCATTCCAGTACCTCATCGAAAGTTGCCCATATACCCGGATCATAATCCCTCCCGGTAGTGATGCCTTTGCATCCCTCCTCCATCGCCCGTCTTGTATGTTGAACCATTTCCTTGATCTCGGAGTCGGTGGCCTCTCTCTTATAGTCGGGACCCATCACTAGGCTCCGGATATCACCATGACCCACCATAGGAACGTAATTGGGGGCTATACCATTATCCTTAACTCTATGGAAGAAATCCCCCATAGTATTCCAGTCTATTTCCCATCCATAGACCTCCCGGTGCCTCTCATTCAACTTATCACGCGGCTGCAGCCATTCCTTGACGTACATGCTGGGCTCAATCTCCTCGTAGAGGTCACTGAGAACCCAGGGTAGTCCGATGTATTCCCCGAAGGGTCCAGGGCTGTTACCGCATTGACCTCCTACAAAGGTGGTTATGCCCTGTCTTATGAAGCCGGGGGCATCAGGGTAGTATAGGATGCTCAGATCACCGTGATTATGAACGTCAATGAACCCTGGGGAGACCACCAGTCCTTCTGCTTCTATGATCTTATCCGCACTGCCTGATATCTTCTCACCAGAGATTGATACTATTATTTCATCCCTGATAACCAGAGATCCCTTATATCGCGGATTACCTGTCCCGTCAACAATCAAGCCATTCTTGATAATTATATCATAATATTCAGCCATCTTTATCATTATAATATAGATCTGGAAGGCTTAACTTTTAGCATGATTTTTACTAGAAAAGTGTATTTAACAACCTTAGGAGATATTCAACCAACCTAGTGCATGGATATATAATAGACCATTACAGAGAACAAAGCATTAAAGATAATAGAAAGTGGATTATTTGGCAAAAAGAGAAATTGAATGGAGTTCTCTCTGGAAGAACGAGGATTGGTGGGCTAACTGGCTTGGATTCATCTTGTTCGCTCTGGCTTATCTTGGTATAATTTTCGAGGCCCCCCGACCTTCAAGGTGGTTATTCAACCCCATGATATCAATGAATTCCGAGAAAGCACTACAGGTCTTGATATTAATGATGGGGTTGATGGTATTATTCTCCGCTGGTATATTTTTTATGGGTGGAGAGATTCGAAGATATGCGTCAGCTTTTCTATCGGTATTTATTCTTGGTTACATCGCACAGATAATTGCAGGTCAGAGAACCTTCAAGACCTACGGATTTGAGTATGTCTTTTGGGCTCTCCTACTTGGGATACTTATACGAAACATCGGTGGCTTACCTGAGTGGCTAAGTCATGGCGTAAAAACGGAGTTATACATCAAAACTGGGCTCGTTCTCCTCGGGGCAGAGATACTCTTCAATGTATTGCTTAACCTTGGTATCTATGGACTCCTTCTAGCCTGGGGGGTAACTCCATTAGTCCTGTACATTTCCTATACTTTTGGAACTAAGAGGCTGAAAGTCGAGAAATCCTTAGCGCTATTAATTGCCTCAGCCACGTCAGTCTGCGGAGTATCTGCAGCTATAGCGATGGCGGCTGCCTCAAGGGCCAAGAAAGAGCACCTGACACTCACAATATCGATGTCTCTAATCTTCACAGTCTTGATGCTTGTGGGAATGCCAATAGTGATTAAGGCCGCTGGCTTGAGCGAACTGGTAG
The DNA here is from genome assembly GCA_014730055.1 of Candidatus Bathyarchaeota archaeon. Next base: position 1,752 of record WJIV01000002.1, read on the forward strand.
GAGGAGCATGGATAGGGGGAACTATAGATTCAAGTGGTGCTGTTGTTGCGGCTGGCGAGTTACTAGGTGAAGAGGCAATGGAGGTAGCTGTAGTAATCAAGATGATACAGAACATGATGATCGGAATACTGGCTTTCATAGTAGCAGTAGTATGGGTCCTAAGGGTTGAGCGAGACCCTGAAGCGCCCAAACCCAGTATTTTAGATATCTGGTATCGGTTTCCAAAGTTCATCATTGGGTTCATCACACTGTCTTTGGTTTCATCATTTATTATCAGTCCAATGATCGGGGAATCTGCTCTATCCAATATTCTAGAGGTATCCAAAGGTCTCAGAACCTACTTTTTCGGAATGGCTTTCGTCTGTATAGGTCTTGAAACGGGGTTCAAGGAACTTGGAGAAAACATCGAGGGAAGAAATCCGGTGAAGCTGTATCTTTTCGGACAGGCCTTGAACCTAATATTAACCTTAATATTCGCATACTTCCTTTTCGGACTATTATTACCTACATAAATTAATTCTAAATGATGATTTATCTAGATAACTATAGCTCGTTAATCGATATACTTGTCTCGCAAAAGCCACATTTAATGAATCTCTTCTTCCCTCTATATTCCAGAGGAGATCCACATTTCGGGCACTTTAACTCCTGGATCTTATAGCCTTTTTGTGGTTTTCTGACATCGAAACTGAATAGCAGATCAGAAAAATCATCGGCTATCCGTTCGGATTCGTCTGTTGTGCCACGCATGCTTAAGTTTAATCCACCGGAGACTTCCTTAATATTGATTATTATGGTATGTGTCTTAGCGAGGAGATAGTAAACAAAGCCACCTATTATCAAGAAAAGGAATAATACAATGAGAAGAGTATAGTCAAGCTTCTTTCCGCCTGTAAATACAATCTGGTTTTTTCTATTTTCCCTCAAAGAGTATCCTTTCTTCGCAAGGTGATCCATTGATATTTTCTCAAATTCCTCTCGTGTAAAGCTGACATAGACCATATAAAAAGAATAAATCCCTAGTTATATCTAAATGCATTCATACTAGTTTGGAGGTTTATCTGGGTTGGTTATTTTCTGGATAATCTTGATTAATTTAACACAAGTTATTAACCAAAATGGGTTAATAATTTTAATTTTACGAAGATTAGTTAATTACTATAATTCGTTTAAAATTTTTTTAGAGAATAGTTTCATTGAATCCCCTTCTTCCCCAAAATTAAACCTTAGGATGAAGTGATCAACACCAAGTTCTATGTATTTTTCAATGCTGTTTTTTACTTGGTCTGGAACCCCAATAATATTTGGGGGCTGCCTGCTAAGATACCTCCTGTAAGGTGTGTTTTTGCTCCTTTCCTGCTTCTCAAGTTTATATCTTAGTTCCTTTTTTGTTGGCGCCATGGTTATCATCAAGCCAGCTGATTTCCTGATTGCATCATAATCCGTTCCCAGTTCTGAACAATGATTTTTGAGTACTTTTAGACGCTCGTTAAATTTTTCTATCGGTTTGCTCCAAGCGAAGTTAACCGCGTCTGCGTGTTCTGCTGCTACTTCTAGGGTGTGGGTACCCATTCCTCCAACCCAGATGGGGATGTATGGGTTTTGAACTGGTTTAGGGTAACAGATTGCCTCTTTTACCTTGTAGTAGTCTCCCTCGTAACTCGCTTTTTCTTCGATCCAGAGTTTTTTAGCTATCACAATGGCCTCTCTTAGCTGCTTGATTCTGGTAAGTGCACTGGGAAATTCATAACCATAAGCAGAGTATTCCACCTCCTTCCAGCCAGCACCAATTCCATAGTTAACCCTACCGTTACTAATATGATCAAGGCTAGCTGCAATATTCGCCATCAAAGCTGGATTCCTGTAACTCTGACTAGCAACCATAGGACCGAGTCTGATTCTTTTCGTCTCTAGAGCTATCGCGGTTAGAGTAGTCCAGCACTCGAGGCAGTTGATATCGGTGGAATCCTGTGTCATGAAGAGATGATCAGACACCCAAATCGATTCGAAGCCGATCTCTTCAGCGGTCTTTGCTATTTCCTTTATTATACCATAGGTGAAACCATACTGTGGTTCGATCTGGATACCAAAATCAATGGAAGACATGATAATTAGATATACTTAGAGATATAATAGTATTAGATTAGACAGTCTAACTGAATAATTCTAGCACGTTTGAGAGAGAGTAAGGATGCAATTTAGTAATAGGTTAGCTCCATTTTCTATATCTTTCTCTCGGGTCATCTCCTCCGGGCTGTGACTCCTACCTTCAATGGAGGGGACGAATATCATAGAAGTCGGATAGCTATGACTGAGAAGCCCGGCATCGTGACCCGCACCACTGGGCATCCTAACATTGCTCAATCCCAATTCCTTTGCCTCACTTTCTACAAGATCCA
>WJIV01000211.1 GCA_014730055.1 Candidatus Bathyarchaeota archaeon
ATTCTAAATATATCTTTTACAGCTTAGAAATCTCAGGGAATAACTAAATTTCTTTCTGATTTAGAAAAAACTTTAGAAATATCAGATTTAAAAGAGACCAAATGTATTTCAATTTTGATTGATATGAAAATCAGTGATAAATTATCTGAAGCAATAAATGATCAGATAAATTTCGAGCTATACAGTGGCTACATATACTTATCGATGGCCGCTTACTTTGAGGAAGAAAACCTAGAAGGTATGGCTAAATGGATGAAACTTCAAGCCGTAGAAGAATATGAGCATGCCATGAAATTCTGGGACCATGTAGTCGACAGAGGCGGAAGAGTTATGCTGAAAGAAATCGAAGCGCCTGAGACGGAGTGGAATTCAGCCCTTGATGCATGGAACACTGCATATGAACACGAGAAAATAGTTTCAAAGAGAATATTCGATATCGGTGATATTGCGGAAAAAGAAGGCGATAAGGCAGCTATTCCAATGCTACAGTGGTTCTATGATGAACAGGTCGAGGAAGAAGAGCAGACAATGAGAATTAGAGATCTCCTGGAGATGATTGGAGACTCTACTAATGCTTTGCTTCGCCTAGATTCTCAACTCGGTCAGAGAGCCGAAGAATAAACTTCATTCCTTTTTTAATAATCAAAAATCACTACAATTGAGGAGTGATATTGGAACTATCAACGATCTTTTTCGCTTTCGCATTAACATTATTCGCAGGTTTATCAACAGGTATTGGGAGTGCTATAGCGTTCTTCTATAAACGAATGGATTCAAGATTTCTCTCTGGAGCTCTGGGATTCTCTGCTGGAGTTATGATCTATGTATCGATGATTGAGATATTCTTCAAAGCACGTGATGCAATTGAATATGAAATAGGCCCCACCAAGGGATATTGGTATACAACAATTGCTTTCTTTGGTGGAATGCTTATAATTGGAATCATTGATAAACTAATTCCAGCGCCTGCCAATCCCCATGAGCCTACAAATTTAGAGGATATGGATTTAGATGAACCGAATAAAAATGAGCTGATGAGAATGGGATTATTTTCAGCGATAGCCATATCGATACATAACTTTCCTGAAGGCATCGCTACCTTCGTCAGCGCACTCCAAGACCCGACACTAGGAATAAGTATAGCAATCGCGGTAGCAATACACAACATACCTGAAGGTGTTTCCGTATCAGTCCCAATCTATTATGCCACGAAAAATAAGAATCGAGCATTCCTATACTCATTTCTATCCGGCCTCTCAGAGCCCCTTGGAGCAATGGTTGGATATATATTTCTTTACAGGTATCTGAGCGGCGTAGTTTTTGGGCTATTATTTGCAGCGGTTGCAGGGATAATGGTTTTCATCTCTCTAGACGAGCTGTTACCAACAGCCGAAAAATACGGAGAGCACCATATAGCAATTTACGGAGTAATAGCAGGAATGGTTGTTATGGCTTTGAGTCTTCTACTATTTGCTTAGAAGGAATGTAAATGAATTATAAAAATAGAAGAAATAATCATTTGTTTCATCTCGATAAAAATTTATAATTTTATTTATCGTATACTTTTTTTTGACTATTATATACAATTTCTAACAAATTGTCTATTACCTTTTGGAGCTTGGTTCTAAGGCTTTGATACTCTTTTGATGATTCCAAATCATTTGAATCAACATGGATGTTGATATCTCTTAAAGCGCTATCAATATACGTATACGCTAAAAGCTGAGCCTGTTCTTTGGATAAAGATCTTTCCTTTGCTTTTTCTATTATTGTTTTAAGGGGATGTTCATTATTTATCATCGAAGGATAGTCCTTTTAAAGTTAGTAATTAAACCTATCACTTTGAACTTGTTGGTAATCTAGATGTGTATAAGATGAACTTCCCTTCTGGAGGCGGAGTTATTTCAAGTTGAATTTCAGCAACTAGCTTGTAGAATTTTTTACGACCTTTTTTATAACTCTCTATTACACCAGCATTTTCTAAGGTATCAAGATGGTGTTTCGCGTTTTTTCCGTCCATTGATGCAAGTTCCATTATCTCAGATACGTATCTATCAGTCCTACTTAGCAACCTCAGTATCTCCAAGCGATTTTTACTCGATATTACCTCATACATCAAGTATAAAATTACTAAGAATGTTTATATTTCTTACTCCTTTTAACATTTCGAGATAAAAATGGAAATCAAAAAGAAATATAAAAAAGAGCAGAAAATAGTAAGCGGCTATTTTTCACAAGAGTTCTATATGAGTCGAGGAGAACTCTCAGAGTTTCTGAGAAATCTCGCGGATCAAGTTGAATCAAATGACGAGTTAAGGATCACAACGGAGGAATGGATACTACCATTTAACCCGATGAGTCAGGCTAAAGTTGACGTTGATCTGGATGATGAAGAACTCGAGATAGAGATAGAGTTTAAGAAAAGCACTGGAAAGCTTAGAGCATCCCCTGTTACTGAAGAGTCATCGAAAGAGTCGTATATGGATGAGGAAAGCGAATGGGCTGATGAAGAACTCGAGAAAGAAATGGAGTTTAAGAATAGACCGGAGGGGCCACGAGATGAACCCTCAGAAGGGAAGTCTTTCATAAATGAGCCAAGTGAACCTTACTAGTGCAGAGACTTTCTCACATAAGAGTAAAGCAGAAGCTTACGTAATAATAACAACGGGCGCAGGAGAGGAATCCAAAGCTCTTGAGAAGCTCGATGATATGGAAGAAGTCAAGGAAGCTTACCTAGTAAGCGGCTCCTTTGATATCCTGATTCGTCTACAAGCCGATGATATGGGTAGACTACGAGAACTAGTCAAGCAAAGGATACTCAGGCTTGATGAAGTTCGAAGAATTAGAGTCTTACTAAGAGGCTAACTCTTTTTTTTTAATCACCTTATTCAGAACTTTTCCTAAAATAAAGTTTTTCAGATTCAAGACTTTTTATATTTCTATCTTTAATCTCAGCAAGAAAAATTAATGAAAAGATAGTATATCTCATATTTAATCAAGTGGGTGGTGAAGGAAATGGGGTATAGGGTTCTTATTATTCATGGAGAGAGGGGTTCGGGTAAGACTAGTAGAGCCTGTGACTTGATAGAGAAAGCAAGAGATAAAGGGTATTATATAACAGGAGTAATTAACAAAAGAGTATTAGAAAACGGCGAGACCATAGGATATGATTGCCTAGTATTAGATTCAGGAGAAAACTTCCCACTAGTGAGGTTGAGACATAAAGTAGATTCCGAGGAATGGAGTTTGTTTGATAACCTCATCTACGCTTTCAACAGGGCCGGCTTTAAACGAGCTAACAGGGTCCTAAAAAACGCCGCATTTGAAATGGATAAGAATACCTTAGTTGTTGTGGATGAGTACGGCCACCTTGAGAAGGCAAAGCAAGGTCTTTATCCCGGAATATTGGAAGCCATAACTTCGCTGGATAGAGGCGGGTTACTCATCATTCTCTGTAGAACAGACAAGATAGATTCTCTGCTCGGGTTATTATCAGGTAAGGGAGTACTTCTTATTGAGGCAGATCGTGATGGTTTTTGGAAATCATTGGGGGATTCTTTTATCTAAAGGATTGATCTGATATACAGGATAATACTGGATGGTCCTCATTGGAATTTGATAAAATTTTAACCGAAATACTGGGAAGGGAGGATTTCCTAGTTGTCGGTAAGAACGTAGTAAGAACAGACACCCTTGACAAAGCACTGGGAAAAGCCATGTACACAGCTGACTATCTCCCCCGAAAGACTACCTTTGTGAAGGTCTATAGGAGCAGTGTACCTCATGGTTTGATCAAAAAAATTAACTTACAGGAGGCACTCAAAACTCCTGGCGTTGAGGCGATCCTTACCGGAGAAGATGTAATTGGAAATAACCAGATAGGATATGCCCTTCCTGATCAGCCTTTCCTCAACGACAGAAAGGTTCACTATGTCGGTGATCCCATAGCTCTAATCTGTGCAAGTGACGAGTATGTAGCCCAAAGAGCATATGATAGAATCGACTTAGAGTACGAGGAGCTACCAGCTCATTTCGATATTGACTCGGCTGTTAAAGAGGGCGCCGAGAATATACATGATGGTGGTAATATCGCCCTTACGACAAAAATTAGGAAGGGTAATTCCGAGACGGGGTTCAGTGAGTCCGACATAGAGGTGTCTGAAAGCTACTGGAGCCCGTATCAGGACCACATGTATCTGGAGACCGAGGCTGCTTATGCCTATCCTGAGGGAGCTGGGAAGGTCACGATAATCGCGAACGGGCAGAGCCCCTTTCTAATCAGAGAAAAAGTTGCCCAGGTCTTGGGTTGGAATCTGAATCAGGTTAGAGTGATACAGGCCCTGACAGGTGGAGCATTTGGAGGAAAAGATGATCAGGGGCCATTGGTCAGCGCATACGCTGCCTTCTCCGCTGTAAAAATGGGTAAACCAGCGGCCTGCATCTGGAACAGAGAAGAATCACTCCGATTCAGCAACAAGCGATTCCCATGTAGAATAAACTACCGGAGTGGAGCAGATAATAAGGGCAAGCTTAGAGCCATCGAGGTTGAGATCAAGCTAGAATGTGGAGCATACGCCAATAGGGCACCTTTCTGGCTATGGAGACAGACAGCTCACGCTGCTGGGCCTTATGTAGTTGATAATGCATCAATTGATGGAAAAGCTATATATACCAACAAGGTCTATGGTGGCAGTTTCAGGGGTTTCGGTGATCTCGCACTTCATTATGCTGCTGAGAGTCAGATGGATAAACTTGCAGACAAACTTGGGATTGATCCTGTAGAATTCAGGTTGATTAATGTTCTTAGAAAGGGCGATAGAACCACCTGCGATCAAAAGCTGGAGCACAGTGTTGGAATAGAGGAGTGTCTTATCGGTGTAAGAGATGCCTCTGAATGGATTAAGAAACGGGAACCTGTAAGGAACGGCTCTAAGGTGACCGGGTATGGTGTGGGATTAGCCTACCATGGGATCAGCACGAGCCGTAGCACACCAGACTGGAGCGCCGCCAGCTTATTGCTTAACCAAGATGGTAGCTTAACATATAGGACAGGGATAGTTGAGATTGGGCAGGGATCACCTTTTGGTCACATAAAGATAGTATCAGAGATATTAGGGGTATCACCCGAAATAATCAACATTGAATTACCCGATACGGATAGTACACTAAATGCCAAGCCCACTCATGGCAGCCGAGGACTAATGCTAGGTGGCACAGCTGCAGCTAAGGCGGCGATTAAACTACGTGAGAACCTTGTAAAATGCGCCTCAGAGTTATTTAGGTGCAAGCCGGAGGAAGTTGACATTCGAGAAGGAGTCGCTTATAACAAGAAAAAAAGTGATCAGTCAATTCCCTTCAATGAGCTGGCAGAAGAGGTCTACATCAGAGGCTATGACCCTGGAGCATACGGCTACTTTAAGGCTCCGGAACGGTTCTTCGACCCAGAAACCGGCCTTGGTGTAAACTACAGTGTATACACATTCGCTGCGACGGTTGCTGAAGTTGAGGTAGATATGGAGACTGGTGAGACAACTGTAAAACGTGTATGGCCTGCCATGGACTGTGGAAAAGCTATAGATCCCATGATGATAGAGGGTCAGATTGAGGGTGCCTTAAGCCAAGGCATAGGTTTTGTCTTGATGGAGGGATTGGAACTAAAGAATGGCGTCGTTATGAACCCTGGATTCAAGGATTATGTGATACCCAGTAGTTTAGACACCCCTCAGATAGAGCCAGCAATATTAGTTGAGAAGCCTTACAAACATGGAGCCTTTGGAGCAAAAGGGGTAGGGGAACCTGCAATTATCAGCATTGTACCTACAATTACAAACGCGGTATACCACGCTACTGGAGTCCGGTTTAATGAACTTCCAATAAAGCCCTGGGATATTCATAGAGCGCTAAAGGAGGCAGAGCGATGAAACCCCTCCCAAACTTCGATTTACATATGCCTAGTTCACTAGAAGAAGCCCTAGTTTTGATGTCAAACCTCGAGGATGTCAAGGCTCTAGCAGGCGGAACAGATCTAATTCCCCTAATGAAGGGAGCAGAATGCACTCCGAAAAACCTGGTGGATCTTAATACTATTCCTGAGCTTAACTATATCAAAGAAGAAAAAGGGCACCTAAATATCGGCGGAACCGTTACCCACAGTCAACTTGTCCAAAGCCAAGCAATAAAGAGATTTCCAGCCTTGCTTGATTCTATAAGCTGGATTGGTAGCCCACAGATAAGGAACAGAGGCACCCTCGCTGGAAATATACTTAACGCATCCCCAGCCGCGGATTCAGCCCCACCTCTGCTTGTTCACAAGGCTGAGGTTGTCCTCAGATCTGTTAGAGAGGAGAGGGTGCTCCAAATAGAGGATGTTTTCGAAGGCCCGAAGATAAACTGTCTCGAACCTTACGAGTTGTTAACAGAGATAAAGCTCCCATTGCCCAATGAAGGTTCCTCTAGCTGTTACAAGAGAATTGGACGGAGAAAAGCCTTCACATTGAGTGTAGTGAGTGCAGCCGTCTACCTACAAGTGGAGGAAAAACTCTGCATTGATGCAAGAGTCGCCTTTGGATCGGTTGACATGACCCCAATACGAGTAATAGAACTCGAAGAAATGCTAACTGATAGTGAACTAGACGATGAGACAATAAGGGAGACCTGCGAATCCGCCAAGGATCTTGTAAACCCGATAACCGACATCCGAGGGACTGCCCAGTACAGACGAGATATGTGTGAGGTGCTCATGAGGAGAGCTATAAAAGAGACAATGGAGCGCATAGGTGAATAATATGATAATTAATTTTGAGTTAAACGGTCAGCCAGTTACAATTGATGCAAGATCAAATGTCTCCCTTCTGGACCTGTTGAGGGAAGAACTCGGAATAAAGAGTCTAAAGAAAGGGTGCGACCAGGGAGAATGTGGGGCATGTACTCTACTAATCGACGGCGTACCAAACACGAGCTGCCTTGTTCTCGCCCCTCAGATCGAGGGAAAACACATAACAACACTAGAAGGCCTAGAGCACAACCCTCTTATGATCGATTTAAGGGGATCCTTCATCGAGAATGGAGCTGTACAGTGCGGATTCTGCACCCCTGGGATGCTAATCAGCGCTTATGCTCTACTTAGGGATAATCCTCACCCCTCTGAGATGGAGATAAAACGGGGGATAGAGGGAAATATCTGCAGGTGCACAGGTTACACGAAGATAATTGAGGCCATCCTCGACGCCGCGGAGAGAATAGCCCCTGAGTGACTACGAGATAATAGCAAGGCTCAAAGAAGAGCTTGAGAAGGGAAACAGAGCTGTACTCTTGACCCTAACTGAGAAAGAAGGTTCTGGGCCAAGGGAGCCTGGAAGTAAAATGCTTGTTACATCCAAAGGCAGGTCCTTAGGGACAATAGGCGGAGGGGGGATGGAGAGGATTCTTGTGGATGCTGCAATGAAAGCCCTTGAAGAGGGGAAACCAAGGATCCTTGAGTTCACTATGGGAATACCGGCAAGAGAAGGGATGATAACTGTTGATAGTAAATGTGGGGGAGAAGTGAGAGTATTCATGGATGTGATTGATCCGTTACCAAGATTGATAGTTATGGGAAGTGGGTTGATAGCTCAGTCAGTAGCTCAGTACGCTAACGACTGCGGATTCGAGATAACAGTAGTAGACGATGCAGATACTGCTAGACCAGAGATTTTCCCATTTGCAAAACTGATTAACGATCCCTACCCGGAATCACTTGAGAAGCTAGAAATAAAAGCTAGCGACTACGTGTTGATGCTTCACGGAGAGACAGATTTTGAGCTACATGGCCTAAGGTATGCTGTAGATTCAGATCCTCAATTTATAGGATTACTTGGAAGCAAGAATAAGGCGAGAGAACATAAAAAACAGCTTATAGAGGAAGGCTACCCAACTGAAATTGTAGAGAAGATTTTGGGGCACGTTGGTCTAGATATCGGGGCTGAGACCCCAGAGGAAATTGGTATCAGCATAGTGGCGCAGTTGATAGATTTTAGGTACTCCTAGACGCCCACATTTCCTTGACTTTTTCAAAATCTTCAGGTGTATCCAGATCAATTCGGCACCATACGCTTCCTTCGACGTACTTGTGTTTCTCTTCATACTTTTTGATGACGCCCTTCATGGTCTCGTCAGATCTCAGGTTAAGAAACTCGTTGAAAAGATCACTCCTCACTAGGACCGGATGACCCTTTTTACCCCTATATAAAGGACTTACCAAGAGAGCTTCATCCTCATTGTCCATTTTTTCAATCATTCTTTTTAGCAAGTCATTTTTGAAAGCGAAGGTATCGCTTAGCACTAGGAAGGTAGCATCAGTATTCTCCGCTAGTTTTAAGATCCCTGTTTGGAAGCTTGTAGTCATCCCATTATCGTAGTTTCTATTATAGGCTTCCTCCGCCCCGTAACTATCAATAATTGGTTTGATCTCCTCCGAGTTATGACCGGTCACGACTATCGTTGGATATCCTTTCAGTTTGTTTAGTATGTGTTCTATAACCTTCTTATCTCCAACCTCAAGAAGAAGCTTATTGGTACCCATTCGGCTACTCTTACCAGCTGCAAGTACTATAGCGGATACCTTCATCTCATCTTCTCTGCAGCGCTCTGAACAGCCTTGACAATATTAACATACCCTGTGCATCTGCAAATATTGCCCTTGAGGTACTCTCTTATCTCAGCTTCGTCTGGTTCTGGATTATCAGATAACAGGGCTTTAGTAGTCATTATGAACCCAGGAGTACAGAATCCACACTGTACTGCTCCTTCCTCTAGGTAGCTTTCCTGTATAGGATGAAGTTTGTTCCCTTCACTTATTCCCTCAATTGTCTCTACACTCAAACCATCACAATCAACTGCGAGAGTCATGCATCCTAGTACAGGCTCTCCCTTAACCAAAACTGTGCATGCACCACATTCACCTATTCCGCACCCGTACTTGGAACCTGTTAGGTCCAGTTCTTCTCTTAGAAGATTTAGAAGTAGGGTCTGTGGAGGGACGTCGAATTCACGTTTGCGCCCGTTTATGGTTATTATTGTCTTCATTATTCCATCTCCTCTCTTTTCCATGCCCTGGTGATCGCTTCGATGGCGATTCCCTCGGCTGCTGCGTACCTATACTCAGAGGTCCCACGGATATCTGTAATGGGCTTTATACCTGAGGAAACCCTCTTCGCGGTTTCTCTTATTACATCTGGCCCTAACTTTTTTCCAATCAGCCAATCCTCTACATCGTATATTCTAAGCGGCGTAGGGGCAACGCTCCCCACGCCAAGCTTTACATCTATTACTTCATCATCTCTCGTCTCTAACACGACCCCAATGCTTATTGTGCTGATGTCTAATGAAGTCCTTCCTATACTTATGAAACTTGAACCAGTATTATTGTTTGGCACTTTGATCTTGAATTCCTTGACAAGCTCCTCTTCTTTGAGGACGATTACACCAGGAGCTGTGAAGAACTCAGAAACTTTGATTTCCGTATCTCCGTTAGAGCCTGAGATAATTGCTAGTGCATCTAGAGTTATTAATCCCAGTGCACCATCCGCTGCAGGGGATGCGTTACAGACATTTCCACCAAGGGTCCCCATGTTTCGAATTTGAACCGAACCAATAGACTTAACACACTGTTGGAGTAATGGGAGCTTTCTCTGTATTATTGTACTCCTCTCGACATCCCTTAAACTCGTTGCAGCGCCGATGAAAATCCAATCCCCTTCCTCACGTATCCCTTCTAGTTCGGGTATGTACTTGAGGCTGACAATGTTAGAAGGTTCTAGAAGTCTCTGCTTCATCTTAGGTATTAGGTCTGTACCACCTGCCATGAGCTTCACATCGTTCAGTTCTGATAGGAGCTTCAGGGCTTCCTCGACTGTTTCTGGTTTGTGGTACTTGAAGGTTTTCGTAATTATATGGGTATTAACATTATTTATAGCAGTCATTTTACTTTCTCCTTCAAGGCCTTCAGTATCTTATCTTTAGTTATAGGGAGTTCAAAGAAACGGATACCTAGAGCGTTCTGGATGGCATTGGCCACGGCTCCAGCTACGGGATTAAGGGCTCCTTCACCTATTCCTTTTGCTCCAAAGGGACCCGTTGGTTCGTAGGTATCGGCGAAAAACACTGTAAAGTTTTCTAGATTCGGGAGATCTCTGGTTGTTGGTATCTTATAGTCCGACAGAAAGCCATGGTTCCATAGGTCTCCGCTATTAGGATCGTAAGGTGTGTCTTCGTTTACTGTCATGCTCCATCCCTGTGCGAATCCTCCATGGATCTGCCCCATTGCTAGTTTTGGATTAATTACAGTGCCAATGTCAGCGCCTGCGATTACCCTCTTCAAGGCTACCCTACCTGTCCAAGTGTCAACCTCTACCTCAACAAAGTAACCCGTGAAGTGAGGTGGACAACTGGGTTGCCTGTAACTCTCAACTGCTGCTATCGTGCCCAGGTTCTTATGTCTCATGGTATAAGCTAATTCTTTGTAGGTTATCTCTCGCCCCTCTATTCCCTCGGCATAGACTACAGCTTGATCTCTCTGAGGATCGAACCTGAATCTAAGAGCATGAGGGTAGGCATCCAGAAGTTTCCCAGCCTGTTCCCTTATCTTCTCCTTAACTTTCCCTGCCACCTTTAAGGCAGCTCCTCCTCCGCTGTAGATACCTCTCGAAGCATGAGTACAGACATCGTAAACAGTTGTCCCTGTGTCTGCTCTCACAATATTAACCTTATAATATGGGATAGAAAGCTCCTCTGCGATAATTTTCGCGTTTGCATCCATTGTACCACCACCGTGGTCCATCAGCGCAGATACGTAGTCAAAGGTTCCATCTTCATTCATCTTTACCATGGCGCCCCCAAAGTCCACGACGGAGCCAGGAACTGGTGCTCCTGCGCTACTTGTATGGTAGCCTCTACCCATTCCTATACCTCTGCGGTATCTTCCAATCTGATCCTGCGGTTTTGGTCTGTTATACCAGTCGATCATCTCAGAGCCCTTCTCAAGTATCTCCTCCACGCCACAGCTCCTGATCACCGATTTTACACTGGGTCCTTGACCCCAGAATACGTCTCCCTCACCTATGTAGTTCATGAGTCTGAAGTCCAGTGGGTCCATTCCAATCTTTTCGGCAAGTTCGTCCATCATGGTCTCGACAACCCATGTAATCTGAGGGTTGCCATATCCCCTGAAGGCACACGCAGGTACCTTGTTGGTGTAAACCGCCTTTCCCACGTAGCTCTTGTGTGGGAGCTTGTATAAACTAACCCACCAACCCACGACGCAGCCCAATAAGGGATAGGCCTGGATCTGATGCCCACCTATGTCCAGGTAGGCGTCAAGATGCCCAGCAGTTAGAGTGCCATCCTTTTTAGCACCCAGTTTTAGCTTAAATGTCATCTGATAACTGCAGTGATCACGAAGGTCCTCCTCTCGAGTGTAGCTGAGTTTGACCGGCCTGTTGGCTTTTAGAGCCAGAGCGACGGCTATAGGCACGACGGGGTTTACCTGAATACTGGATCCAAAACTTCCACCGAGAGGTACCTTGATTATCCTTATCTTTCCCATGGGTATATCAAAAATCTCGTGTAGCAGAATTCTAGTGTTGTGAAGGGTTTGAGTCGTACTCCAAACCGTAACACCTCCATCGGGCTCAGGTCTGACTAGAGCTGATTTTGTCTCCATCTGTGTATGGTATCGGCGATTTGTTCTATAGATCCTCTCCACAATAAAGTCTGACTCCTCGAAGCCCTCCTGGCTATTGCCCTCCTGGATTTCTAAGTCGCATGCTATGTTTCTCTCAACTTTCAGGATCTCATCGTCCAGCTCGATATAATCGTGAATAGGATCCATATCTTTCTCCATCGACTCCATTGCGTCGTAGACCGCTGGTAATACCTCGTAATCCACTTTGATGGACTCAAGAGCGAACTGGGCCTCTTCTTCTGATTCAGCAGCAACTGCTGCTATGGGCTCCCCGACATAGCGGGGTTTTTTGGATAATACCTTCCAGTCCTTGTAGGTGGAATCCGGTGTACTTACAAGTCTTGGGCAGAAGAGGACATCCGGAACCTCGTCGGGTGTGATCGTAACTGTGTTCTCATCTCGGATGGCTGAAACGTCGATAGACTTGACCCTCGCGTGGGGGTGAGGGCTCTTTAAGACTCTCGCATACAACATATTCTGTAGCTTCAGATCGGAGGCATATTTCTCCCTGCCAGTAACCTTGGCTATACCATCCTGTCTAGGAGTGTCTTTACCTAGAACTGAGAACGACTGATTATTGGACATTACAAAAATTATCCTTAATCATGATTAAAAAGTGTAATCAACCAGAGACCGGAGTAACGGTGTAGTTTACCTCTTGTACCCCGCTTATGGCCTTTGCCTTTGAAACAAAGTTCATGACTTTTTCAGCATCGCCTTTAACAAGGTAGATCTCAAGACAGTATCCTTCCTCCGTATGGAGATGCATATTACCGAATATTATATCATCGAAGCCGTTTCTTAACTCCATTAGACCTAGATGGCTCTTGGTGCTATTTGTCTCGCTGATAACTGTAACTGTTGAGAGTATTAGGCCTCGGAGTCTTGATTGGAGGGTTAGCTGACTTAGACTATCCCTGATGGCTATCCTCATCGCCTCAGATCTGCTACTATATCCGAACTTTTCAACGAAATCATCTAGTCGCTGAAGAAGTTCAGGGGTAAGGCTAACGCTTATTACGGTCATATGTTAATAAGTAATACCGAGTTTTTTATTAATTTCTAATAAAATTCCTTCTATAAATAGCATTAAGTTAATAAGGATTTTTCCATTGACTAAGTTGAAAAAACGGCGACATTAATGAATGAGCAAGAGCACAATCATGAACACGAGGAGGATAAATATTCTCGCTCAATCTGCAAGACCTGTGATCTGAGTGGAACCTGCCCTACGTGCACCATATCCGAGAAAAGGCATGATCACGACCACGAACATGACCACGATGATGAAGGTTGGGGAGTACTCGCTGCATCAGGTGTAGCAATAGCATTGGGTATTATTCTTAATTATTTAGGCCTATATTCGCCCATAGATAAGGCACTTCTTGTAGCTGCTATGATAGCTACAGGTTGGCCCTTGGCAGAAAACGGTGTGAGAAACCTGCTACATGGAAGAATTGGTATAAACCTACTCGTAACAATCGCCGCCATCGGTGCGACAGCTATAGGACAATTCGAGGAAGGCGCTTTGGTGGTGTTTCTTTTCAGCATATCACTAAAGCTAGAGCTCATTGCTACCGACAGGGCACGGCATGCAATAGAGGCTTTGATGGACCTAAGGCCAGAGGTCGCCACTATCATACGTGATGGTAAAGAGGTCGAAATACATGTTGATAATGTTCTCCCAGGTGAGATCTTCATCGTCAAACCTGGGGATCGTATTCCATTAGATGGGACTGTCATTGAGGGGTCCACGAGTGTAGATCAGGCCACTATAACCGGTGAATCTGTCCCGGTTTCGAAGATACTCTCGGATGAGGTTTATGCCGGTACCATAAATTTGGATGGTGTTGTACGGGTGAAGACCTTAAGAGCATCTGGGGAGACTATGTTATCAAATATTCTTAGGATGGTCCATGAGGCAGAGGACAGGAGGAGCCCTACAGAGACATTAGTGAATAGATTTGCACGATACTACACTCCAGCAATAATAATTTTAGCAACTATAGTTGCGACAGGGCCTCCGTTACTGCTAGGGCATCCATGGATTCCATCGATTTACAGGAGCTTGGTACTACTTGTGATAGGTTGTCCCTGTGCATTGACTATAGCAACCCCTGTCACTATGGTTTCAGCCATCACTAGTGCAAGCAGAAATGGTGTCTTGGTAAAGGGAAGCAACTATATAGAGGAGATCGATAAAGCTAAGGTCTTCACCTTCGACAAAACTGGCACCCTTACCCTTGGAAAGCTGGTGATAACTGATGTTAATACAGTCGAAGTTTCTCATGATGAGCTAATTGGAATCGCTGCTGCCTTAGAAGTCAATAGCAAGCACCCAATAGCAGAGGCAATAGTTAGTTATGCGAAGGAAGAAGGAATCAATGTTCCTGAAGTCTCTGATTTCCGTAGTGTGACGGGTCAGGGAATTGAGGGAGTTATAGATGGAACGGACTATATTATTGGTAATGCTAAGCTACTGCAGGAAAGAGGAATAGAATTCTCCGAGGAAACCCGATCCCAACTCCAAAAAGAAGGAAAGACCAGCGTAATGGTGGCCAGCGAAGACAAGGTTCTGGGCTACATAAGCCTGATGGACACCTATAGGGAGGAAGCAAAGAAGGCTATCAACGAACTTCGCAAGAGAGGAATGAAGGTTGAGATGCTTACGGGGGATAACTACGAGACGGCTCAAGCTATAGCCACTCAGCTAGGATTCAATGGGGTCCATGCAGAGCTATTACCTGATGATAAGGTTCGTACCGTGGAGGAGCTTAAAAAGTTCGGCACAGTTGTAATGGTTGGTGACGGTGTTAACGACGCCCCTGCATTGGCTACTGCCAACGTTGGGGTTGCGATGGGGGGGCTGGGCAGCGATATTGCTTTGGAAACCGCGGATATAGTTCTCCTTGAAGATAATCTAAGCAGGATTAGTTACCTTCTTAAGCTGGCCAGGACGACTGTCAGTCGCATGAAGGAGAACATCGCAGTCGCCTTGCTTGTTAAATTAGGTATAGTTATTCTCGGTGCTTTTGGATTTATCACCTTATGGATGGCAGTTATACTAGGAGATGTGGGTCTAACCTTGTTGGTAATACTTAACAGCGTTAGGATAAGTAATATTAAACCCTAAAAAAAGATAAGAATAAAAGCCAAGATACAGGGTATTTTTGCGCTGGTGAGCTTATGAACGATGACGAACTGGAGCGTATAAAACGTAAACGACTAGAGGAGATGCAGCGCCGGCTACTCCTAAAGGAACTGCAAGAAAAGGAAGAGGAGCTAGAAGAGGAGAAGCAAGAACCAAGAGAACCCACGAACCGTGAGGTCCTTGACCGATATTTCAAGGATAGAGCATGGGAGGTCTGGAACGAGGCTCAGAGACAATACCCACAAATAATGCCGAGGATTGAACAATTACTTGTCGACGCTATAAAGCAGAATAAGATTCAAGATTATCTCGACGGGGCGAGTCTGATGGGGTTCTTCAGGCAGATAGGTTTACCAGTTAGACTTCAGACTAAAATAAGGATAAGCGAGCACGGAGAGTTAAAGACACTCGAACAGAAGATTAAGGAGAATCGGGAGTAAGGGCCTTCCTTATACTCTTGAATAGATTTTCTTTTTTAGGCATCTCCCCAACGGAAACGATCCTATTATCAACGGCGATTAGAGGTACACTGTGCATAATATATTCCGGGTAAGTCTCGTGGCTTACTTGAGCTTCACCGTTAAGGAAAAGAAGGACGTTTAATCTTTCGATAGCATACAATGTATCGCTTGTATCTATTGTTTCAATAATTAACTCCCTAGAAAGTTTGTAGGCAATCTCCTCAAGCATAAAGTAGAGGTCGTCCATCAACTGCATCTGAGTCTCAAGACTACCTGTATCACAATTCGCACAGGAATGTGATGAAAGCGAACAGTCGACGCAGCTTTCCATCATATAACCGGGAAAAACCGTTATTCTGACAACATCGCTCATTAAGCTCTTCGTTTAACCGCTGTTATTATAGTTTCCTAGATTCAACAACGAATCCTCTTAATTGACTAGATAGAATCGAACTCCCCGAACTGATAGTTAAGCCTGTGGGGTTTAGCGTTGACAAATCTTTCAACGTTTTCGTTCTCAGTGTGGACACGGTAGTAAACATACGGCTCTCTTCTACTGTCAACAAAGCCATGACTTTCCATTATCTTTTGATAGGGATGACCACCAACAACAGTATAATAAATTGCATCAACTGACTCATTTTTAAATAAATTTAGAGCAAACTCAACCAGTGTGTTCACTACATCTTCTCTCTCACGTAAGGACAGGACCTCCACTATGTAACCAATGGGGTGATTTGAGTCTAATCGATTAATGCGAAGTACAAGGTATCCAAGGATGTTTTCTTTCTTATCAGATGCCACATAGATTTTATAATTTCCTCCCCTTGAATCACAAAACCTCCAGTTAAGGTACTTACTTGTTTGTTCATCTATGAAATCATAATCATCTTTGATTTTTTCCCAGAATACCTCAATTTTTGAATCAAAATTACCAATCTCCTCTATAGTAAAATCGGTCTTCAAACTAGCTTTGTTAGAAAAAATATGCCTTAGAGCATTTAGAAATTTTAGTACCCTATAACCAATTAAAATAGAGAATAATCTAAATCTAGAGACCTCCTTCTCCTTACTCCAGTATTTCAGGTAACTTGCAATTTCCTCGATCTTCACTAGTTGTTTTATAGTTTTGGGAAATTCGGGCATCCTCTCATCTTCGCTACGCCTCTTGTTTCGATCGATAATAATCGGATTAGAGGTCATATTCATGTTAATAATTCCGCCCATCTCTGATATTTTTTCGTCCCTTAACTCAGCGATGCTGGTGTTAACTCCCATTCGCCTGTAATCCGGATGTACAGCTACTTCGGTGGCTTTACGTGTTAGAAGGACCTTTTCACCAATTTTGGTCCATTTAAAAATTCCCTGTGATACACCGATTATCTTACCTTCGCCTGTCTCTGCTACTACCGTTGAGTTAATATTTGTTGGCGTATCTTTAATCTTCCAAGTCCAATGTTCCTTTTTTGAGCATTCGATGTCGAATCTAGGCCATTCCTTGAAAACGAGTAAAAGAAGTGGAACTATCTGTTCCTCGTCTCCATCTTTATAGTATCTTGCACTGAAGTTTATCTCAGTCAGATATCATAACCACCCATACATTCTGGATTTTGTTTGGTAGGAGATATAAATTTACATCTTTTCGGTAATTTCTCTATAATGCTTCAAGTCAATTTTCAACTCAAATCCTGTTATAAGAATCGACATGTTCGAGCAAACATAACTATTTAAAACCACCAAGTCTGGATCAATTAAGGCGGAGAACAAGTGGAAGATCCCATTAGAGACGCATTTGACCGTCCAATCAACAGTTTAAGGATAAGCGTGACCCAGAAATGTAACTTTAATTGCTTTTTCTGTCACCAGGAAGGCGAACATGACTCTGGTAAGGAAATGAGCCTTGAAGAAATTACTGAGGTTGTGAAACTAGCATCTAATTCGGGAATCCGTAAGATCAAGCTGACTGGTGGAGAACCACTGATCAGGGATGATATTGTTGATATCGTTAGAAGCATTTCTCCCATGGTCGATGAAGTCTCGATGACAACCAACGCAAGTCTTCTTGAGGGAAAAGCTTGTGACCTGAGAGAGGCTGGATTAGCGAGAGTTAATATAAGCTTACATACCCTTAAGCCCTCAACGTTTCAGAGGATTACCGCTAGCGATTATGAAATTCAAGTTAAGAGGGGAATAGAAGAAGCTTTGAGATGTGGGCTTAGTCCTGTGAAACTTAACATGGTCGTTATGAAGAGTATTAACTCTGAGGAGATCTCGGATCTTATTGAATACAGTATAGAGACTGGTGCTATTCTGCAATTAATAGAGTTCCAGGAACTTGAGAACGGCTCCAAGTATTATGATGAATTTCATTACGACTTGAATGAGATTGAGGATTATCTCGAGGAGAAATCTAAAAAAGTCTTAAAAAGAGCTCTGCACCACAGAAAAGTGTATCATCTGGAGAATGGTGCAAAAGTCGAGGTTGTTCGACCTATGCACAATAGCGAGTTCTGCGCATACTGTACGAGGCTTAGACTGACAAGTGACGGAAAGCTGAAAGCCTGCTTGATGAGAGACGATAACCTTGTCTCTTTTGTTGATCTGATTCGGAGTGGAGAGAGCCATGAAAAACAGCTAGAGGCTTTCAAGGAGGCTATAAGCCGCCGTGAGCCTTACTGGAGGGAGTAGATTGAGGATAAAAATCAAGTATTATGCCTCTTTCAAAGAGTTCACTGGAAAGGAGGAGGAACAAATAGAGGTAGATGATCACATGAGCCTTTCTGAGATCAGAGACTATGTCAAAGGGTTATACACCAAGATAGGTCGACAAGAGCAAGTGCTAGTAGCCCTCAATGGGTCATTTAAGCCACTGGAGACGAAGGTAGAGGACGGCGATATTCTTTCCTTTTTCCCACCGGTAAGCGGAGGATAATCTTTGATCAAGGTTCAGCTAGAGGATTTCCATGTTGATGAGCTAATTGAAAAAATTCGAACTAGAGATAGCGGTTGCATTGTGACTTTCATTGGCACGGTTAGAGATTACTCGGGTAGTAAGAATGTCAGCAAGATGAGTCTAGAGGTCTACGAGGAAATGGCCCTTAATGAGCTTGAAAAGATCTCAGAAGAAGCTAAGGAGTTGTTCGCCCTAAACTGTGTTAATATTGTACATAGGCACGGCGAGCTATCAGTGGGTGAGAATATTGTTTTCATCGGCGTCTCAGCCGGTCATAGAGATCAGGGTTTTGAGGGATGCCGCTTTATTATAGATGAGTTGAAGAAACGGGTTCCCATCTGGAAGAAGGAATACACACCGGAAGGGGAATTTTGGGTTGAAGGAGAGTATTGAGAGGCCCCGATTAAGAATGATTGACATAACAGAGAAGGAGATCGTACACAGACGTGCAGTCGCAAAAGGCACAATCAGGCTAAGAAAAGAGACAATACAGGCTATCGTATCGGGCGAGATAAAGAAGGGAGACCCACTAATCGTTGCAGAGATATCGGGGATTCAAGCCGTTAAGAAGACTCCGGACCTCATTCCAATGTGTCACCCTATACCCATTGGTGGGGTAGAGATGGAGTTCAAAACAGGATCCGACACAATCGAAGCCACCTGCAGTGTCACAGCTGATTATAAGACAGGGCTTGAGATGGAGGCTCTCATGGGGGTAAGCGTAGCTCTACTGAATATCTGGGATATGGTGAAGTACTTAGAGAAGGGCCCAAGAGGAGACTACGCGACAGCCGAGATCTTCGATATAAGAGTAATCGAGAAGGTGAAAGAAGAAATATGAGTGACAAACATCCTAGAGACCAGGATATAAAGACAGAGTTCGCGATCCTCGTTACTAGCGATACACGAGACAAGTCCATGGACAAAACTGGTAAAAGAGCCATGGAGTTGATTAAAGGGGAAGGGCATCAGGTAGTCATATATGATCTAGTACCCAACGACTCGGAGGCTATCATTCACTGGTTGAACATGTATCTTGTCTCAGAAGCAAAAGTCGCCTTAACTAGTGGAGGAACGGGATTGGGAGTAAAGGACAAGACAGTGAGTGTCGCAAGAAAATTATTTGAGAAGGAAATACCTGGATTTGGTGAATATTTCAGAAAATTAAGCTACGAGCAGATAGGGATTCCAGGGTTATGGAGTAGAGCAACAGCAGGAGTGAAAAATGGAAAGATAATTTTCTGTCTACCTGGCTCCACTGGAGCCGTAGAGTCCGCCCTCAAAGAGATTATACTTCCAGGTATTGGTCATATGTTATGGGAGTTGGGAAGGGACTAGAGATGAGACCTTTCAAGGAGCTAACTGGCAGAGAGGAGGCCATGGAGCTCATTTTGAGAAATGTTGAGAAGATCAAGCGTGTAGAGGAGGTCGAACTTGATGAATCAGATGGGAGGGTCTTAGCAGAGGATATTGACGCAAGGTTCGATGTCCCTCCTTTTGATAGGTCAGCAATGGACGGCTATGCACTTCAATCTTCAGATACCTTGAATGCTTCTGAGGAGACC
>WJIV01000212.1 GCA_014730055.1 Candidatus Bathyarchaeota archaeon
CCCATGCCTCATCGAATATAGCTTCATCTACTCTTAGTAACGATGTGAACGAGGATTCCCTGAATGCCTCCCCAATTTTTACAGCCATTTCACTCCTATTCAGTACACACTTGAAGAAAGTCATGGCCTCATCGAAAACATAGTCGGAGATATAGAGCCTCGTGAGAGGAATAGAGCCATCCTTGATTGCCCTCATACTCTCCGAAGCCTGCTTATGGTACTTGTCATCAATATTATAGTAAGCGATTATTGCCGAGGTATCTATAAATATCTTCAAGCCTTTCCCCGGTAAAGTGTCTTATCTAGGTTAGAGCTATCAGTCTCTATCCCTGTTTTCACTGGTTCTATCTTGAATAACGAGTCCTCGCTTACCGGTATCTGAGTGGCTACCCATTGATTGACTGCTTCCCTTAACCCCTTTTTAATGGATATCCCCCGTTTCTCCACCGTTCTTTTAAGAAGTTCATACTCCGCATCTTCAAGCTCAGTCTGCACTACTTTCTTAGCCATTAAAATACATTAGTCTAACATGGAATAAAAACATGTATTCCGCATGAGTGTTGGTTGCCTTCTTCATCTCTTCCCTCAGTCATAGCCGTAACACTTCGAAGAGCATCAACATAGAAACATACACTCCTGTTAAAATAAGACTCTATTAACTACTTATTTTATTATAAATAGATGCATTCGTATACGCTTTAACTTGTTATATTGACCTTTTAATGCGTTTGAATGTTTTAAGCTTCTGTTCCGCCATTAGGAGAGCCCTGCCCATCTCGCCTCCTCTGGAGGATCTGCTC
The DNA here is from genome assembly GCA_014730055.1 of Candidatus Bathyarchaeota archaeon. The sequence goes on from WJIV01000212.1 coordinate 801, forward strand.
CTCCATCGACGTTCTTGTCTTAGTTTTTTGATTACTGCTAGGATGAGGTGGAGGTCTTGTCTGAGGGGTGTGATGTTTTTTCTTATCTGGGAAAATATGTTCCGGGTGTGCTGGTCCTCTATGTCCTCTTCGAGCCAGAGGAGCAGTCGTTCACGGTCACTGTCCGTGAGGATGTAGGAGCGCATATTCCGGATATAAGTGGTAACTGGTTATAACGTTAGTCCAAGGTAAATGAATGGTCTGCATTTAGAAAAAAAATGGAAAAAAGAGGGTTAATGTATCTCGTTCGTAATTCCTGCCACTAGTGTATAGACTGTATCCGGCGTGCCATCGCTGAACCTGAACTTTACATTACCGGGAAGAAACTCCATCCCGTTGGTAAAAGCTCTCCACGACCCACCAGCATAATGAGTGCATGTACCCGTTAGTGATACTACTTTTCCAGTCTGGAACTCTATCAACGTGCAGGAAGTAGACGATACTTGCCTGGATATATACGCGTAAGTCATCTTGTACTTATAGTTCTGTGGAAGCAGCTCCTTCGTAACCGAGCCATTAGCATCCGTTGTACCAAAGGTATTCCAGCTACCAGCCGCATACTTCACAGATCCCCCCTCCAGCCCCAGGCCGGAGCTGTCAAGCAGCTGAACTGCTTATCACCAGCGAACCTATCTACAGAACCAATCTCGGCAAGAATCAACAAAGCTGCAAAGTAATCTAAACCAGTCATACTCATCAAAAGATGAACCAATGGATCATCTACAGCTATCGCAGCCAACTTCTCCTCCACAAACAAGATCTGAGCATCTAAGACCTCAAGCAATGCCAGGTCACTTCTTAGAATAGCATCATCCATAAACCCTTCATCCACATGGTCGACTTCTTACTAAATTTTAAAGCATAAGGGATTCGTAGAGTACTTATCAAGGAGATTGTGCACCCTGTTCCTCACAGCTGTCTGGTTTTTAACTAGCACCAATCGATACCGGAGAAGCTCCCGTAGACTCCGTTCTTCTATTGAGGGCACATAGCAAGTGGATAACACACCCGCTCTGTGCAGCCTTAGGATTAGACCCTAAAGGGGTTCTCTATGTGCTCATGAGAAGCGTCAGAGACGGGTTTATAGATAAAATCCAGGCAGAGGAAAAACTTGGGGAGATGCTGGAGAATGGGTTCTGGCTCTCTCCTCTGATTATCCAAGGATTCCACCAAGCACTAGACGCGATCTAACAAGGGACCAGATACAGCGCGTTCTATCCCAGGCAACAACCCTAGGGTTTCTTTGTCTGTGATATGGATTCTTGTTCCACAAGAATATTGGGCGTGGCCGGGGAACCCCCATGTATGTCCATTGATGGTATGCTCATGGAAGGGGAGAGGGTGATAAAAGAGTGGGGTACCAGGGAGTGGCACGGGATCTACGCGACGCAGCACCGGGTTTTCCTGGTCAGGGATCCTCTGCTAGACATGACCGTGGTTGAGGTTCCCTATGTGCATATTTCCTCCCTTGAGTACGGGAGGAACCGGCCCATGCAGCGGCTCTGGGGGGCCATGGTACCCCTGGTGCTGTACCTGGTCACCGCTGTCACTAGGAGAAGCCCCTACCTGGCCATGTTCCTCAGCTCATCTGTGCTAGAGGTCCTCCAGGCCCTCTTCCTCTTAGTAGCCGCCGGGTTGCTGGCGTGGTTCTTCCTTGGTAAGGGGGTGTTCACCATCCACGTAAATGGGAGGCCGTCCATCCATGTGTCAAGGGAGCTGAGAGAACTCTACCAGCTGGCAAGAAGATCACCGATAGAAAAATGAGTACAATGTTAAAAGTGTTTAAAAAATCAAAGTACACAGAATAAACCTCTGTTCAAGGGTTTACCGAGTAGTAATCAAATAGCTTGTTTGTTTCTGTGAAAGCTTCGGAAGCAGGGCCATGGAATATGGATATAAATCGCCGGAGTGGGATATATTGTTGGTGGATGTGATGATGGTTGAGGGCTAGGACCGCTGTGGCGCTGGGGCTGGCAGCTTCCCTGGTAGTCATCATCGTACTTACTTACGCCTTTGAGCCCCTGGATGACCTGCTGGTGGAGAACCCCTACTGTAACGGGTTATCCACCATGTACAGGGAGTACAAGCCCATAAGGGTGAAGGACCTCACCGAGCTAGGGAGCCACGTCCTGGACCCGGGGGAGTCAACCCTCATGATCATTGGGCCCTCCAAGGCCTTCGCCCCTGGGGAAGTGGATGCGGTCAAGAGATACCTCGAGATAGGGGGCAGGGTAGTGCTAATGGATGACTTCGGGACAGGCAACCAGCTACTTGAAGGCCTCGGAGTGGAGGCGCGGTTCACTGGGAAG
>WJIV01000213.1 GCA_014730055.1 Candidatus Bathyarchaeota archaeon
GACAACGACACCGTGTTCAAGATGAGCGTGGAATTAGGGAGCAGGGGCACCATAAAGATACTCAGTATGCCAAGCATAACAGTCGATGAGCTTATAGCCAGTCTAAAATAACCCCAATTTTTTCAACCGCGCAGCCGTATTAGAAGCCGATAAGCTTGGAACAATCATTCAATATTATCAATGGTAAGATATGGACTCGGGGGTCGATTTTCGAAGGCGGATTACACATCCTAGATGGACAGATAGAGAAAATAGGAAAAGAAAGCAAACTACCAGAAGCTGAGAAACTGGATGCGAAAGGCAATCTGATATTACCCGGTTTAATAGACCTCCACGTACACTTTAGAGAACCCGGAGATACGCATAAGGAAGATTTTCTGACGGGGACTAGAGCCGCAGCTGCAGGGGGTGTGACTACCGTTGTTGATGAGCCTAACAATACGCCAGTAATATCCACCCCGGAAAGATTAAAAGATAAATTAAGTTTAATAAAAAGCAAAGCTTATGTTGATTATTCAATTACCGCTGCCTTGACCCTTGAAAATTTAGGTCTTATTAATCAGTTCAGGGATTTAGGTGCTGTTGTATTTGCTATTTTTGATGAACTGGGTGGCAACAGAACCGGCATGAACAACTTAGGGGTACTCTATGAAGGCTTGAAAAAAATACAGAGCTCAAACGCCTTGGCGTATCTCAATTGCAGGGAATCAGATATAGTGGTTCATAAGATTAAAAAAATGGTAGAAGCGGGAAAAAACTCCCCTGAGAGCTATGATCATCATTTTCCCTACGTAGCTGAATATTGTGGGGCGGCCAGAAGTATAATCCTGTCTCATGCAGCGGGGGTAAAAACTCACCTGAGAGAAATATCCACTCAAGAAACGGTAGACATAATCAGAAAATTAAGTAATTACACGAATAGAATCACAGTCGAAGTAAGACCAGACCACCTATTCCTAAATACCGAAAATACTCGTAATTTAGGTCCTTACTCTCAGCAGTGGACACCTATAAGAAGCAAAGAAAATTCTGATGCTCTCTGGCAGGCACTTAGAGAAGGTTTGATAGATATTATCGCAAGCGATCATGCGACTCATACACCCGAGGAGAAAGAACAGGGATGGAGTAACATATGGCAGTCTCCACCAGGACTACCAGGCATTGAGACCATGCTTCCCCTACTCTTAACTAAGGTAAACAAAGGTGAACTAGAATTACAGAGGCTGGTGCAGACGACTGCGAATAATCCAGCCAAAACGTTAGGAGTTTACCCGAAAAAAGGTACGATACAGAAAGGTTCAGATGCTGACTTAGTGATTGTTGACCTAAAAAGAGAAGCTGAGATAAGGGGAGACGCTTTTTTCTCTAAGAATAAATGGACCCCTTTCGAGGGATGGAAGGTTCAAGGCCTACCTGTGACAACCATTGTAAGGGGTATAAAGACATTTGAGAACGGAGAGATATTGGGAAAGCCGGGTCAGGGTAGGCTATTACGGGCTAATTAGAGTTATTTTCTTGAGAAAAATTGTCTCTGATAACTATCCTCATCCAGAATTCCAAGTCGTTCCATTGTCTGTTTCATTGTCCTCTTGTTTGCATCACTGAGTTCCATTAGAGGTTTCCTTGGTCTTCCAACCTTAGCTCCGATATGATTTAACGCCCATTTAAGGGGTACGGGATTACTCTCGCTGTACATCATCCTGATTAACGGGAGTATTTTGTAAAGCTCCTCCCTCATAGTTAGCACGTCCTGGTAATCTTCCCAAGGCTTGCTAATCTTAGCCAGTTCGCGTGGACACATAGTTCCAGTTACGTTGCTTGTACCTTTTCCTCCTGATGACATAACCACTGGGATCAGGGCGTAGAAGGCACAGTCGCAGCAAAGTACATTAAATTCTCCCCTTGTCAATTCAACTGTTCTCATAACCCCATAAGGATTTGGCCCTGCCTCTTTGATCGCTACTATATTTTCATGTTTTGATAATCTAGCTATGGTCTCAGGTTCGATATTTACTCCGCAGCGTTCAGGGTTATTGTATATGACTAGAGGAAGATCCACTGAATCAGCGACATCCTTGAAATAATGGTACAAACTACTCTGATTCGGCTTTATATATGGCGGTTGAACCATCAGACCTGCATCAGCACCCACCTCCTTAGCATACTCAGCATTCTTTATGGTCTGTCTTGTGGTCATAGCGGCCACTCCTACCATTACTGGGATACTGGAGTTAACCTCGTCTATAACCACGTCGATTATCTTCGAGCGCTCCTCCTGAGATAGGAGTATAGCTTCACCAGTGCTCCCGAGGAGAAGGACCCCGTTACTCTCATTCTCAGCGTGAAAATTGACAAGCTGCCTTAAGACCTCAAAGTTTACCTTATCCTCGTCAGTGAATGGGGTTACGAGTGCAGGCCAGCTACCATAAACATCTAGCTTCATGATAGAAAGTATGCTTCTCACTCATAATAGTATAACCATAATAAAGGCGCTACATTCATAACCTGATTTGTTTTATCATCTGTATGAAAGTCGTTGGAATTGTAGGAGGACCTAGGAGAGAAGGAAACACAGCTATCCTAGTAGAGGAGGTCCTAGCAGGAGCGAGGGAATCTGGAAATGAGACCCATATTTTCTATTTAGGTGATATGGAGTTTAGACCCTTAGAATGGGATGAGAATGGCTATGTCTATCCTGAGGATGACTTCAATACAATAATGCCCCATATAGAATCCATGGGATCGCTGGTATTAGGCACTCCTGTATACTATGACCATGTATCAAGCAGGACAAAAATATTCCTTGACAGATTATATTATTACAGCAAAAGTCACGGGGATAAGTACTATGAAAGATTTCCTAAAGGTGTAAAGTGCATAAATATCATTAGTTTCGGATGGAACAACGCAGAAGGATACGACGAAGTTCTAAAATGGATGAATGATAGAATGACTAACTACTGGAAAATGGATATACTGGGTAACCTGAAAAGCCATGGAACAGGAGTCAATCCTTCAAGATACAACTCAGAACTTCTTGAAAAGGCCAGAAAATTGGGGAGAAAAATATAGATAAACTATGAAATAAGGTTAAAGTTGATTGTAGGCCTTCCTCTCATTGTATTACTAACATAACACCTGTTCGCCTCGGCCATCAAACCTTTAACCTCACGCACAGTTAGATCAGCCTTAAGATCTATATTCACAGTGCACTCCGAGCACCTAGCGGGTCCCCTTTCGTTCTCAGGTACGACAGTAATTGTAAGATCTTCGTGTTTAATTTCGTGACGCCTTAGATACCACAGAACATGTAGACCTGTACAGAGACCAAGACTTGCCACCATGAGTCTTCCCGGACTCATCCCCTCAGGGGGAGTGGCTTCATCAACCCTTCCACTAATTATCTCAAATCCCTCATACTCAGCGACTAACTTCATACCTTCGACTTGTTTGACGGTTACAGACATAATATCCAAAACGTATGGCTCTTTATCTACCTTATACGAAATGCACAATATTTTGTTACATATCCTTGTCAAGAACCGACAAGTTCAAGGATATCCTCGAGATCATCGATCACTATTATTCCTTCCACTTTATCTAATTCATCACGGGTCTTTGATGTAGTGACAATAACTGTGGTGCAGCCTGCAGACTGGCCTGCACCTATATCAGCATCAGTATCACCAATAAATATGGTCTCTTCGGGTTCTACTCCCAACTCATTGCATGCTTTTAAAAGTGCGTCAGGAGCCGGTTTGGGAGTAGTTTCATCTCCACCAACTATAACATCGAAAAAACCAAGAATCTCGAAATCTTCCAAAAGTTTAATCGCTATTTCTCTATTAGTACTGGTAACAACACCCATACCATAATCCCCGTCTAATCGGCTAAGTACTGTTTTTACATTAGGATAGAGTTTAGTCATTTGATCCAGTTCTTTTCTTTTCTGCTTGTACAAATCAAAGATCTCTAAGGCCCTTTCCCTAGATATTCTTAGCTTTCTTTCAATATTGTCATCTGCCCTTATACCCCACCATTCCTTTCTAAATTCCTCTCTGGCAAGCGAATCGTAATCGTAATGCGTCAATGCTTTATTCATTGCAGAATAAACAGTTTCAAAGGAATTAATCAAAACTCCATCCTTATCAAATATAACTGCCCTATATCTCATACAAATTCATACTCCAACAATGCAAAGTCACAATATATATCAGCAGCACAAAACTTGAACATTACATACCACTAGAATAAAAATAAACCTTGACCAAATAACATTAAAATATCATTAATCCGAAATTTGTAAAAATTAAGAAGAAACTTTATTTGACAGCCCTGTTTTAAGTCTGTGCGTGCCTTGGTAGCTCAGAGGTAGAGCGGCAGCCTTGTAAGCTGTTGGCCGCGGGTTCGAATCCCGCCCGAGGCTCCATCAAAAAATACAAGGCTATTTTTTAGGTAAAAGGATTTGTTCTCCATAACTTCTGGCTGAAATCTGGTTTTGTTAGAGATCTAAATAAGATGACCATAAGATTATTTTAAACATAATTTTCTAAAACCTATATTTAGGGTAATTAAATTATTTTAGGTAAGCCGCCTGACCTCACAGACTAGTTATTTTTATTCATTTTTCCAGCGAAGTGCTCAAATTTATCTCAACATTATTCCTAATGGCATTTGAAATCGGACAACCCTTTTCACCAGTTTTCACCAACTCTTTAAACTCCTCGCTGCTGATGCCAGGGACTTTCCCTTTTACGTTTAGCTCC
>WJIV01000312.1 GCA_014730055.1 Candidatus Bathyarchaeota archaeon
AACCTTGGCGAACACCAACCCCGTATAGTCGGCTGGCGGGCCGGCTCCATCGTCCACCAACGTATTCGCCGCGTACGTGCTGGACAGGCCCAGGATGATGTTCGCGTCGTCGGTGTTGGCCTCGGTGAATTTCGCCGCGCACTCGAACCAGAGCTTGCGGCCCGCGCCCGGCGTGTAGAGCGCAACGGTGCTGCCGAGGTAGGTCTCGTCGTTGTCCGCGACCGACGCGTCGGATGTCTGAAGCTCGACATGCCCACCGTGCGAACTCGCGTAGGCTGCGACGTCACCCGAGTTGGTGACCGTCTCTGTCAGGCCGCGATAGCCGGAGGCGAATGACTGAAAATCCTCGTACCAGACGACCCCAAGCTCGGGGTCGAGCATGATCTCATGGAGCGGACAGTCCCACCACATGCTCGCATCCGGGCTGATTGCCGGATCGCGGAAGTTCATGGTGCCGCCGGTCCAAATGCGCTGCGTGCTCATCGCGCTCGTTTCCCCTTTCCGAACTTGGGCCTTGGCTTCTCAGCCGGTTCCTCGTCAGTGGCAGGGCTAGCCTCCGGTTCTGGCTTTGGCGCGGGCGCCGGGGGCGGCGCAACGGCCGCCCCCTTGATCTCAACCGAACCCAGCGCAACGAGCCGGGCGGCGTTCGCATCGTCCGTCTCCCACTCGTATCTGCCAACATGCACAATCCCGTTGATCAGCACACTCTTGCCAGGGAGGATGATCACCGTCTTCATGGTATGCCCTCCCGTTTAGTCCTGCGAATAGATGTACACTTCGTAGTCGTCGGTCTGGTCGATGTCCGTGAACGAGATGTGCGAGCACCTGTACGGCACGACAAGCCCACCGCCTCCGTTCGCCACGGCGGCAGAATCGAACGTGGCCAGTAAATATGCATCGGTACTATCCGCAGCCGTTGCCCAGAACCTAATGCCGAGATCCTCACTCGAGGAACTGAGCGCCGCGGGCCTGACGACAAGCAGATCGAAATACGAGTACCCGCTCGGAGGACTGAACTTCGCGTACTTGCCCGTGTCCACGTTGACGTAGCTCGAGCACATCATGGCCGGCCACACGCGATCCACGAGGTTGTCTGCGATCTTGTCGATGTTGCTGTCCATCGTCGTGACTTCCGCCGCGATGGTCTCATCCGTCACACCGGCGTCGGCATAGGCAGGCTCTGCCATGTCTGCCCACATACAATAGCCGAGCAGAGCGGCCAGCGCGCAGAACGCGACGGAAATGACTAGCTTCCGCATTTCTGTACCTCCTTCCCTACGCAACTGCCGACGTGTAGTAGTATGCGCAGTCGGCGGACACCGGCTTGATGTCTCGCAGCTCCCGCGCCTCGACCACGGTATTTTTCGTGTGCTGCTCGTACCACTTCCTGACCTCGTAGTTTGCCTGGAAGGTGTACGCAGCACTCGGGACCATTGCAGCAGGAGTCGTCGTAACGTGTGCGATCCAACAGTTCTTGCCCCAAATCTTCGAGTAGCTTGCGGTTGCATTCTCGGCGCTGGTGTTATAGACACCGCGGCCGACAAAGATGCGCACCGGCGTACCGACGACGTTGCTGAAGTAGTTCTCCAGCAACTTCGGCGTGATCGGCATCGCACGATCCGCGCCCGGCCCATAGACGAAAGTGAGCACCTGCGAGTGATCGACCAGCTCGCGCCACACCTCAGCACCCATCACGATGGTGTTGGCACGCAGTCCGCCGGTCTGGTCTTCGACCAGATCCATTGCCGCCAGCATGTCGCTGACAGGCGTTGCCGCAGCGTTGCTCCATTGCGTACCAACGGCTGCCGTGTTGGTGTAGTTCGTTGCCGAGAAGATCTCGGTAGCGGCATCGATCTCGCGCTTGAGCAACAGTTGATCCGTCGTCCAGCGGGTTGCCATCGTCTGCACCTTGTACGCAGAATCCGCGTTGCGGATCAGCCTTGCGGGCAGGACATTCGCAATGGCAACCTCATCGCATGAATACGTATCGGAGCTGACCGTGAACCCGCCCCGAGGCGCAGGATCACCAGCGGCGATCTTCTTGGCCTCGTTGCGGAAGAAATCGGCCTTGGTCCATGTCGGATACTTGTCAGACTCGTTCGTGACCTTGATTACCGGTGCGATCTTCGACGCAATGTAGTTGTCGGCATCGTTCATCCAGGCCAGCCCGACGTTCGTCAGGTACCTGTCTGTGTGGACATCGGCGGGAAGTAGGCGCGGCATGGTTTGCTCTCCTTATGCGTTGGCCGCGCATGCCCGGCTACTGACGGCCGCCGGGCTCGGCTCGATAGAACACGCTACGAATTGGACACGCCAACGTCGGACACGTCGGAGCACAGCGTAGGCGGCAGGATCAGCGCGCGCGTCACGGATCCATCGGCCCCGTCCTCAAGCGCCAACGCCACAACCACCTTGTCGTTCGTCGCGATCACGAACTTTCCGGCGTCGCCTGTTTCGATCATAAGCACGTCGCCTGCCGTGAACGACCCTCCGCCATGGACGCCAACGATGGATCCGGGACCGGCGATCTCGCACGGTTCGCCATCGTTGGGCTCATTGAGCAGCACCCCGAGGAAGCCAGTCTGCGCACTGGCAAGCACAGCCTCGCCGTCGCTGTTGATCATCACGCCGTAGTTTTGGTACGACGTGGTATTGTAGTCGGTACTCGCAAGGATTCCGGTGATCTTGTGGTACTCGACATTGTTCTCGGTAGCCATTCTAGATCACCTCCTTTACATATTCGCCGAGAAGACGGTTGCGGAGCTCGACAGGCCTGCGGGTCCAGCGCTGGCGAACTTCTTCTCGTCTTCCTCGACAAGTTCGGGGTGTTCGGCCTCTACGATCGCGGCGGCTTCGGCCATGTCAGCAATGTCGCGCTCCTTCATCACCTGGCGGACGGCGGAGAAGAACTTGTCTCCCACGTCGCGCTCGTCCTTCTCGGGCTCGTTCGTGTCCGCCTTCCTCCCCTTGTTGAGATTCAGCGTGCCGCCGGCCTTCCACGCATCGGTGATCGCGTCCAGCGAGCTGAAGGCTTTTTCGCCCAGCGGGTCGATGCCGTCGGTTGCGGCGACGAAGCTCTCCTTCTGCCCGTCGCCTGCGTACTCGCCCTGTACAAGCGATGTCCAGCGCGACTCCACGGCGGCGGAGAACTGGGCCTTGCGATCCGCAACGCGCCGCTCCTCTGCCTCCTTCGCCCGCTGGTCGGCAGCTTCCGCGTTCGACTTCATCTCGCGGATCTGCGCTTGCAGGCGCTCGTTTTCGGCCAGAGCTTCCCTGGCCTTCGCTTCAGCATCCATTGAGGTGCTATCCTCCTTTGCTGATTGAGCGTCCGCAGGCTCGGGCGGTTCGCTCTGGTGTTGCGGGGCATCGTTGTTGGCTGCAAACTCTTTGTGCTCACTCCACTGCAACTCGATTGGCTCGCGTGCGGTGAAGTGCGTGCTTGCTTGTGAAAAGTCTGTGGCCGCGGCGACCGGAGCAACCTCGGGGTGCACAGCGCCCAGCCATTTGACCTGGGAGAAGATGAGATCCGTAATCCCGCTATCCGGGTCGCGCCACTCCCTGAGTTGCACGCTCACCGGCCCGAACAGGCCGCGCTGGAGGTGCTTGAAAAACCAGTTGGGCACACGCTCAAGAGCACGTGCGAAGATCATGGCGCCCTTGCGCACGATCGACCGGTATTTGCCGAACGTCGGGAGCGTGGTCTCG
>WJIV01000214.1 GCA_014730055.1 Candidatus Bathyarchaeota archaeon
ATATAAGACTTGGCACAGAAGCTGAAGATATAATAGTTGAAAATAATGAGGTTGCAGGTATAATAAGCCAATCTGAGAAGATAGAGAGCGATGCCGTACTGCTTGCTCCAGGCCGGATTGGCTCTGATTGGTTAATCAAGATATTGAATAACGTAGATGTGGCAATGAAATACAACCCCATAGACATTGGCTTAAGAATAGAGGTACCTAACTCGGTAATGGATGAGATAATTTACGATTATGGTATCTGGGACCCAAAATTTCATATGTATACACCAAGCTACGACGATTTCGTCAGGACTTTCTGTGTATGCCCGGCAGGATATGTCGTTAGAGAACCATACGGTAACGGATTATTCGGTGCTAATGGTCATAGTATGAGAGATATAAAAAGCGATAACACAAATTTTGCACTTTTAACGAGAATGAGTCTTACTGAGCCACTTGAGAACACAACTGAATACGGAAGACGAATAGCACAGCTTGCGAATACCTTGGGAGGTCATCGACCCATACTCCAGAGACTAGGAGACTTGCGAAATTATAGAAGAAGCACCTGGGATCGGCTATCAAGGAGCTATGTCATTCCAACTTTGAAGGATGTAACTCCAGGAGACATATCAATGGCCTATCCAAGAAGGGTTGTGAATGACCTCCTTGAAGGGCTTGAGATGCTTGACAGGGTTATGCCTGGAATTTATAGTGATAGTACCTTGCTCTATGGTCCAGAGATTAAGTTTTATGCTATGAGGATCAGTACGGATAGGCAGCTTCGTACCAAATTACCCAATCTATTTGTTGCGGGGGATGGTGCTGGTGTTAGCAGAGGTATTGTTGGTGCTGCAGCTACTGGTCTATTGGCCTCGAGAGGTATTATCGAGGGATTTGGATAAATTTAAACCAAGGATTACGTAATTGACCCTTAAATTGGTCTCTAGTAACCTAAAGAAACATTTCGAGAGCATGTTTAAGACTCTAGTTATCCCATTAGGAAAAATAGGTATCAAGCCCAACCATCTCACTGTCTTAGGTTTAATCACTGCGCTGGTAACTGCATGGTTCTATTCAAATCATGTAAATAATTCACTTATGCTGGTTTTTGCTGGAATCATGATCTTAGTCTCTGGCTTACTAGACGCTTTAGACGGTATATTAGCGAGAAGCACTGATCAAGTTACTAGTTTTGGTGGGTTTTTTGACTCGGTTATCGACAGATATAGTGACCTTGTAATAATTTCAGGTATAATAATTGGAAAGTTAATTCATCCTGTAATAGGCTTAGCTGCTCTAATTGGTTCAGTTATGGTCAGTTATACTAGGTCAAGAGCTGAGGCTGAGGGCGTCAGTATGTCTGGAGTTGGTTTTGCTGAGAGGGCTGAAAGGATGATATTCCTATCCTTTTCTAGTATAGTCTCTTTTTTTTGGATAGATGCTCTAAAATGGGGGATTATTCTACTTACTTTATTATCAAATTTTACTGTGATTCAGAGAATATTATATTTTAAAAAAGAAGTGGAGAAAAACTAGTTTCTCCTTCTCCGTCTTGGCGTGTATTTTCGATCTTCTTTAGACCGAATATTCACAACACCGCGGTGAACCGCACAACTTATGCAAAGGTACTTCGTGGTCTTGGTACGACTTATCCTAGCACCCTGATCCCTAAGCTCTTTCACCATTTGATGATCAACCAAGCTGTGATATTTGGTTACTCTCTTTGCTTTATCTCGAGGTACTTGGGCGCCGCAGTAACTGCACTGGACCATTCCAGACCGCCCTTTCCCTCCTTTACTGCGTCCTCCGCTACTCCTCTTTTTTGGCATTTCCCAAGCCTCACCACCGATATATACAAGTGGGTTATAAATGCATCTAAAATAACATTAATCATAAAAGAGTGTCAATTAAAGTACGATATATGGTCTCAGCTACTATTTTATATCCCATTTGAGAAAGATGAACTCCATCGCTTGAGTACTCTTGCAACAAGTTACCTGATTTATCAGAAAGCTCCTCATATAGATCTATGAAAATTATCTTTTTTTCATAACAAGTTTTTTGTATCAAATGGTTTAATCGCTTTATCTTGTCATTAAGTCGTGATTCACTATGGGCGGGGCTCAAAGAGCATAAAAATGGTATTGATGGTATGTTGATGGTCCTTGTAAACAGTTCTTTTAGGTTCTCACATATTTGATTAATTGATACCCCAGCATAGATATCATTTATACCAGCCCAAATAATTACAAAATCAGGTTTTTCAGGGACTACACTCCTATTGAACCGTTCAAGCATTCCTGATGTAGTGTCGCCATCAATTCCCTCATTTAAAACTACTACATTTTTACCTGAGCCCAATAATCTTGATTGTAAATAATCCGTGTATGGTGTATAGATAGGATTCCTATATTCAGGGTGAATTTGAAACCCTCTTGTAAGGCTATCACCAAGGGCCAAGATACATTTCCACAATCTACTCACTTCTATAGTAAATTTCCTGGATTTTTTGGACATATATAGGGTCCAGTTGATGCTGCTTTGCTCCTTCTAACATCAGTTCGACATACGTTTTTGATGGCGTAAAAGGTCCTTGAGGGTTTACAACACGATATAAATCAGCTTGATGCCATTCGAGGTCTTCACCCAAGACTAGGAACTTATCTCTGCTATAAACTCCTTGAGGGACGCTCTCAAGGATATCTAGCTCTTGAAGTTCGTTACTGGTAATATCATAAATAACCCCATGAACTAGTTCTCCTGCTTTTTCAATTATTGAGCTTATCCCACCTCTTCGTTTCTTGGACCAATACCTGAACTGGACCTCATAGTTTGGTAAATAGGCTTTCATTAGAAATTTTGTGCTAGGGCAGTACTTTTTCAAAAAGTCTTGATTTAAGTTGGAACCATATCCAAAGTGTTTCATGTATTGGATTTGTTATGGAATAATTTCAAATTAACTGAGGAGATCAAGACCTGCGGAATATGCCCCCATCTTTGCACTAAACGGAGTTTCGCCCGTTCCAATTATTATAACATCATTGTTTTGAGGTTTCAAGTTAATTAGTTTCTCTTTGATGGATTCTTCTAGTTCAGTATCGACTCCAGGTAAAATAAATTCATCTTTCTTGAATTTTATTGTAGTAGCACCCTTGGCACCAGATATCAAAGCCTGATCTCTTTGCTCAATCCCAAGTCTTACTTTCTGGGCCTTTTCTCTAATGATTACCGCGTAATTATACTCACTTACTGTTAACTCTGTTTCATTGATTGGGCTCCCATTAATATATGAGGTGATCATCTCTAGGAATTTTTCCCCTTGTTCTGTTAAGGAGGTACCATGCCTGGTCGTAGAAATGAGCTCTTCGTCTTGCAGTCGATTTATCAGGTTTCTAACGGTACCTTCACCGAGATTTAACTTCTTTGAGAGAAGCTTTCTTCCAATCTTTTCCTCACCAATAGTTAAGATAGCTAGTAGAACATGAGTTTTTGTAAAATCAGGGGTTTGACCTGGTGCAACCTTTTCTGATAACCTACCAAGTATTTGCAATGGGTTCAAGACTCTTTCACATCTTAGATTAATATGAGTCGCTGTACTTCCAAGAGACTACGTCTCCTTCATGTAAATATTTTTTCCCAGCACCTGTTAGCCCCATATTCCATCCATCTTCGTATTGATACCAGATCCAGAAATTATCATTTGTTCCCTCTACTCCATTTATCGAATTAATGAATGTACCAAACTCAGATACCGTATACTCTACATCCGCGATATCGCGTGTTACATTTAGTAATGATTCGCCTGGGATTATTCTGGTGTTGTTATACCAAATGATTGTACCATTACCGTAATCAATCATAAGGTCTACATGAGATGTGAAATTATCAAGTTCAGTAAGTATCTTTTTGTTCTCCTTTTTAATCTCTATATACTGACTTCTTAGAAATACACTATAGGAACTTGTGAGAATCGTTGTACATAAAAGGGCAAACGTCAACAGTTTTAGATTTTTCTTATTCAATTTCTTCAACTACTCGATTTATTCTTAAAGCTTGGATCAAAGGGGGAAACCCCACCGCAAAAAAAATAGCATTGCTAACTTGATGCATTATTGCAAAAGGTATTCCAGTAATTAGTACTGTAAAAATTGGGATGCCTATCACGAAAGCCGTGAGTATATTTGTTACAAGGTCATAAATGAAAGTTAAGAGAAACCCTAATATGCCTAGCTTTAGTGATGAACTAAAACCATTTTCACCTTCAAGATATTTGCGATATATGTTTCCGAAGATGCCATATATCGTCTCAGATAAAGATGTAGCAACCAAAGTTGGAAAGCTAAACCCATATGGATTGAGCGTTCCATATACAAGCCATATCAAAATGCCTAGGCCAGAGCCAAAAGAAGGACCGTATAAATAACCACCAGTGAAAACTATCAAGTCCATCAATTTGATGTTCACTACGCCAATCAAGAGATAGTTTGTTGATACAGCTACAGCGGTCATAATAGCTAATGATGCTACCTTTCTAGTGACGTCTATTTGTTCCTGATCCAAACCAAATATGGATGGATCATCCATCCAATTAAAATTATCGATAAAACAATTAA
>WJIV01000215.1 GCA_014730055.1 Candidatus Bathyarchaeota archaeon
GCCCCTGCCACATATGGATTTTCCCTATAATACTCAGCTAAGGTTTATTTTGAAAGATAGTTTAGCTGTAATACCGTTTTACGAGGTAATATATTGTTTATTGTTGGAGACTTTTTTCTGTCAAGGCACGGTCGTGCTCTATGAACTCAAGCACAAAGTAATGTAAGGGGTACATGGAGTTGGTATTATAGATTCCGTGGGTTTCGCCCTCAGGGGGATGTACTAATGATCCTGCTTTGACCTTGTACAGTGTTTCTCCGGATAAAGCTTCTCCGGTTCCCCCTTAGAACGTAGATGATTTCCTCTGGGTTAACATGTGCGGGGTTATTTGCTAAATTTGCATGTGTCTGAAAATCCAATGCGTGCATGCGGAGGACCCCCATTACCGCGTGCTCCTCCTCTGTGATTAGCTGCTGGTTTACTATGTTGCTTATATTCACTGTTGTCTCGTATAGGTTATCTTGGCCCTGCGGAAATTTTCTGTCTTCCCGTCTTATAGGAGGCGGTTATGAATCATAGTTCCCCCTCTCCAGCATGGACTAAGCTGTGTTGCCTTTCTCTTCCCCAACGCTGAGCTCCTGGAACAAATACAGCGGTCTCACAATGGAGAAATCTGCCCCCCATCCTTCCACACCCGGAGATAATATAGTGCTGATAATCTGTGTACTCCTCACCAAATACCATCTCACCATCCTTCATTACGTAGTGATAAACCGCCAAACCACCTGGAATACTTTGATCCCTCGACAGCAGCTCCCTTTCATATACCCCCGGAGAAACCTGTATTCCCTCTATGTCTTCGATGTTAACATGAATGAAACCTAGTCACCAGGACAAGTAAAAAAAGATTAAGGAAAAGCTTCAGACACCTGACTATCGTATATAAGAATCAAAGGTACCGGAAATCTTGTATCCTAGTCTGTTATGCTCTGGAGGGTCATTTTCCAGGTTCTCTTCAGAGATCAACATTCCTTCATGACAAGACTACTTGATCCTAGAAGATCATAGAATGTATTGAAAATGGATGATCAAATTTCACTGTATTGTCCTCCAGCCAGATGGCTCCGCTTCCTTTATAGAAATTAGATCAAGCCTACCTTTGATAACGTAGTAAGATCCCTTGCTTAGATACTTATTCTCTAACATGTGCACCCTTAGACTCATGGTCTCAACTAGGTATTCGAAGTCTCCATCAGCTTTGTTTCTCTCAAGTACCCTGCAAAGATACGAATCCTTGAAAGCAGTTTTATACTTGGTGGTTTTTTCTATCTTTACGGGCATTAGACCTATTTTAGCGTCTATTTCTTCTCCGATTCTTTTTTCTGGGAAGATCATATCCTGGTCGAAAATCATTAACTTTCTGCCACTGACTTCTATCTCTATCCACTGGTCATGAGTAGTATCACCTATTTCAGCACCGGGGATGATTCCTAGGACATTAATACGGTTGTGAACCATGGGAATAGGATCAAGGTCTGGGAAGTGGTATAAACTCTTTCATTGACATTCAATTTTTTTTGATAGTGACACATGAACGCTTTATGGAAAGTGACAATGCACTCCATCAAAATATTACATTCGGAGTATCCCTACCTTTTCCTCAAGGAACTTGTTCAATCGGTGGCCCCCTAATTGCTTTTTCTAATTAAATAGATCCCTTATAGAGAATATGAGGGCATTATAAATATCAAACTATAACAGATGACACAGGAACCTCAACTAATTAAGGAATCCTTAGAAAGGACTACCTCCTCTGGTCGCATACACTGTAGCATGAAGGAAGAATGCTTGACATGAGCACAAATATATCCAGTTATAGTAGTTGCTTTTTCTTATCGGTTATTAATGGTGTACCAATTAATGCATGGCGTGAGCCTAAGAAGGTGTTTTAGCCTGTAACCTCAAGTTATCCTTATGCAACTGGACAAGGAGAAAGCTATTGAGCTTTCTATGAAATACATTGATGATGGGTTCCTCTGTGTTGAGGCTGTCCTTAAAACCCTCGCGGATATGAAGGGTATTGAATCTGAATATATTCCCTCCATAGCCACTGGGCTAGGCGCTGGGGTGGCACGTACCAGCCAGATCTGTGGAGCAGTCTCGGGCGCGATTCTCGGTCTTGGATTGTGGTTCGGTCGAAACGAACCTGTTAGCAGTGAGACCCGGCCTTACTGGTATAGCCGCTGCTTCATTGACCGGTGGCTTGAGACTCACCCGGCTTCAACGTGCATTGGCCTTTTAGGTGTTGATATCGATACAGAGGACGGAATAGAAGAGTTCAATGAGAAAAATTACTGGGAGTACAAGTGCCAGCTTTATGTTCGTGAAGCAGTTGGAATAGCTGTTGATATAATTAACTCGAACACAAAAAACTGAACCTAAGCAATAAGAAAAGTATTATCTGGCTTATTGACGTGCACGCGCTTGAGCTATTAAACAAGAGAGCTACAGGGTAACCCTTTTTCTACTCAGTACACCAAAAATCGAAACAACCTGCTTAATCAGCCCATAACTTGCGCACGCCAGCACGTTGCTAGATTACATTTTTAAGTCAACTCCTACCACCAGAACGAGAAAACAGACCTACCCTTATGGGATCTACCCAGCCTCACAGCAGCCACAGCGACAAGCAGCAAAACAAGCATGCACAACAGCACATGCATCAACACCCTCCTCAAACCTCTAAGCCTCAAACAATTCAAACCCACCAGCTCTAGCCTCGAGTTCACTCTCTCCACACATGCCCTGCCCAAACCATACAGACGTCTCTCCTCAGCTGAGCCACCACTAGTCCTGAAATACCTGTCAACTCCGAGAACGGGCTCACCCTTTGCCTGGTTACTCATATAAGGCACCACAGGCTCCGCACCAAGCTCCCTGATACAATCCCTCACCTTGCTGCTACTGTACTGGCTGTCAGCGATCACCGCCCTGATATCCTCAACCACCCGGGAAGCCTTATCGAGCAGCTTCGGAGCGTGCTTCTTCTAACCGAGGCAACCACCACAGCCAGTGGCACATCGGACCCGGAGTCCACGGCCACGTGGGCCTTGTAGCCAAGATCATAGGTCTTACCGTCTCTTCCTACTTGACTCTCGGGGTCTGAGAAACCGTGGCTGTCGTCAGCTGGATCTCGTTTGCTCCAAGCCTTGATGAAGCTAGCATCAAGAGCCACGGAGTCTCCTTTGATTACTCACCCCACGACGAGTTCCTCAACTAGGTTTTTCATGATGCCCTCAAGGCGTTCCGGGCCTACTCTGTACCTGAACCGGGTCATCTGAGAGGGATGATACGGCTTCTCACGTGGCTTTATGTCGCAGATGGTTCTAAGGCTCTCGTCGTTCCAGAGCCTGCGGTAGAGCTCACGGTCGCTGGGTATGTTTCTGAGTTGTTTTACCATCAGGGCCTTGAATATTCCCAGCGGTTTTCGTGGAGGCCTGCCTGGACCTGACTGATGGTATGGCTCAGAGATGGTTTCCTCTATGTTGTCCTGGTTGAGCTTTGAGAGGATGGATACTACATCCTCACGCTTCTCCATCTCATGGTAATGTAAACATCTGTTGCACGTAAATGTTAAGACAAAACATTTAGCAACATCCTAGCGCGCAACTGTGCGACTATCCATGAATGATCTTAAACCCAGAGCAAACCCCTCCTCTGGTATAAGAAATCTATTCTGTCTTCAGGGTCTCTGCCTTCTTTACGCCTCTCTGCATCATGTATACGGATTTTGAGCGCTTCGAGTTTAATATGTATTCCTTACCAGCTAGGTTATCAATTACTTGTTAATCCTAGGCAGAAACAGGTGATATGACTGGTGGGAGTTTACGGGACCTGTTCGTGCCATCGGTCAGAGAATCTTTCCTGACCTGTCCTGGAGAACCACAGCATCACACATATCATGAATGAAGACAGGAGAACGACTGAAATGCATGTGATGATGTATTGATAAGATTCCAGGTTCTCAGCTTTGGGTGTTCTCTTATAGTTCTATTGTGTCCATGCGTACTTTACCACCAATAAAGGGGTAAGATATAAGTAATACAAAATTAAATAGTAATACTTGAGTGTGTTATATGGCCAGAGTAGTTAGTGTTACTAAGAAGGGGCAGGCTACAATTCCAAAGGATCTGAGAGAGAGGTATGGGGTAGGGGATAAGGTCCTCGTCGTGGAGACGGAGGAGGGTATACTCTTTAAACCCCTTCCCATGCCTAGAGATGAGTATGGCTCCCTTAAGGAGCTTTTCCCCGGGAAGACTGCGAGAGAGATCCTCGAGGAGGCAAGGGAGAAGGACAAGGTGAGGGAGGAGCAGCTATCAAGGGGGGAAAGGGATTGAAGACGGTCTTCGATACCGAGGCTTTACTATCCTTCTACCTGGGAGAACCGGGAGGAAGTACTGTCCAGGAGCGCTTGGAAGAGGTTGTGAGAGGGGAGACAAAGGGATACCTGAACATCGTCAACCTCACAGAGCTCTATTACATATTATACAGGAAGAACCCGAGCCTTGCTGAGGATAAAGAACGTAACCTCAGGGGATACGGGTTGGAGATTGTGCCTGTGGAATATGACGGGCTCTGGAGAGAGGCAGCGGAGACGAAGGC
>WJIV01000216.1 GCA_014730055.1 Candidatus Bathyarchaeota archaeon
CTATAAGAGATTCCTCTAAGAGTTTATGAAAAGTTACATTGTATAAAACTTGGATTTTTCTGAGGTTATATAAAATCTTATTACCTATTCTTGGAGGCTTCATCTCAAACTTATTTAATTTAAAGATTTAAACGTTAAAAATTTCGAGTTTAGGTATATATAATTATATCATATTTTTTATGTGGAATAGTAATTAGTTATTCTCATATATCGATAATATCTTACTTTATGATAGTAACTTATATATTATTTATTATACAGAAGTAAGTGGATAATAAATGAGCGATGTAAAATTTGAATTAAAACCTGTCGATAAGAAACCATCAAGGAAATACAGAAAGGGAAGCAAGTATGATCCAATACTAGATGCATTCCTAGAAAGCGATGAAGATCTGGTTGAAGTTCAGGTTGAAGACAAAGATGCTAACTATCTTAGAACACAACTAAAGAAGAGAATAGATGCTAGAGAACTTGGCGATCAGGTAGACGTATCTGTTGCTAATAATAGAACTTATCTTGAAAAAATCTAACCATTAGCTATACCAAAAAATATTCTAAATTTTTTCTTTTTAACTTTAAAAAAATGAATAGTAAACATATACATAAAAATGAGTTAATTTCTAAGTATAATATTATTTGTAAATTATTCTGTAGGATATAATTTTAGTTTTCCATCTATGATATACAAGTCCAAACAGGTTTATAGGTCTCGTTTTGATTAAAATATTAAGCTGATGAAACGGAAGTTAAGATTCTATCATCCACTACCAAGATTCCCAAGTGTCTCAATTACAGGAAGCATC
The DNA here is from genome assembly GCA_014730055.1 of Candidatus Bathyarchaeota archaeon. Next base: position 804 of record WJIV01000216.1, read on the forward strand.
TGTAAGCTAGGATGCGATCACTGTAAAGGGTATTATCTGAACAATATGCCTGATGTGAGTACGCCAGAGAAACTGATAGAATTTTGCCAGAAACATGAGAGGAATGATGGCGTAGGCCTTCTTATCAGCGGCGGCTCAACAAAAACTGGTCATGTTCCATTGGAACCTTTCCTCAGGAGTATTGAATGGATAAAGGAGAATACGGACCTGATCTTGAATTTACACACAGGCGTAGTTAACACGGTCCAAGCCTATGATATTGCATCAACAGGTGTAGACATTGTATCTGTCGATCTTGTCGGAAGTAAAGAAACAATACGGAATATATACGGTTTGAATTACTCTGAAAAAGAGTATATGCGCTCCTTATTTAATTTAAGAGACGCTGGCGTGAAGAGCATAGCTCCTCATATTACAGTTGGTCTGGACTATGGGGAAATCAAAGGTGAGTACACTGCGCTTGAGTACGCAGTGAGGATAAAACCAGAGGTAATTGTGTTTCTAGGCCTGATCCCCACGAAAGGTACTCCCATGGAGAATGTGTACCCTCCCAAGATTAATGAGATCATTAAACTCATCAGGGTAGCTAAAGAGAAGATGCCTAGATCCAGTATTTCCCTTGGCTGTATGAGAAGCAGGATCGATAAATATGAGATGGAATGGAGGGCAATAGGAGCAGGAGTGGATAGAATCGCATCATCAACAAGACGCGTTGAGCAAAAAGCGAGGGATACAGGATATGATGTCAGGATAATTGAAGGCTGTTGTTCAATTCCTGAGTCATATGAGAAAAAATATAATTTAATTATTTAGTGCTAATCTTATTACATGTGTAAAATCTTGAGGTTGAATACCCACAAGGTTTATTTCTTTATTCTTGAAAAAATCATTGATTTTTTGTTCAATCTCTTTCTTATTTGTATGATTTAGAGAGCTTTCGAGATCTTTTATTGACTCTTCTGGATGCATGAAAAAGTCACCGTAGATCTTTATATCTCTCAACTCATTTTGTACTAATTCGAGTTCAACGGCTACTAGTTTACCTCCGGGGATCTTATATTCAGCTCTTTTCATCTTTTTACCTCTGGAATACCCACTCATTTGAACTATACTTTTTTTTCAACTCTGTGACAAGTTCTTCCTCATAGTCAGTTAGTTTCCCCCTCTCTAATCCAATATTAAAAGTATCTTTGAAACCTTTCAGCAATGCGTCTCTAGCTTCACTGAAAGAGATATCCTTATCTAAGTATCTTCTTAGGTTGGTCACACGGTCCTCTACTGATTTTATCAGTTTATCACTAATTTTAGCATCGCTTACCCGCAGAGCCTTAAACATGGTTTGAATATCACTATCAACAAGTATTGTTCCATGTTGCAGGATAACGCCATATCTCCTGGTCTGGGCGTTTCCTGATATCTTTTTTTCTCCAGCTATAATGTCATTTACGGGTTTAAATTCGGCATCAACACCAAGATACTTAAGGCCCTTGATTATGGCTCCACATATAAACTCATAGCTATCTAGGATATCTGTAGGTATCTTGGAATGACTAACTGGAACTATTACGCTATATGTTATCTCCCCGTTGTAATCGTGGTAGACCGCTCCACCTCCTGTGATACGTCTGATAACATCAATTCCCATCTCTTTGCACGATTCGATATTAACCTCTTTTTCTAGGTCCTGAAAGTATCCAATGCTAACTGCGCTGGGTTTCCATCTATATAACCGGATCGTGTTCGGGTTTTCCTCGATTAATCTGGCTCTTGCTATTGCCTCATCGATAGACATCTGAGTTGGAGCGTCCTCTATCCTCATATCTATCAGTCGCCAAGTCTCGCTCATTTAAATCACTCCAAGCCTATCAAGCTCTTTTTTTGCCTCTATATTTGAGAGGGGTCTCGGGTAGTTATAAATTGGTCCTGAAGGTCTTTCGTTGTAAAACGGTCTGTTACATCCTGGACAACCTGAGGTCTCGAAAGCCTTACCGTCTCTTAGTACTTCATACAGATTCTCTACACCATACCCTTTAATTTCCTCTATCTGATTGAAACTGAAATTGTTTACCGAGGATATATTGTTCGCTATCAGATATCTGGCTATTTGAACTCTCCTGTAAGATCTTAAATCAGGCTGTTTATAGTTTTGGAGTCTTGTTCCTTCTACTGGTGTGAATGCAAATAGGATTGTGTCAATATCTTTTTCCTTTAATTTACTGATTAAATCCACTGCTTCTTTCTCAGTCTCTCCCAGTCCGATGATGAGATTCGATCCAACATTTCCTATTCCAAATATACTAACAGCTTGATCTAATGCCTCGAGATGTTTTTCCCATATATACGGGCCGTCAACATCTTTGCCTTTAATCATATTGAAAATCTCCGGTGTAGCCCCATCTAAAGGTATGCTAATCTTTTCAACACCTGAGTCTCTCAACTCCAAGAGAGAGTCTTGATCTAAAGGACAAGTATCCAAGGATATTGGTAAACCGATATTCTTCAATGTCTTAATGATCTCAATCGTGTCCTCCTCGAAACCGGGGTAATTGATCACTTGGAAGCATATTCTCTCAAGTATGTTAGCTCTGGGAGATTCAAAACCTTTAAGTACATTCTCAAGTTCGTAACTCGGCCATACAACTCTAGAAAGTTTCCCCTTTTCTCCCTGGTAGTCTCTCGCCTGAGCACAGAAACTACAGTTAGCCCTGCAGCCATTATTTGTAAAGGACATTAAATAAGCGGTTGTTGGAGGCACCTTTAGATAGTATTTCACGAGTCCTAGAACTGATGCAGTGCCTATACTTACCCTTATTTTCTTAGGAACCAATTTACAAATTCATTGTAATAGAAAGTTATGAAACTTGTCAATTTTATAAAAAAATAGATGTTTTCTTGAATATTATTCCTTATATCTGGGCTGGATTCTCTTTCTCCTTAGCAAGTTTGCATTTGAGACGACACTAACGCTACTCAATGCCATGGCGCTCTCGGCTATTACAGGATGAAGAAAACCCATAATGGCCAAGGGGATTGAGAATACATTATAGAAGAATGCCCAGAACAGATTTTGTCTAATCTTATCAAATGTAGCATTACTCAAGTTTATAGCTGTAACTAACCCTGTGAGGTCACCTCTTACTAGAATGATATCCCCGGATTCGATAGCGATGTCGGTCCCTGTTCCGATCGCTACACCTACATTAGACTGTGCTAAGGCTGGAGCATCATTTATACCGTCTCCCACCATTGATACCATTTTGTAGTCTGCCTGCGCCTTTTTCACGACCTCTACTTTCTCGTCTGGAAGAACCTCGGCGTATACCTCACTTATGCCTACTTTTCTTGCTATGGCATCGGCTGTCGCTTGATTGTCTCCTGTCAACATGATAGTGTGTAGCCCCATGGACTCCAGTTCTTTAATCGCCTCAACCGAATCCTCTTTCAGGGTATCAGCGACAGCAATTATTCCTATAGGCTTTCCTTCAAGCCCAACATACATTACAGTTTTCGCTTCCTCCTGTAATCTCCTGAAGGACTGGCTATCTGACTCCTCTAAGCTTTCCTCTAGGAGGCTTGGCTTACCTACAGTCACTTCTTTTCCGTCCACATATCCTTTAATGCCGTGTCCTCTTATCGCCTGGAAATCGGATATTTCCCCTAATCCTTGCTCTCTCTCAGTTGCTTCACGTAATATTGCTCGCGCAATCGGGTGCTCTGAACCTTTCTCGATCGATGCCGCGTAGTACAGAACCTGTTTCTCATCCTGCTCTCCTATTGTAATTATATCGGTTAGTTCTGGCTGTCCTTTTGTGATCGTACCGGTTTTGTCAAGTATTATGGCTCGAACTTCTTTCATCGTCTGAATGGCTTCACCGCGTCGAATCAGGATACCATTCTGAGCACCCTTACCTGTACCCACCATCAAGGCAGTAGGCGTGGCAAGGCCGAGACTGCATGGGCATGCTATGACGAGAACCGATATCATTGCTGATATGGCCAGCATCAGACGCGGTATATCCGTATTGACCCATGGAAGATACGCCTCTCCCCAGGAAAGTATATTGCTCATTTGAGATGGTATTAGCATCCAGATAATGAAAGTTATAGCCGCTGTAACTATAACAAATGGCACAAATACTGCTATGACATCGTCAGCGAATTTCTGTATTGGGACCTTGGTTCCTTGTGCTTCCTCTACCATCTTAATTATCTGGGCTAGGAATGTATCCTTACCTATCTTCGTGGCTTCAATATGCAGTAGTCCTTCTTGATTGACTGTAGCACCAATAACTTCATCTCCAACATTCTTTCTTACGGGCATCGATTCGCCGGTTGCCATGGATTCATCCACAGAGCTCTCACCCCTTACCACTATACCATCAGTGGGTACCTTTTCACCTGGACGAACAATCATTATGTCTCCTCGCTGTACCTGTTCGATAGATATCTCTTTTTCTTCTCCCTCTTCTTCAATACGAGCCGTTTTTGCCTCCATTTTCAGAAGTTGTCTTATTGCTTGGCTGCTCTGTCCCTTAGCTAATGCCTCATAGTATCTCCCCGTTAGATGGAAGGCTAGTATCATGGTGCTGCTGCCTGCGTAGTTAAATAAAGGTGTGACAAAACTGGCGGGACCAGTGAGCCATGCAATTATTGTACCCATTGCTATTAGAACATCCATGTTTGCCGAGCCATGCGTAACAGATGCATATGCAGAACGTATCGTTGGGTAACCTGTCCAGAAAATGACAGGTGCAGAGATCAGGGTTATTCCAAGATTGAATATGAATGGATTCGGCCACATTATACCAAAAAACATCTCTGGGATCATCCACAGGATTATTGGAGCGGTCAAGCCCCAGGCAAGCAGCATCCTATTCCTAACCCTCTTGAGGTCCTCTTGGTAAACGTCTACCTCTTCTTCTTCAGAGACATCGTATCCTGCATCCCTAACTGCCTGTCTTAGGTCAAGAATTGAGACTACTTGAGGGTCATACCTGACAAAAGCCTTCTCTGTTGCCAGATTTACAACTGCTTCTTCCACACCCTCCACCTTTTTCAGGGCTTTTTCGACCGCGGCAACACAAGCAGCACAGGTCATACCCACAATCTTTAACTGAACTTCTCTAACGTTCTCCATCTCAGAAGGTAGGACAGGCTCGTACTCCACCTCCTTGATGGATTCACCTATATCGTTAATTGTTACCTTATCGGGGTCATATTCGACAACCGCCTTCTCAGTGCCGTAGTTGACATCGGCCATTACAATTCCTTCTCGTTTGTAAAGGCTCTTGGTGATAACGTTCGCACAAGACGCGCAGTGCATACCCTTAATTGGCACTATAGTGGTCTTGGTTTTCTTAACATTCTCTTTATCTGAATCTGACACGAATATTGATTTTAAGGGCGGTTTTTAAACAGATTCCAAAATCTTCAACTTTAATTATCAGGGTTCCTACATAAAAATAGGTGTAGATATATGTCCAAGACAATGGAGATAAAAGTAAAAGGAATGAGCTGCGAGCATTGCAACATGAGGGTTAAAAAAGCACTTGAGAAGGTTGAGGGCGTTAAAGAGGCAAAAGCGGACTATAAGAAGGGAAATGCTGTGGTAACCCTTGAAGAAGGGGCAACAGTGGCTGAAGATGAATTAATCCAAGCCGTAAATGATACGGAGATATACACAGCAGAAGCAAAATAGATTATACATAATAAATCTTTAATATTTTACACAGGCAAAAGCTTAATCATAAAAATAATCAATATTATCCATGAGTGTCTTTGATGAAGCTGACATTTTATTTGATCTTATAAAAAATAAATACAAAAATAGATTAAATGATGAACAGCTAGAAAAAGTAAAAGAAAAAATAAGTGAAATTATTGACGCCACTGAGAAACTTCGAGCGATCCCTTTAGACAATAGCGATGAACCAAAATTCATTTTCAACCCAAGTAGGGAGGAAGAAAATTGAGTTACTCGTTCATGAGTATAAAGGAACTCTCAGACCTCATTGAGAGCGGAGAGACTAAACCGACAGAATTGACTGAGTACTTCCTAGAACGTCTCAGTGAAAATGGCCCCAAGCTTAATGCTATAGTCACAATTACACCGGAAAGAGCATTAAAAGAGGCAATTAAAGCCGAGGAGGAAATAAAGAAAGGAAATAAGAGAGGTGCCCTACATGGAATCCCTTATGGTGTCAAAGATCTTCTTGCTACGGATGGTATTCCTACATCTTGGGGAGCAGCTCCTCTAAAAAATCAGGTCTTCAATTATGATGCAACAGTCGTATCTCTTCTTAGTAAAGCAGGGGGAGTGCTCTGCGCAAAGCTTGCTATGATAGAGTTAGCCGGAGGAATGGGCTATAAGCAGCCAAATGCTAGTTTCACCGGGCCTTGTGCAACACCATGGAGTTTTGAACATTGGAGCGGAGGAAGTAGCAGCGGCTCAGGAGCAGCTGTGGGTTCTGGAATTATTCCCTATTCGATAGGATCAGAAACATGGGGCAGCATATTGAGTCCAGCTACCAACTGTGGGGTTTCTGGCTTGAGACCCACATATGGAAGAGTCAGTCGGTATGGAGCAATGGCACTAAGCTGGACTCTAGATAAACTCGGCCCGCTAGCCTTAACAGCTGAGGACTGTGGACTGATTCTAGAGGCAATATCAGGTTATGACCCAAGGGATGAATCAACTTCAAATAGGAATTTTAAGCTCAATTTGGATGAGGGCGTATTCAAGCTCGCTTACTTAAAAGATGTTACAGAAGATTGTGATTATGATGTGGTTAAAAACTTCAATAACTCATTAAATGTACTTGAAAAATTCTCAAATGTTGATGAAATATCCATACCCGATATGCCATACGAGGAGATTACCAGAACAATATTGAACGCTGAAGCGGCAAGCGCCTTTGAGGATTTTACAAATGCAGGATTAGCTCAAGAGTTAACAGCTCCAGAGGACCGTTACGGTCCATATGGTAGGATGTCTATGCTTGCAGTTGATTACCTGAGAGCTATGAGGCTTAGGAAGAAGATGTGTAAAACTGCAATTGAATCAATGCTAAAATACGATGCAATTATTGGTCCATCCCGAACAAAAACAGCTCCACCAATAGACGAGGAATTCAGAAAGGTTGCTCCCGGATCGACTAGGGATATCATGGGTGCGATTGGAAACGGAGCCGGTTTACCATCAATTACAGTACCGAACGGATTTAGCGAGGATGGACTTCCAACTGGTTTGCAGTTCATGGGAAAACCATTTGCAGAAAATATGATAATATCCGCTGCTGCAAGCTTCCAACGATATACAAACTGGCATTTAAAACACCCTTCGAATTTTTTAGATTAGTTATTATGTAAATTTGAGTTAGAGCTCAATTTCAGGGGTTTTCTTTCCCGTAATATGCTCAACTTCGATCTTACAAACTATTGTGTCTTTTATTCCATCAGAGTTGAGGAATTTGTCAAGTAATGGTTCAGGATCTGGCTCTAATTGGGTGATTATAATCCTAAATGCTTCTTGTTTTTCAGCTATTTCTTTCAAAAATTTGACCTTACCCTCAAACATCACAGTCACATAATTGTGGGTGCATTCACCTTTCTGATATCCATAATCAATTAACGCCTGTCCCCAAACAATGGGTGTAGAAGTTAGGTAGTCAAGTTTTTTTCCTTCGTTTGCACAGTGGATATACAAGCAATTTTTCGCCTCATCATAACCGTGGCTTAGCGAGACCAGGTAAGGTCTACCATCTTTTATCATTGCTATGGTGATAAATTTGGTTTCCTTGAGAACTTGGAATAGTTTTTCCTTATCTTTTATCTCTTTGTCGATCCTTCTAAGATGATATTTCATAATATGATCTAAGGATACTTGATTATTTCTTTTTCTCTACAAATGGATTTATCGTTTAGAATACTTTTATTTATAGCACCCCATTTCATCGTTATGGGTCCGACAGACTATTTTCTAGACTATTTGAGGACTCTCCTCGCGTTATCGATGCTTGGTTATGGGTCATACAAAGATATCAAAACCAGGGAGATACATGATAAGGTCTGGTTAATATTCGGCGGATCTGGGTTAATTCTAAATCTATATGCGTTATTTATTGGATCTCTTAGCTTCAGACAGTTGATTATATCCGTTGGATTCATGGGTCTCCTTATGTTACTATTTGGATACTTCAGGCTATTCGGTGGAGCTGATCTTTTAGCCTTCTTAGCATTATCCCTCATTCACCCAAAGCCTCCCATTTATCTAATGGCTAACTGGGGTTGGATTCCACCTTTATTTTCCTTCACATTAGTCTCAAACACTGCGTTGGTGGGTGTACTAACTCCTTTTTTAATTTTCCTTAAAAACTTAATGTCTTTTCTTACGGGAAATGATCCTTTTGAGTTCCACCAGAATGTACCTTTCTGGAAAAAGATTGCCCTATTTTTTACTGGGTTGAATCTTGATTCAAAACAGATTAGAGGTGTTCCCTTTGAATACCCATTAGAAACTTTAGATGGAGATTTGAGGTTGAGGACTAATATTTGGGATGATGAGGAAGCTGAGAAAATTCTTAAAAAGCTGAGAGCAGAGAAGGACCGAATATGGGTCTCAGCGACTCTTCCTTATATTCTGATTATGAGTGGAGGATATTTGCTCTCAATTGTTTTTGGTGATGTGTTGCTCTGGTTCTTTATATTGTATCTTGAAGTGTGAGAACGGAACCGGGGCGATTTCCGGTGTGCTTGCCATTCTCAACGACAATTATACCATTTACCAATACATGTTTTATTCCCGTTGGATACTCATTAGAAATCTCTGGATCGCCAGGTATACCTAATTTTTTAAGATCCATAAGCACAATATCCGCAAATGCCCCAGGGATAAGTAACCCTCTATCCTTTATTTTAAATGTCTTAGCAGGTACCGTCGCGCATTTTTGAACAGCTTCTTCGATGCTCAGAAAATCACTATCCCGAACATATCTCATGAAAAACTTGGGATATCCAGAAAACTGATCGGGCAGGGGAATAGCGTATGGTGGGAACTTTTTCTCGATATCATTGTTATCACTTATTCCGACATCCAACCCTACAGCACCCAAAGGGTGCTTGAAGAACTCTTTCATCTGCGCTTCGATCCCTCTATAATCAGTATGAGATCCCTTACTGTTCGGATCAAGTATTATCAGTTCACATAAGGTATCCCAGGGAGATTTTCTCATTTTTTCCGATGCTTCTTTTAATGAGATTCCGAAATATTCTTTTTCTGAATGTTGAACGATTATCAGATTTTCAGACCAATGAGGGTTAATACATGGATTAATAACTAATCTCTGGAAAAGTTCACCTGATTCAATTTCTTCCCATGCTTTCTTCCTGAATTCCTCGGATTTAAGCCACTCAGCGAGCTTATCCCGGCTTCCTAACAGGCGGAGCCACTGAGTAAAGTGTAGACTACATAGGTAGGGGAGAGGTTCCCAACACTGCCATGGTATAACATCGAATCCTATGATATCTCCATTTGAGATTGCTTCATCTATTGGATCTAATGTTGATTTACCAATTGAGGTCCCAATCTCTTGAGTCATAGGTGCATTTGTACTCCAGCCGGGGGCAAGATGAGCAATATTAGTCTTTACTCCTGTACTTCTAGCTGTATCAATTACTTCTCTGATTCCCTCAATGGGCTCAGCACTATAACTTCCCATCTTTATATTCCTGCGTCTTCCTGTTCTTCTCCAATGAGGTGAGTATACTGCATCATACTCTTTTAGAACTTGGACACATTGTTCCATTTCCATTCTTGACGCAAAGACATCAGGGTCATAATCCAAACCAGCAGATAAACCACGACATCCCTCTCTAATGCCCTGGTGTATTAATTCCTTCATACTATCAATTTCATTAATTTCGGCCTCGCGTTTGTAATCCTTCCCCATTACAGCGAATCTTACCGTTCCGTGTCCTAGTAATGGAACATAGTTAATGCTTATACCCTTCTCAATTATGAAAGCGATATATTCTGCCATATTTCGGTACTCTATATTCCACCCGAATTTCTCATGATGAATTTCATTAACTTCATCAATACTCATCAGTGTAGGTGAGTGGTAGAGATAGGGGTTTCTCTGATAAACCTCATCATATAGAACCCCTGGAGGTCTCATGTATTCCTCTAGTGGAGCAGGAGATCCACCACATTGGCCACCAACTATTGTGGTACATCCTTGCATTACGGCGCTCTGGCACTCCGGATAATAAGGTAAACCCCAATCCCCATGACTATGAGGATCAACAAATCCTGGCATCGCGTAGAGTCCATCAGCGTCAATCGTTATCTTAGATTCACTGTCAATTCTACCTAGTTCCAGTATTCTATCGTTCTTTATCCCAATAGAGCCTTCAAAAGTTTTATTTATTCCATCTACAATTTTCGCATTTTTAATTATTATATCGAATTCATTTCCCAATTTAATCAACTGATACTGGTGCCTCTTAGATTAAAAATATCTGTTCCAATAAATTTTTTAAGCAAAAATCATTTCATCAAGGTATTCTTAATTAACCTTTAAAATAATAAAACATAACTATAATCGCTTCGATGAGGAAAACTTTTGGAGCCCGCTGAGAAGCTGAGGGATAATCCCTCAATATTAATTTCTAATTGTTCCAATTACTTTACAGGATCGCTGTATATTTCATGTATGTTGTCATCAGGGTCCGCTATGAATCCAGTTTTCCTTCCCCAGGGCATCATTTCGGGCTGTTTTATAGGTTTAGCTCCTCTACGTACAAATTCATGATAAAGATAATCAACGTTAGCGTGTTCTCCTGCAGGTATGGCAAGTTCAAATAACTGTCCTTCAGGTTTCTTGAGATAGCTCTCTTGTTCTGTATGTTCATACATTGTCTCTCTTGTGCATAATGCGAATCTCACTCCGGGGTTGTGAAATTCAACGTAATTTCCTAGATCTTCAATTATTGGGAAGCCCAGTATCTCATTATAAAATTCTTTCATCGGCTCAATTTTGTCTGTAAGAATAGTCACAAGCCCAATCTTTCTCTCCATATTATCTATAAAATAGGTATCTCAAATTAGATAACATTATCCAATTTTTTAAACTAGAAAACTAAAATAGCTAGTTATCAATTAAGAATTGGGTTAATAATATGGTTAATGATGTTAAAATAACCGTGGTGTCGATGCTTAAACCAGGGCCCGTCTTCGAGGAACTAGCCGCTGGAACAGTATCATCTGAATGCGACAGGTATAAGGTTGGAGATGAATACGTCTCTGAAGGCCTAAACATGCCAGAAGGGTTCTGCAGTTGGGCTTGGGCTGATATACAGAGAGATGTCGCTCATTTAGCAATGGGTGGCAATTTCCCCTGGATAAAAGAAGAAGGCAGCATGGTATCATGCTGCACTGATGGACTAAGGCCCGTCGTTTTCAAACTAGAAAGAATTCAAGAATGATCAACACTCTTTTTTATTACATAATATAATAACAATGGTATAAATGGTATAAAGTAATATAACCTATTAATTTGTTTTATTTCATTGTATTCCTTTGCTGTACATATATTAGATGATTCTAGGAATATATTATTTGATATTAAATTTTCTTTATGGTTTATTTCATCTTTAACATAGTCGTACTCTGTTATGTTCCAAGCAACTACCATATTTGGTCTCCAGTAAGGAGCTTCTATTATAGCATCAATTGGGGTTAATGATTTGCTGAGTGTCAAATCAACTGGAAGCCATCCATATGGTGGTATATAGACCATAGCCCAAGCATGCCAACTTAACCCCTCATATGTGTAATTGAGGTGCCCTTCCCATACGATATCTTCTCCTTGTAAGTTTTGATTAATTATCAAACCTGTCTGCAAGATAGCAGGTATACCTATACTCCTGCACATTGTAATGAACAAAAGTGCTAGGTCATCGCAGTCTCCTCTGGGGTCACGTATAGTAATATTCGGGTATCGAGGTAATTCAGAGTATTTATAGATTGAATACTCTTTGAACCAGTCTATTAATGAAAAGACCTTACTCAAAACAGTAACCTCGTCCTCCGTTATTTCTTGCGCTATATCTTTAATTTCCATGTTATTTGCAGGAAATACATCACAACTTTTTATGTGCTTTATATATTCATTTGGAATATCGTGGATTTCTCCTGCACTTTTCGGTTCAATTTCAACCATTTCTTTTTCTGAAGTTTTTATATGGTAAGTTATATTGACTTGATAAGATTTAGCTGATTTCAATGAAGTATGTGAATTTATCAATATCTTGCTAAAACCATCATCTAGCGCTATGACCTTAAAACTTGATCCCCGAACACTAAATACAATCTCTTGATATGAATTATTATTAAAGTATGGTAATCCCAAATCAACTTCAGTAAAATTGTACTTTTCTTGCCCTCTGTTTGTATAGTTCCATCTTATCGTGTAGTTATAATTCGCTTTAGCATTAACCACAGTGTTTATCGATAAATTTAACACGATGATTAAGGAAAGAGTGAAAATCCTTACTTTTTGACTCAATATTATGATATCACGACATATGGCGTTTTATAGATTTATCTAATTGCTTTCAAATAAAAATGTAGTATAAGGATACCTAAAGGCGCGATGTCATTTTATTTCTTATTTTATCCGATTAAGAACTTTGACAGTAAAAAGTGCGGGGGGTGGGATTCGAACCCACGAAGGACTTCTCCATCAGGACCTGAACCTGACCCCTTTGGCCACTTGGGAACCCCCGCTGGAGAAAAAAGGTTAGTGCTCGGCTGTTTCTAAATGTTTCTTATATTCCTCTACATCCATCAGTTTTCCAAGATCTTCCTCTAGGTTGTTTGGCTCTATTTTTGCTATCCAGCCTTCACCATATGGATCATCGTTAATCTTTTCTGGTGCATCTAAGAGCTCCTCGTTGACCTCAACGATTACTCCTCCTACAGGTGCGTACATGTCGCTAACTGCTTTTACAGACTCGACAGCGCCTATAGCTTCACCAACACCGACCTCTGTTTCTTCCTCAGGTAGTTCCACATATACTACATCATGGAGCTGTGCTTGAGCGTAGTCGCTTATTCCTACGGCAACGTTTCCGTCATCCAGCTTTTTTGCCCATTCATGCTCTTTGGTATAGTATAGTCCTTCTTCAACTTTGTATTCTTCACTCATTCTTATCCCTCTTGAAACCGTATTCGGATTCATCATAGAAGGGTCGATATTTAACTACTTTTCCCTTCCTGAGTTTGTCGTGTATCTTAATATACACTTCAGTTCCTCTTTTTCGGTAATCCGGCTCAACGTATCCCATTGCAATACCTACCCCCAGTGTTGGGCTTAGTGCACCGCTTGTAACCACACCAATCTCTTCCTCTTCATTGTTATAGATGGGGTAACCGTGACGGGGAATGCCTCTCTCCTCCATTTTCATTCCCACAAGTCTGCGTTTAATACCATCATCTTTTATCTCCTGAATAGCCCGCTGCCCTACGAAGTAACCTGACTTGTCTAGCTTTACCGTCCAGCTTAGACCTGCTTCAATGGGGTTTGTTGATTCGTCGATATCATTACCGTATAACCATAGTCCTGCTTCCAGTCTTAGTGTATCCCTTGATCCGAGTCCACAAGGAGTTGCTCCTAGTTCTAGAAGATCATTCCATATTTTCATGGCTTTCTCAGGTTCTTCGACGGTGGTATCAGGAATGTAGAGCTCAAAGCCGTCCTCTCCTGTGTAACCGGTTCGTGCTATAAATAAATCATATCCACTTATGTTTGCTTCGGCGATCTGAAATCTATCTATCTCGTCAAGGTTTTTTTCAGTAAGCTCGGATGTTATCTCTTGGGCTTTTAGTCCCTGTACTGCTATCATAGCCATTTTGTTACTGACGTTCTCTAATTTTACCTCAAAGCCTTTGGTGTTTTTTTTCAACCAGTTAAAATCTTTCTCACGGTTGCTGGCGTTGTAAACAAAGAGGAATTTTTCTGGGCTAAACTTGTAGAGTATGAGATCGTCTACTATCCCTCCGGTTGGTCGGCACATGACAGTGTACATTCCTCCGTTTGGTTCCAAAGTGCTGACATCATTTGTCACTACATAATTTAGATAACGTTCCGCTTCTTCACCAATAATCCATGTCCTACCCATGTGGCTGGTATCGAAAATACCACAGGATTCGCGGACTGCATTATGCTCTTGTTTAATTCCAGTATACCATACTGGCATAGCGAAACCGCCAAAGTCAACGATGTTGCCATTTTCTTTATGATATTCGTATAGATGAGTTTTCTTTAATTCCAAATGGATTACCGATTCTAGATTCAGCTTAGATTAAATAAGGGTTATTGCTTTAATCTTTCTCTGTACTTCAAAGAATAACGATCTTTGGTTTTTCGCTTTGTGTTATGTTTCAAAATTGTATCAGATTGATTCACAAGGTCTGATTTTTACTTGCTCTGTATCAAATTCAAGTCTTTTTCCGCAAGAAGGGCACTTTCCCTCATATTTTTTGATAATATCTTGAGGAGATTTCAGTAACTCGCCCTCATAAAGGACCTCCCCACATTCCGAACATAGTATACGCTGCGGCATGATACTCCCCGATTACCGTAAGGTAACGTTAGCCTTGATTTATAAACCTCATCTTTCGTTGAGCTAACACAAAGGATTATATTTTAATATCTTAAAAGAGTCAAGGAGACATATGAGCAGGAGAAGACGCAGTAGAAATAGCGCGTTAGAATCTCTGAAAAATTTCAGGGTACCAGGCCGATTAATAACATGGGGAAGCATATTTCTCTGCATCTTTATTCTTGGTGGGGGGTTCTATAATATACTGAGTGACCAAGTATACACGGTTATACCTTATCAGGGTGGTTATCTCACGTTACATCCATACATTAGTGAACAGACGATTTATGAGAGCGTTTTCGTAATGATAGCTAACGCAAGTATCTTTATAGGGCTCTGGTTAAGCTACAAGAGCACTCAAGTAAGTTACGATAGGGTGAAAGCTAACAGATTTGTAATGCTCGGAATAGGCTTCACAGTTGCTGGACTTGCCGGAAATCATATTATTCTTGAAATGAAACGAGCGATATTTGGATAGATTTTGTATTTAACTAGCATATATTTGAAGCAGAATATTAAAACAGGTTTCATATATTAGTAATCGTGACAGTTAGGGCCACAATATGTGAAATTATTCACGATGAGATGATACTTCTTCAATATAAAAGACTAGATAAATTTGGAGGGGGTAAGTGGAATGGTCCTGGAGGTAAACTGGAGCCTGATGAATCACCCTATACAGGTGTATCTAGAGAGGTTTTTGAGGAGACGGGTCTGAGAATTCGTGCTCACGAACTAAGAGGTGTTCTTGATTTTTATTTTGGTAGAAAATCCTCACCTGATTGGAGTTGCTATATATTTTATACAGAACATTATAGTGGAAAACCTAAAGATCTTGGCGAGGGAGAACTCAGATGGTTTAATCTCCAAAACATACCCTACGATTATATGTGGAAGGATGATAGCTTCTGGTTACCTATCCTGTTAGAGGGGAAGAAATTCAAGGGGTACTTCATTTACGATAGCTCGAGTGAAAATATTATTGATTACGAACTGAACATTATATAAATCCTAAAATATCTCAGAACGGTTTCAATAGTTGAGACATCATGCCATATATTAATGAGGAAGACCGGCCCCAGTATGAGGAACCAATCCAGCAGATAATTGATCTACTTAAAGAAAAACCAGTAGAAAGCATGGATGGACATCTAAATTACATTGTAACTAGGATCATCAAAGAAGTATACCCTCTCCGCTACTATCACATTAATCGAGCGATGGGGGTTCTAGAATGCATAAAACAAGA
>WJIV01000217.1 GCA_014730055.1 Candidatus Bathyarchaeota archaeon
GGATACATTTGGATTCATCGTCCTCAGCGATATACCTACTTGTGAGTACCTCTGTAGCTATTCCGAACCTTAGTAAGCCTCCTAAGGTATGACAGCAACAAGAGCAGCAGCTACAAATGACACTTGGGTTTTCATCATCTTTCATGGTATAAGCCATGTGAACAAGGCCAGCACGGTGACTCCTCTCCAATGTCTCTAGGGCTTCATCGAGGCCAATGAGTTTCGGGTTATATCGTTCCATTTCAAGTGCATCCTCGGCTGCTGGCCCGATATTCAGGCATACGTCCCTTGGTGCGTTACAGTTGCCGTAATCTGTCTTACAGCCACAATCCTGTCGTACGATCTTATCTGCCTTCTCGAGGATAGCTCGCATCTCACTGAGATCATATACCCTGTGCTCTGCATCGATCTCTATATTCACAGGTACTGTAATAGCACGCTCAAGTGTATCCGCATTCTCCTCCAACTGTTTCTCGGTATAGTCCTTAGGGTAACGAAGTCCCATTTTGGAAGGCATAGAGTAAAAAGCTATTCCGCGGGATTTAAAACTTCGATTCCTGAATAGCCCCGGGATAAGACTACAAAAATTCCCGTTCCAATCAAGGAGATGGCGGTCCCGACGTAGAATATAGGAGTCAGACTAAAGATATCAGCTAGTATTCCTGAGACGAGGGGACCAGCCATCATGCCTAAACTCATTGCACTCTGCAATACACTCATAGTAGTACCGATACCTAACTCTCGGCCCTCAATCGCGGCTATGGCAGAGATTGCCGGTAACATTGTTGCACTTCCAATCGAGAAGAGTAGCCTAGCACCCAGTACCTGCCAGAAATTGTTTGTAAAAGGGAATGCAAACATCCCAAAAGCGCTAACTATTCCACCAACTACTATTATCATCTTTTTATTGTAACGGTCTGCAAGATCGCCGAAGGGCCTCTGCAAGCCAGCTGAGGATAGCTGCCCAACAGAAAGTACAGTTCCAGCCTGGGTTAATGATAGTCCCAATCCACCCTCTGATACTGGGGTATGCATGAAAATTGTGAGAAAGCTAAATATCGCTCCCCTTCCAAGTGAGTTGATTGCCCTAAAAATGAAGCTTGCTAATAATATTCTGTTAGAAAGCACCTTCCTAAAAGATGGTCTCGGACGAGAGGGATCCATAGATGATTTTTCTATCCTGGGCAAGAAGGCATAAGTCAGAGCAAGGCTAATGGCCGTCAAGGCGCTCATAATATAGAATGGTGCACTTGTCCCAAGCATATCTGTAAGGGTCCCGCCAATCAATGGCCCCATACCCATACCCCCAAACATTGCCAGATTCATGGTACCCATGTATCTGCCCTCTTTACCTTTGGGGGATAATTCCGCTGCATATGCCATCGCGACGGGCATGGCCATTGCGGAACCTAACCCGTGAACAAGCCTAAAAGTAATAAGTGAAGTGAAATTCCAAGCTATCGAATAACCTAAGGAAACAGCCGAGTAGGTAAACAAGCCAGCCATTATTACCTTCTTCTTACCGATTGTGTCACTAGTTCGTCCTGCGGGTGTCGAGAAGACAAATCTCGATATACTCCAAGCGGAACTGAGAAGCCCTATCTGAGTATAAGTCGCTCCTAGATCCTCAGCATATATCGGTATCAGTGGACTGACTATACCCAACCCTAGCATAGCTACAAAAACAGCAAGTAAGAGTACCTGTATCTCTCGTCTCATTGGCACCTTGATATAAAGTGGTGAATATAATTGTTTGTATTGCTACACGTGGCTGTAGCAGGGATCCATGACAGTATCTTTTTAAAACATCCAGTCCTCAAAAGAGGGTTAGAGGAAAGATGACTGGGAAAGAATCCTCCGAGAATAAGCTGATACCCAAGGAGAACTTTACTGACTGGTACGATAAGGTTCTTCTAGAGGCAAAGATAGCCGACGACCGGTACCCAGTGAAGGGTTTCACGGTATATACTGGCTGGGGATTCAGCATACTAAAACGCATCATAGCGATGCTAGAGACAGATTTAGAGAAGAATGAAAATCAGCCCATGCAGTTCCCAGTTGTCATACCCGAGGACGCCTTCCAGAAGGAAGAAGATCACATCGAAGGATTCAGCGCTGAAGTATTCTGGATAACTCATGCAGGTCTAAACGAATTGGAGAGAAGGCTTGTACTGAGACCAACAAGTGAGACGGCAATTTACCCAATGTTTAAGCTATGGATGAGAAGCCATCAAGATTTACCAATAAAGATGCATCAGACATGCAATGTCTACAGGTACGAGACCAAAGCGACAAGGCCCCTTTATAGAGGAAGAGAATTCCTATGGAACGAAGGACACACAGCTCACGAGGACATTGAGAAAGCTGAGGAAGAGGTTAAAAAAGCAATTAAGATATACTCAAGTGTCTACGACAGGCTTGGATTATCATATATCACCTTAAAGAGGCCTGACTTCGACAAGTTTGCAGGAGCCGACTACAGCGTAGCATTCGATACCTGGAACCCAGACGGCAAGGTTAATCAGATTGGGACAGTCCATGAGCTGGGGTATAACTTCGCTAAGGCCTTTGATTTAACCTACGAAAACCCTGATGGAGATCAAGTTTACGCTACGACAACATGTTATGGAATGGGGTTTGGTAGAACCCTTGCTGCAACTATAAGTCACCATGGCGATGATCACGGGCTCATATTACCACCAAATGTAGCACCTAAACAGGTAGTTGTGATACCTCTACTGTTCAAAGGGAAAGAAAAAATTGCTGAAGACTATGCCAGAAAGATTACAAATATTATCGAAGAGTCAGGCATAAGAGTAGTCCTCGACGACGATGAGAGATTAAATCCAGGAGACAAGTACTACAAATGGGAGATGTTTGGCGTACCCTTAAGGGTAGAGATAGGTCCAAGAGAAGCTCAGAACAAGACGGTCACACTCGCACGAAGGGATAACTTCGAGAAAACCACAGTCAGTGAAAAAGAGCTGATCCCAAAGATAAAAGAACTATTCGATGAGATATTTCAGACCTTGAAATCCAGGAGCCAGGACGTCATGGATGAACTAATTGCTGAGGCAGAAGACTTGGAAGAGCTTAAGGGACACATGGATGAAAGAAAAATTGTCAAGGTCAACTGGTGTGGAGACCCTGAGTGCGCCTTTAATATTAAGGACATGGTAGCAGGTGAAGTAAGGGGAACCCGTTGGGACGTAGACGAAGTCCCTAAAGGTAGCTGCATATTATGCAGGGATGAAGCAAAGTATGTAGCCTATGTCAGCAGGACCTACTAGATTTCAATTATCATACCATCATAGGCTAATTCCTGCCCAGCCACCTCAACAATTTCTCTGAAACGACTCTCGGGGTTTAGTACAGGGTTCGTGTGGTTGAAATGTGTAAATATCACACGTCCAATATCGAGATCTTCTAGAATTTTTGTAGCCTCCTCCTGGGGAACATGCCCAAGTTGATAACTAGTAACGGGGATTCCGCTGATTCTTTCCAACTCATTATCCCACCAGAACGTTGCGTCCATCATGAAGACATCCGCGCCTTCAAGCCTATTTAGAAGGGATTCATCCAACCTTCCTATATCTGGAGCATATATTATACGTTTACCACCATTACTGATTTCATAGGCAAAAGTTGAACTAGGGTATCTTGAGCCATCCTCAAGCACCTGTGTGTGCTTCACCTCAAAACCAGTTACTTTGGTACCCTCTAATCGGGTAATAGTTTCGTTCTCTTCGAGTTTGATGGGTATAACGTAGTTCTTAGCTAGTCTACCAAGCGCCCCGAAATAATTCGGTGATTTCTCTGTACCGAATAGAAAATCAATTAGATCACTAGGTCCGTATACAGGTATTTCGAAGCTCTTTCCTGTACAGAACTCGGCTATACCTGCTGTGTGATCAGCATGGCCGTGAGTTAGGAATATGGAGTCAATTCTAGATTCCCTGAAATTCGCATCAACAACATCTTCTCTAGGGGTTAGGCCCCTCGCCTCTAACTGGGTTTTTAGATCATGCCCAGCGTCAATGAGAACGTGTTTACCCCCGTCCAAGCTTATTGTAATGGATGCTCTTGTTCTTCTAAGATTAGCATCAGCCCGAGCGGAGGCGCAATTGGGACAAGGACAATCCCACTCTGGAACCCCACCGATACTGGCTGTACCTAGTACAGTTATTTCCATAGGATCAAATTCCCTAATAAGTAATAAAAGAAGTTTGGAGAAGCAAAACTTATTGAAAATAAGAGCCGTAGAACGTACTGTGGAACCAGTATACGAACCTCATGACGACTCCTACTTGCTAGCAGAGGCTGTTGATGAGCTGGTTTATGGTAAAGTTCTTGATATGGGCACTGGCTCAGGGATTCAGGCAGTAACTGCCGCGTTAAAAAATGATGTGCGCGAGGTTACGGCCGTTGATATTAGTAACGATGCGCTGAGAAAAGCAGATAAAAGAGCGAGAAGCGAAGGGATTAGGCGTAAAATCAAATTTATTCGGAGTGATCTGTTCAATAATATCTCCGGTAAATTCGACTGGATAATTTTCAACCCACCTTATCTACCTTCAGAGGGAGAAGCGGATGAGTTGAGTTGGGCTGGGGGTAAAAAGGGATTTGAGGTTATCGCTAGATTTCTTGGAGAAGCTAAAAGATACCTGAATGAAGATGGGTCTATTCTAATGGTTTATTCATCCCTGACAAACCTCGATTTAACTGAATATGATTATGATGTAGAAATTATTAGAAAAAAGAAACTTTTCTTTGAAGAACTATTTGTGGCTAGGCTATCCCATCTTTAAGCCTATACCTAATCCTACTATGAAGCTGGATGCAAATGGCAAATTAGCAATCATCGTGGTAAGTATACCTTCAGCTACACCGACATTGGATACTATATCGTTGGCCCAGGCCTCAAGAGCCCCGTAATTTATACTAATAATATCTTTGAAGGCTAGGTACTGTAGCATAAGGAATGCAAGACCGATTATAAAAGCGACTATCTTGGCTACTTTTTTGATGGCATAGCCAACTGCCAATCCGCCTATTCCTCCTACCCCTAGCTGAGTTACTAAAGGTGTAATTAAGCTGGGTGTCTGCTCGCTCATGACAATGAAACTGTATTAATAGTTTATAAAAGAAATGATGTTATGAAACTATTCTAGTACCTGTCTTTCCTTTCAGGGCATCAACTGCTTTATCAAGGCTTGTGATTATAGCGTGGTCTCCCCCACGTTCCACAAAAATCTTGGCGGCCTCAACCTTGGGACCCATACTGCCGGCTTTAAAGTGCCCTTCCTCAAGGTACTTATCAACCTCCTCCAGAGTCATCTGATCAATGGGTTTCTCATTCTCGCTGCCAAAATTCAGCAGAGCATGCTCAACATCCGTTAGAATCAGGTAGATATCCGCATTGACTTCTTCTGCAAGCTTGGCACCGGCTCTATCCTTATCTATAACAGCGTCAACACCCTCAAGCTTGTCTTCACCATTCTTGATAACGGGTATACCACCGCCACCACTCGCAATTACAATAGTTCCGCTCTCAACAACCCTCTTAATAACCTGAGATTCAACAATGCTAATTGGAATGGGACTCGGGACAACTCTTCTCCAAGTCTTATCCCCACTTGGTCTTACTTTCTTAACAAGCCACCCATTCTCCTCTGCTAGCTTTTTCGCGTTATCCTCTGTATAATATGGGCCAACTGGCTTAGATGGGTCCTGGAAATCAGGATCATCCTTGCTCACAACAACCTGTGTTATAACGGTGGATACATCTTTTCCATCCTCTGCCAGGATATTGTGTAAATTCTGTTGTAACATAAACCCTATCTGACCCTGGGTCATTGCTCCTAGGATAAATAGAGGCTGCTCAGGGACCATACTTGCGCCCTGCTCCTGCTGTATGGCAAGATCACCAACTTGTGGACCATTCCCATGTGTAATCGCTATCTCGTAACCCATTCTTGCTATCTGACCAATCTGCTCTGAGGCTGTTTTCACGTTTTCCATCTGTTCTTTGAAGGTTCCAGTCTCATGTGGTTGCTTTATCGCGTTACCGCCCAGTGCAATCATTACCCGTTTACTCAAATATTTCACCTTGAAGAGGTTAAGAAAGAACGCATAGCCTCTTAAAACAATTATCCCAAATAGGACAAAAAAACGTCTAAAATAACTAAATGTAGTCTAAAAGATCTAATTATAGATTTAATAATAAAGCAGGACAGCAGTAAAGGATGTTACTTGATTTCCATCTCGATGTAGACTTCGTTCGGTACCCGGATCCTCATTATGCTTCTCATTACCCGGTCCTTTGCGTCTATCTCGATTAGGCGCTTGTGGACACGCATCTCATATCGGTCCCAGGTATTACTACCATCACCACATGGGGTTCTTCTCGTCGGAACGACTAGTTTCTTGGTAGGTAGAGGTATGGGTCCGACTAGTTTGACGCCTATTCTCTCAGAAATATCTTTTATCTCGCTGCAAACACCCTGAAGCTTGTCAATGTCTGTGCTTGTAAGTTTGATTCTCGCACGTCGCGCCATTTCTTTCCCCGTCTTAACCTGAGAGTTAGAATTTAAAGGTTATTAA
>WJIV01000025.1 GCA_014730055.1 Candidatus Bathyarchaeota archaeon
ATACAAGGACGTTAACCCTGAAAATGTACTGGTTACCGGGGGTGCTATTGAAGCTAATTTCAACAGTTTCTATAGTCTTGTTGAGCCGGGTGATACCGTGATATCTGTATTTCCTACATATCAGCAGCTATTTAGCGTTCCTGCTGGGTTTGGTGCAAATGTAAAGCGCCTTTTACTTACATTGGAGAATAAGTGGTTACCAGATCTAGAAGCTTTGAAGGATCTTATTGACAAGAAGACAAAGATGATAGTTCTAAATAACCCAAATAATCCTTGCGGGAGCTTGTTAGATGAATCCATGTTGAATGGCATCTGTGAGATAGCCGAGGAAGTAGGTGCCTATGTCCACTGTGATGAGGCCTATAGGGGCTTGTACATAAAAAACTCCTACTCAACGCCTTCTATTGTTGATATTTACGAGAAAGGAATAGCAACAGGGAGCTTTAGTAAGCCTTTCAGTCTTACTGGGTTAAGACTAGGTTGGATAACCGCCGACGAGGAGACCATATACAAGTGCATGCTTCATAGAGATTACACAACAATCAGTAAGAGCATGCTTGATGAAGCTCTTGCATCCCTAGCAATGGACTATATAGATTCTATTCTAGAGAGGAATAACCGAATAGTAAGAGAGAACCATACTATCCTTGATGGGTGGGTAAGAAAAGAGCCCCTGATTGAATGGATTCCACCGAAAGCCGGGAGTGTAGGATTCATGCAGCACAATTTAGATTTACCTGCATCGAAAGTCTGTCTCGATCTGATGGAAGAGGAAAGTACATTTCTTGTACCCGGGGATTGCTTTGAGCATCCGGATCATCTAAGGATAGGTTACGGTAACCCCAAGAATACTTTAATGGAAGGACTAAAGCGATTATCTCGTTTCCTTGAGAGATACTTATGAGGCATAAGCTATTCCCTAATAAGGAAATTGTTCACTTCAAAGAACTCGAGAGGATAAAATATATTAATTAACTTGGCTCCAAGGAATTTATTTCAATATTTTACTGAGCTTAACACCCAACCTGTACGCTTCATCTAGCTTCTCTGGTAATTCGTAAATCGGAACGTCTCTTTTTGTCTCAGGGTCATAAGTGCGGCATTCCAGTATGTGTAGGTCGATTTTGAAATGTGGGGCTATACGTTTGAACATATTAGCTGCTGACTGGTAGTGGTGACGATAAGTGAACAAAACTGCGAATGTCTTATTTTCGAATCCACTCCAAGCTAGTGCTTCCATCCTATCTTGAACAAGCTTTAGCTGTGCTGTAATGTAGCCCCAGTACATTGGAGATGCCCATATAATTAGGTTTGAATCCCTGTAAGCTCTATAGATTGCTTGCATGTCGTCCTTTACATTACATTCGTTTGGATAATCTTTGCAGCTCAGGCATCCTTGACAGGGAGATATCTCAAGATCGTTGATGTAGAAATGTTCAATTATGTGAGAACCTGATTTGTTTAAACCTTCTATTACACAGTCAGTTAAAGTATCACTGTTTTTTCCTCTACGTGGGCTTCCGTGAAGCACTGTAACCTTCATGTCTTTACAAATTTAAAATTTAAATAAATTTTTTATGACATAATTTATTGTTAATTTAGAAACATTTTTTGTCGTTTTAACATCTACGCCGTAATTTTTATGGAAAATACTCAATCAGTGATATTTAATTGATTGTATTTATGAATCTTCAATTAATTTATTCGATAGAAAATCGAAAATTATATTCGAAGCTTGTATTGTTTTCAAGTAACTAATGTGTGCATATTATTCTCCTCTTACGCGTTTTATTGAGAGCATGAAAATTGATTACCAAAAATGGCATGATGGGATCGGATATGATCTTGATGCAATTAATGACGCTAATGAAGAAGAACGTAAGGAAATAGAAAAAACCCTCATAAATAGAAATCCTCCAGACTGGCGGGATATAGAAGCCCTTGCAACCCTGGATACAAAAGGAGCACACTTAGCACTCAAATCTTCTATATTAAATGGCACAGACGATATAAACATGGCAGTACTGAGATTTGCTCCCAAGCTGGTAAACGATCAATTAAAAACTAAACTAATAGTTAAAGCATTAAATTCTGCTAATTTTTATAATGGCTTATCACCTGCCTTGGATCTAGTTGAAAATTTTCACCCTGAAGAAATAGTTAGAGAATTGATTCAAGGATTACTCAAACGCGAGGGTGAAGTAGCAGTGCATTTTGCCGCAATGTTGTTTTATATTTATGGTAAAGCTGATAGTCCCTTTGACCTAGAAAATCGCACATTCTTCTTAAAATTTAATACTCATGAGCCATCTGAACGTAAAGCTATTTTTAGGGAATTATGCGGAAAAATTAATGTAAATTGTATAGAATATTTGGATCGCATCAAAATCTAGAATAATTGGCTTTCTACAGAAGTAAATCCTTTCTATATAGTGAAGCTTTACAGTGGTGACAGTTTTCCTCGTATCAAGAGTAAGGCTCTCCGCAATTTCTACATCTCCATTTCTTATCCTGCTCTTCAAGCCATTTTGACTTGTTCTCTTTCATTTTTATCAAATTCTGTCTAATTTTTTCACCCCTTTTTGAACAGAAGTCTTCAAGATTTGAATATTCCTCACAGGAATATTCCCAGAACTCCTCACATTGATGGCAATATCTCAAACCTTTCTTCTCAAGACATTCCCAAGGAGTGCACTTCCTGCAATTTGGCCATTTCTCTTCATCTCTTGCAAAGCAGCCATTGCACTTAACCTGCTCAGTTTCCACCTTCTGCCACTCAGCAATCTGTTCTAAGAAATCACCACCATCCCTTTCTGATCTATAAATATAGCAGGCTCCACAATATATTCCACAGCGTGACGGAAGAACGACAGACATGAAAATGGTTTACCTTGGGGATATTTATGCTTATTTTTTCAGATCTGATTTTTTTAAAAAATAAATATTTGTTTGTTATTATTAAAAGTCGTTTTGTTCAGATAGTGGTTTCTTTACTCCTGTGCATATTGAGGAGTATTCAACAAGTTTCCACTCATTATCTCTATTTTTCTGAACCTGTACCGGAGTTAGAAAATCCTTCCCTTTGGATTTAATGAAGATCTTAAGTCTCTCATTAATTTCCTCCTCGCGTAGTACTGTTAACTCTAGATTTGATTCATTTACCTGGTAATTATTTTCAGGAGAACCTCCCAGATATGACCTTGCTATATTGGGGTTATCTTGAAATCTTCTCAGGAAATAACCAGCACTTCGTCCTAGCATAAGACCAGTTGGAGATTCATTATCCTCTAGACAGTCTTTCTTAGAAACTATCACAGTCATCATATTTTCAGCCTCATCTAGGTTCTTCTCGATGTTTAAAGCTGCCAATAGGTAGAGCATGATTACTTTATACGGATCAGAAGACACATGATTCCATTTTGAAATGAATTCATCCAAGTTATAGATCATTTTTTCTTTGATTGTTTTCAATTAATTTCAACAATGTAATAGGATAAATAATTATAAAAAATGTACAATAGAATGGCCCTTGTGATATATTTTTATCTGCGGATTTACTTATCAACCCAAAGTAGTATTTATTCAAATTAATCTAAACATTAGAAATACGAATTTGGTATTTTGGAAAATTATTGATTTTGCTGAGAAGTTGCATGATATCGATAGATATGAGCTAGTTTTGTTTGACATCAGCATGGTCCTCGTTATCATTATGGATATAGTTTTGAAGTTTTCTATCTATCTAATGGCCTCTTTTTTTGAAGAGTCTCTAAATATGTAAAAACAGTAAACAATTGTCTAAATAATATGTTCAGCGAGCTGAGATCTATGCTTAAGCTGAAATAATCAGGGTTATCTGTATCAGGTATGAGTGTTTTGGACGATAAAGTGGCATCGGGGGTTCGGGTCTTTAATAGTTGGACAGAGAGTCAGATGGCCTACAGTGGGCAGCCGGGTATGAGTGTGGCTGTCATCAGGGATCAAGAGATCATATGGAGCAGGGCCTTCGGGTACGCCGACCTAGAAGCTGAGAGAAAGGCA
The DNA here is from genome assembly GCA_014730055.1 of Candidatus Bathyarchaeota archaeon. The sequence continues at coordinate 4,042 of WJIV01000025.1, forward strand.
TCTCCCGAGACTATATACAGGATCGCCTCAATCACAAAACTATTTACAAGCACGGCCATCATGCAGCTCAGAGATATGGGTAAACTCAGCATACATGACTCTATCAATGATTACCTTGATTGGTTTGAGATCGAAGAGCAGAAGGGTGAGACCATAACCATAGAGAACCTAATAACCCACACGAGTGGGCTTCCCCGTGAAGCGGCGGGACCTTACTGGACTACTGTTGAATTCCCATCCAAAGAGGAGATCATAAGGAACCTGCCATCCCAGGAGCATCCTTTAAGACCCTGGAGGAAGTGGAAATACAGCAACTTAGCGCTTAGTCTCGCAGGTTACATCGTTGAGGAAGCTTCAGGCGTACCTTATGAGAACTATGTCGAGACTAACATATTCAAGCCACTTGGTATGAATGATACATATATCAAGGACGTACCACGGGATCACCCGAGATTAGCTAAGGGTTACGGTCGACGCATGCCTAATGGCACAAGGGAGGTCAGTAAATATACGAGCAGCAAGGGCATCAACCCGGCTGCAAACATGGCCACAACAGTCATGGACCTAGCGAAGTTTGCTATGCTCCAATTCAGGTTAGATGAAGACGATCCTGTGCTCACGGGGGAGACTCTCAGGGAGATGCACCGTGTTCGCTGGCTTGCTCCAAATTGGGACGTTGGATGGGGTCTTGGCTTCAATATTCAGAGAATAGATGGTAAAACATATCATGGTCACGGGGGATCTGTGCCAGGCTATAGAACCAACTTACGAATTGACCTGAAGGATAAGGTGGCTATTATTGTATTCACAAACGCTGGGGACGGTGAACCAGTGAAGTACGTCGAGAAGGCCTTCAAATGGATCGCACCAGGACTAGCACCGAAGCAGGATGAGAAACCAGAGATGGACTTTGAGCGATACACAGGAAAGTTCAGGAATAGGTGGGGGGACACAGAGGTACTGATCTACAACAGTGAATTAATCATGATCAACCCCCAGCTCCCCGATCCCATGATCGAATATACAACACTAGAACATGTTGAGGGCGACAAGTTCAGGATGAAGGCCACTGGATACGGAAGCCATAATGAGTATGCGATTTATGAGTTTGAGGAAGGAAAAGTAAAACGCCTTAGAACAGGAGAGAATTATACTTATCCAGTGGATGAGTGGTAACTAGTTTGATCCCCTTTTTCCATATTTAACCGGGCTTAAGTTAACGAACTATAGCAATAATACTTTCTTCACAGAGAAGAGTAGGATAAAAATGCATTTCATATAATTAAAGTAATATCTTTGAAATTAGTTTCAAAAACCTGACATAAGAATTTGATTAAGTATTCTCTAATTTTGAAACCCTAAATTCTCCTATAAATTAGAGGAGGAAAATATGAAGTTAGGATCTCCCTCTCATGTAAAGGAATAATGGAAGACCGCAGCTTGGACCTATAAGAAGTGTTGCGATTATCGGGATATAGTATAGCTGAATTTTTTCTCTGTCATCGTACACCATAAGAATCACTACAATGGCAGATATCACGACATCAAGCCATGCAAATGTGCTGATCCTGTAATTCAATATTTGGTCGACAATAAGTTGTAGATTTAAGCCATCCTCAAGAAGAAAGAGAGCCAGTTGACTATATGGAATAA
>WJIV01000026.1 GCA_014730055.1 Candidatus Bathyarchaeota archaeon
CGAGAAGAGTTTTCTTGACTTCCTAATTAGAGAGGAAAAAGTTGAGAGAGACGGAATAATTTATGTTGGTGGGAGGCCGAGAAAGGAGAATGATGTTGAGCATCTTCTAGATGCGATGATGGAGCAAAGTAGAGGTGCCCCTAATATTGTAACTATTAAACCTGGCGTAGTAATAGGCTACGACCGTAACCACAATACAAATAATGAACTAAGAGAGCATGGAGTTGAGGTCAAGGAATGGAAAAGTGGTTATCTTGATCTATTGGGAGGGCCACACTGTAGCACCTGCCCTCTCTCAAGGGATCCCTGAAACCGGGTTAGAAGTGTCTGAAACAGCGTTCTTCGGTCAAAGCCATTGCAATACCGTATTCATTGCAAGCATCGATTACCTCTTTGTCCCTGATGCTACCGCCTGGCTGAATACATGCGGAGACACCGTTTTCTCCAAGTGGGTCGATGTTATCTCTAAATGGGAAGAACCCGTCAGAAGCTAGAACTGCCCCCTCAATCTTCTCCGTATGGCCACGCATCTTAGCTTTGTCTATTGCTAGCTCTATCGCGGTTACTCGGTCCTGCTGGCCTGTGCCGATGCCGATTGTAGCATTCTCTTTACTCAATACTACGCCATTACTTCTAACATTCATACAAACATACCAGCTGAATAGGAGATCCTTCAATTCTTGATCAGTTGGCTCCCTATCGGTTACGAACTTCAAATCAGAAGACCCCTTAATTTTTGTGAGTAAGGGGGCCTGGAGTATTATGCTCCCATCCATCTGGACGCTGAAATCTAGTGGGCTAAGAGGATCTCCTATGTATCTGCTACCGTATTCAAGGTTAGGAACCTGGATTACCCTGAAGTTTTTCTTCTTGTTGAAATGTTCCATGCACCCATCTTCATAGTCGGGCGCCACGACGGCTTCTACGTAGGTACTCATAATTTCTTCTGCAGTGGTCGTGTCTACAGTACTGTTGAATCCTACTACACTCCCAAAAGCTGCTAGGCTATCGCAGTCTCTGGCAAGTTTGTAGACTGATTCTAGTTCTTGTTCTTGGTGATTTCTGGCAGCTACGCCACTCGGGTTCACATGTTTCATTACTGCACAGGCTGGGTCTTCAAAGTAACTAACTATCCTTAGGCTGTTATTGATGTCCTCTAGGTTTGTCATACTCAGTCCGCCTTTGCCTGTTTTCAGAATTTTTAGATCTCCAAGGTTAAGGTCTACATCTACAGGATAATAGAAGGCTGCGGGCTGATGAGGGTTCTCCCCATATCTTAGGCTCATCTTTTTTCTATAAACAGTCTCCTTTTCTCCAATCTTGATAATAATTTCATCTGGGTATTCCTCTTCCAGTGCTGTGCTGTATCTTTTCCTCATTGACTTGCTCATAGCTTTTCCTCCAGGTACTCTACTATTGAGTTGTCATAGCGACTAGTCCTTTTGAAGGCTTCTAGGGCGAATCTTCTACGGGTATTAGAACTTATCTCACCATCGTTTTTCTCTAGCTCCTGTATTAATTCATCATATTGTTCGATTGAGGTAACTATACAAACTGAATCATATAACAGACTTGACTTTGCTGCACTTCTTGTCATTGTAGGACCGCCAATGTCAATATATTCACAAGCTTTCTTTAGTTCAGCGCCCTCTGTGGTAACCTTCTCAAAGGGGTATAGGTTGCATACAACCAGATCTATTTTCTTAACATCATTTTCTTCCATCCAGTTTCTGTGATTTGGGTTCTCAACGTCTAGAAGTAGGCCACCGTGAATTTTTGGGTGTAAAGTTTTAACAAGACCTCCTGGGCTCTCAGGGTGACCCGTATACGAACTGACTTCGATGAGCTTTTCGTATCCTATTTCTCCGATTCTCTTCGCTGTACCACCACTGCTGATAATTTCAACATTATACTTCTCAAGAACCTTTACCAGATCTTCCAAGCTGGTCTTATCGTAGACACTGATTATTGCTCTCTCTATCATGATATCACTGTTAGGTGTAAAAGCGATAAAAATATGGTAAAAGGATTACCACTGAAAAAAAATTAGATGGATCTGCCAGGACCCGGGGACATTATATCGTGTGGTGCTGCTTCCTTTGCTCCACTCTCTGTTATCAGGGCAAGTTTGGCTTTATTCCACATTCCTGGTATTGTGGATGCTCCTACATACCCCATGGCTGCTTTGAGGCCTCCAGTAAACTCAGATAGTATATCCTCTACTGGTCCTCTATATGGCACCCATCCCTCGACTCCTTCGCTTACATCTTTACTTGGTTGGCTGTACCTATCCTGTGCAAAGCGTTTCTTCCTCGCCCTAGTGGAGCCCATTCCATAGTATTCTTTGTAGTATCTTCCCTCCATGGCAACAAGTCTGCCTGGGCTTTCCCTGCATCCAGCGAAGACATTTCCCATCATCGCACAAGACGCTCCTACTGCTATAGCTACTGCGACATCCCCGGGATTCCTCATTCCACCATCAGCAATTACTGGGATATCCGCGTCGTATTGCTTCACAGCGTCAGCTACACGGCTGGTAGCATATAGTGTAGGTGCGCCTGCTCTTGTGACTACGCTTGTGCTACATATGCTACCGCTGCCAATACCCACCCTGATTCCTGAGACCCCCTCAAGCTTGGTAATTATATCCTCAGCTGCCTCGAAGGTTCCAACATTCCCGACTACTATCTCAGCATTTACCTCCTTCAGTATCTGCTTCGTCGCGTCAAAGCAGTTCTTGTTATGGAAGTGGCTGACGTCCAGTACGAGAATATCTACGTATTGCTCTAGGGCTTTAGCACGCGGTAGATCGAAAGGACTTATTGCCGCTGCACAGATTAATCTACCCTCATCATCTCGGATAGCATCAGGGTAGGTGCCCTTCAAGGTGATATCCTTCATGGTTATCAGGCCTTTTACTCTCCTATTTTCGTCCACAATTGGTAGTTTCTCTATCCTATGCTCGTGTAGAATCCTCTTAGCCTCTTCAAGACTAGTTCCTTCTGTGCCAGTTACAACCTCTTCTGTCATCACATCTCCGACTCTTAGGTTATCTCCGGCAAGACGGACATCCCTCCACGTAACGATTCCTACAAGTTCATTCTTCTCCTCTACAACCGGGAACCCTTTGATATTATGTTCCTCCATAAGATCAAGAAGCTCATCCACCGTGGTATCGGGTGTGACGGTTATTACATCACGGATAATAACCGCCTCAGCCCGTTTGACCGCTCTAGCCATGGACACCTCCTCCTGGGCGCTACAGTTCCTGTGAAGGACTCCTATGGCGCCCCGTCGGGCCAGGGCTATTGCCATCTCTTCCTCTGTCACAGTATCCATAGGTGAAGCGACAAAAGGAAGATTCAACTCAATACTCTGAGTAAACCTGCTACTCACCTTAGCCTCGTCAGGTTCCAGTGTGGTCCATCCTGGTAGAAGTAGAACATCGTTAAATGTAAGGGCCTTTTCCGCATTCTCAAATTTATCACGGAAACCCATTCATTTACACCATTTTAAAATGGCTATTCGTTGACGCGCTTAATATATCTTAGGTTTAATGATCTCATCAAATTTATCTGATCGTGTAATGATGAGAAGGTATTAAGCACGGTATTACACGGGTATCATAGATGGATAGCCATCATACAAGAATAATCAAAACTGTATGTGCAAGGGACTGCCCGGATTCCTGCTCCCTAGATGTAAGTATAAAAGATGGTAAAATAGTTGAGGTCAGGGCTAGCTTTGATAATCCGGTAACAAATGGTTTAACGTGCCCCAGGGCGGCCGGTGATGCTAAGAGGGTATACAGCCCAGAAAGGGTAAAGTCTCCCCTAATTAAAACTGGTTCAAAGAACAAAGTCTATAAGAAAGCATCATGGGAAAAAGCCTTAGACCTTGTATCAAATGAACTTGAAGATATAATATCTGAATATGGTCCTGAAAAGGTGCTTTTACTGGACTACGCGGGTAACACGGGTTACCTAACAACTGGATTTCCTAAGAGGCTCTGGAATCTTATTGGAGCGACGAAAACAGACTATGCAGTATGCTCTGCATCTGGTCATGCAGCGCTTAATCTTCACTATGGTTTGAGTTACGGTTGCCAGCCGCAAGAATTGATGGAAAAAAGAGTGATCATATTCTGGGGATTTAATGCAAAGGTTAGTTCACCTCATCAATGGGCTCTAGCAGAAAAGGCTCGTAGAGAGCAGGGTGCAGTTATCATTACTGTTGATCCGCGTCTTAGTGAAACAGCTAATTCTTCTGATCTATGGATTAACCCCTTACCAGGATCAGATGTTGCTCTAGCATATGGACTTGCTCAATGGCTTATAACCAATGATCAGATTGACACAGAGTTTATTGAAAAATGGACTTTTGGGTATAAGGAGTATAAAGAAGAGGCATTGAAATGGAACCCGGAGAAGGTTGAGAAATTCACCGGTCTCGGAGATGTAGAGCTGGATAAATTCGGGAAACTTCTAGCTTCTGATCCCTCAGTTGTTTTCATGCTAGGTATTGGTCTGAATAAGAGTGCGACTGGAGCAGAGTCTATAAGAGCGGTATCTCTACTCCCAGCGTTACTTGGTGTCCATCGTGGATTTTATTACTCAAACAGCAGGGGAAGATTCATCGGAGACATTTCATTAGATAATCATTCTAAAGGATCAAAGATCGTTAGTCAGGTGAGTCTGGGCAAGAGGCTGCTTGAGGGGGAATTCAAATTCGTCTATATTACTTGTATGAACCCAGTTTTGACCCTTCCCGACAGTAAGAGTATTACTGCCGGGCTCGAGAGACATGATGTCTTTGTATGTGTCCACGATACGCACTTTACTGATACATGTAATTTTGCTGAGGTGGTTCTTCCTGCTCCCACGTACCTTGAGAAAAAAGACATAGTAGTTTGCGACAGCCACCCATATGTTAGGCTATCTAGCAGCACCATTCAACCTCAGCACAACAGCAAGGATGAGATCTGGGTAATGAGGCAGATTGCTAGAAGAATTGGAATAGAAGATAAAAGAATATACGTGGACCAATGGGATGAACTGAATAGGATTTTCGAAAAATCATTTACGGATGGTACATTCAAAGACCTATTTAATGGAAAAGTGCTAACTCTAAGAAAAAAGCCCAATGAAGCCTATCAAACCTTGTCAGGTAAAATTGAATTCTCCTCTAAGACCGCCCCTCCTGATCACAATCCCTTGCCAGTTCAAATGCATATTGGTAGAACTTCAAATGAGTTTATCCTCTTGAACAGCGCACTACCTAAATGGACACATACTCAATTCACAGACGTTTACGGCGAGATACCTTCCGAAGTCTGGATAAACCCGAAGGATGCTGAAAAACTGGGGATTAAATCTGGGAACAAAATTAAAGTAGCCAATAATGATTCCATGTTAGAATTAAACTCAATAGTTACGGATAGAGTTGGTGAAGGTGTATTGTGGATGCCTAGGGAAGTTAAGGACATTAATGGCGTTATCCAGAACAGCCTGACTCCGGGTACTCCACAAAAACTGGGTGGCGGTCCAGTTTTTAACTCCGTTAAGGTTCAGATAATAAAGGAATAACGTTAAAAACTAATTACGGATATGTCCTGAGCATATTGAAAATCCTAGAAGATGTTAGAGTTATAGACCTTACCCAGTTCTGGTTCGGGCCTTTCTGTACTATGATGTTAGCAGATCTTGGTGCTGAAGTCATCAGGGTTGAACCACCGTGGGGAAGTCCTGATAGAGTTGCGGATGGATATCTTGCCGGCGGTTCAAGTTATACCTTCCATCAACTCAACCTCAATAAGAAGGGAGTGACGCTTAACCTGAAAACGGATGAAGGTCTAAAAATTTTCAAAAACCTCGTTAAAAAAGCAGATATAGTTGTTCAGAACTTCAGACCAGGTACGATGGAGAGACTTGGTATTGGATATGATGTTCTGAAGCAGTTAAACCCTCAAATTATCTATGCTGCACTCAGCGGCTTCGGCCAAACAGGTCCGTACTCTGAAAGACCTTGTTTCGCTCCCATTGCAGAGGCTATGAGTGGGCATAGTAGACTTACTGGGGATAAGGTAGATCCAAATGGTCCCCCGATAGAGATGGCCCAAGCTGTAGGTGATCTAGGTCCAGCACTATTCGCAGCTATGAGTATCCTGGCTGCTCTCAGACACAGAGATCGGACCGGGATAGGTCAGAGCATTGATGTTGCCCAGTTGGACTGCATGACTGCCTTGAATATGGGTATAGCTGGCTTCAATCTATCTGGGTTATATCCTTGGCAGTTAAGAGAAAAATATCCGATGGGTCAGGGTTTCGGAGGTCTGTTTAAGGCCAAGGATGGAAAATATGTCAGGATTGCAAGCTTCAGCCCAAGGCTGATCGATGACCTGCGAGACTATATGGGTGTCGAGGAGATATCTGAGGAGCTTCTGGAGAATAAGATCTTAGAGATGTCAAGAGATGAGGCTGTGAGCTTTTTTGTTAAAGCGGGAGTTCCTGTAGCTCCTGTCTCTCAGGTTGATGAAGTTGTCCAGGACCCGCATCTACAAGAGAGGGGTATGTTTACTAAAATTCATCACGCTGATGCTGGAGAGATAGAATTAGTTGGCTTTCCAGTCAAATTCAGTGAGACGCCAGGAAGTATAGAATGTGCTGCTCCTGTGCTAGGCCAACATACGTATGAAGTTTTAGAGGGGTTACTGGGTTACAAGAAAGCCAATTTGGAAAAACTATCTGAAAAAGGCGTGATCTAGCTTTCTAGTGGCAATGTTACGAGAAAGCTCGTCCCCTCTCCTATCTCGGATTGAAAGACTATTTTTCCACCATGTGATCGTACTGCTAACTTAGAATAGTACAATCCAAGACCTGTCCCGGATCTTTTAGTTGTATAGAAGGGCTGGAAAATTTTTTGTTTATTATCATTACTAATACCAACTCCAGTATCGGCTACTAGAAGGTTCATCATACCGTCTCTGATATCCAAGCTAAGTTTTAGCTTCCCTCCATCCCGCATTGCCTCGAGGGCGTTTCTGATGAGATTGTCAATTACCCGACTGATCATGGTAGGATCCATTTTCACAGGTAAAGATTCAGGGAAATCGGTTTCAATGTGGATTCTTGAAGGCGTTACCATGGATTTTATTCTTTCCTCAAGCAGTTTAACAATATCAAATCTCTCTCGCTGAAGGGCCCCTGGATCTGTAATGAATTTGAGGTCGTTAAGGATCTTGGAAGCATAGTCCGCTGCTTTATCTATGACATCCAGCATATCTTCTGTTTTCTCAGGGTTCCTTCGAATAATGTGAACAGCGTTTTTTATAGACTGTAGTGGGCTTTTCAGATCATGCCGTACCATGCTGGTAACCCTGCTTGCTCCCTCCAGAAGTTTCTGACTTCGCTC
>WJIV01000003.1 GCA_014730055.1 Candidatus Bathyarchaeota archaeon
ACGTGGGACTGCACACGGACCACTAATTGGTAAGGTGATAATAATCAAAGAGAGGGGCAGTATCGAGGATGTTTATGGCGATGAAGTTCATCTTAGGAGCGGAGTCAGAGCCGGTAAAATAGTTGGTCGAAGAATAATTTTAGAGCATGGCTGTGAGGTAGATGAAATAATATATAGTGAGCAACTTCGCAGCGATTCAAGTGTAAGGATTAGAGTTCCCCCTAAGAAGACTGAAAAACTTCCCGAACCACCCTTTTAGGTGATACCATTGGGGAGAAGGAGAACCCGTTATGATATATATCAAGATATTCTTGAGACGGTAATGAATCGCGGAGCAACTGGTATCACTAGAATAAGTTATGGTGCAAACCTTCCAGTTGACCGGGCAAAGGAGGCTGTTGAATTCCTTATGGACAAAAATTTACTTGAAGAAGAGGAATATGGAGATTATATTAAATACACTTTAACTGCACGAGGTGGGCAATTCCTTAATGCTTTGCGGACAGTCAAGAGGTATCTAAAAGAAGAGGAGTTCTAGTCAAAACAATCATGTTAACCAGAAAATATTAATAGTTGATTTCGCTCAACCATCAATTTATCCTTCTTTTCTGTGTAGAATACAATCTTCTCTTTTTAATACGGAGGAGGTTTTAAACAACTATTGCCATACTGTATAATTGGTTAAATTGACTATTTATTCTGATCTTACATGGCCCGAGATAGAGAAAATATTGAAGGAAACTAAGTTGGTTTTAATGCCAACTGGTAGTGTAGAACAGCACGGGCACCACGTCGGTGTAGGCGCTGACTGGATCCAAGCATGGGAAATAGCTAAAAGAACTGGTGAGAAATCCGGAGCTCTTGTTCTACCTATACTGTGTTATGGTGTATCAGGACATCATAAAGAATTTCCTGGAGTAATTACATTAACTTTTGACACCTACAAGAATGTTGTATTTGAGATTCTACAGAGTCTTAACAGATATGGTGTTGAGAAAGTTTTATTCATTAATGGACATGGTGGAAATACTTCAGCTATAACTGAAGCCTGTAAAGAAGCTAGAGAAGAGTACGGTATGATTTGCGCAATCAGCCACTGGTGGGATGTCCTTTCTGGTGAGGAAATATTTGGGCATCCTCCTATGCAGCATGCGGGATACGCTGAGACTGCTTTAACACTTGCCTCTAGACCAGAAGCTGTGAGGATGGAAAACGCTAAACTCACTGCTACTCGTCAGGTGGATGACAAGATCAAGTTTACACACCCAGGGCTTGCGCATTTTAAAGGTGGAAACATAAGAATACCTCTTAGAGTTATTGATGTTACAGACACTGGTTCAATGACTGAGGCCCACCCAGATGAAGTTCCTGGAACAGAGGATTATTCTATGATAACTCCCGATTATGCAGATAAATTGATGGAAAAAGTAGTTAACTGGTTAGTTGAGTTTATTCCATATTTTGAACAACTTACCATACCTGAGTTTGAGAAAAGATATCCTTAATTTATTTTGATATCCACTTCCTCTTCAAGTTCGAGGTTTAGCTCTCCTACTTTCAGCGGAATTATTTTAATTGTAGCTTTTTTCTTTGGAGAAAGATAAAGAGAGAGACCTAAAAGCTTCTTTTCATTGATCGAGAAACTGAACTCTCTACAATATCCAATACTTGCTTCTTCCATAACTGTATGTATGTTTCCAATTATTGTTCCCATTAGCGAAATTTTACCGAGTTGGGGTCGATCTGTGTGAACTCCAAGCCAGCCATAATAGGGAATACCCCCGTCGAGCACTCCTTTTTCTTTATCAAATTTTACTGATAATCCTGTTTGGGAATCGTAAAGTTCTATGAGGGAGTATTCTGGTTGTTGATGTATTACCTTTCCAATTAACCTGTCATGAAGTTTACCAGCTTTTAGATGTAGATTTTTAAGAATATATCCACCTCGAGCTCTGATCGGATCCTTCTCTGGACGGATTTCGAGATGAAGATGTGGTGAAGTCCCCCAGCCATAATAACCTGATCTTAACAGAGATCCAAGATTATCACCTATATTCAATTTATCACCAACTTTAACACAAGGATCTAAATGTAATATTTTTACAACAACACTTGGATTTTCCTCTGGTTTTAATAGGATAATTGTATCGAATCCGCTATCTTTGAAACCTTTTCCTCTTGGAGCCTTGACCTTTCGGATAAATATTACTTCACCGTTTATAGGAGAATTTGCAATATCTCCAAAGTTAAGAACTGGATATATATCGATACCAGTTTTGATTTTATGAGCAGGGTAAGGGCTGTTAAAGAAGCTGTATCTTCCATTATGTGGACAGTAAACTTTTACATCTTTGCTTTTAGCTACTGGAACATATTCAGGCACTTTTAGACATTCATAGGAGTAGATACTTGACTAAATTTTTTTCCAATAACCATTTTATAGTGATGAAATGTATTTGGTGGATGAGCACGATGGAACCAGCATTAAGAGGAATACTAGAGAAAGTCATCGATGACGAGCTTAGTGAAGACAAGTTGGTCAGTAATTATAGGATATTTACACAGTTCAAAAACAGGGGGCTTATCGATAGTGTTCCAAGTGCCATGTTTGGTAGAATATACACGAGAGCTTACAATGCTTGGCTTGAGTATAAAGCAGGTGACGATAAACCAGTTAACAGGCATGAAGCGACTGAGTTTAGTAAAATATTCGAATCCCGCTCTATGGAAATTAGATCAAAGCTTACAGAAGTTACGAGTTATTAGAACTCAATTCACTTAGGAATCGTTTCAATTCATGTTTCTTAAACTCATCATCTTTCAGTAACTTGTAATCGTATTCAGTTCCTTTGCCTAATAGAATGGTCAATCGATCAATTCCATCGGGATTATAACCGAGCAATATCTTTATGGTTAAATGTGAAAACCCTTTCTCCCTTAGGTAATCATAGACTAATCTCTTTGTTTCCGGTTCTAAGGGTATATTATTCATATTCTAGATTTACTTACGTAGATTATAAAAACAAAACTATCAAGAATTTTAGTTTAGCCTGGGGAGACTCGGGGATTCTAAGGAGAAATTTAAGCCTCACCCAGGTCACCACACAGCATTGATTATAGGATTTAAACTATTCTATAGGGAAAAAAGTGGTTTTATGATTCATCTTTTGGTTGAGATACGAGGAATAGGCAGTGTGGGTCGTCCTTCGTCAATATCTCAGGGATTTGTACATCAATATCTGGTCTGTATGTCTGCCAGAATGCATGATGGAAATATTGGCAGTATATCAGACCGACGTCATTACATTGTTTATCTCGCCAGAGTCTCTCATAAGGACAGACATATGTATAACTCTCTAGGAAGTTGTCTGTGAACTTTTTTCGATCTTTTTCCGTATCAGGGTGTCCAGGAAGGTCATAGTTCTCAAAAAGGCTTCTCATGTTAATGGGTAGACCTTGTTTTTCATGCCTCTTTCTCAACCTCTCACCCCGAGCCTTTCCATATGCTTTAACGGCTCTTATAAGTGCCTCCTTCCCTTCTTCACCAAAAGTATCAACCATTTCTCTAGCGAATGTGCAGTACATAAGTGCCCAGAGCTCTCCAAATTCAGCTATATCTTTTTCACTTACCATCTTGGACAAAATAAAAGCTCATCATCAATATAATAATAATGTTAACCTGTTAGAGTTAATATTTTAACCAACTTAATTGGTATGTTATTGGATGTACCAAACCATTATTCATGCAGGCCCAGTGGGGTTAATAGGCCTTTTCTGGGTTCTCATATTACTGATAATCATTGGGAGTGTAATAATCTGGATTGCAGGAGCCTTGATTTTTTTCTTACCTGCTTTCATCGTTGCAGGAATAGTCTATTGGATTACGGGAGACGATACTCTAGCTGGGCTTGCATTCCTGCTGGTCGCACTTTCTAGTCTAACAAGAAGGAAATAACTGGAAAAAAGTGAAAAACAACTAAATACTTTCATTATTCATGTTTAAACCCTTCTTAATAGGTTCAGATAGTGCGAAACAATTTCTAAATATAGGTAAAGAGATTTTAAAAAATAAAGGAAAAATTCTTGATGCAGTGGAGGAGACGTGCAAAGCTGTAGAGTTAAATCCAGACGATCATGGCGTAGGTCTGGGGGGAATACCAAACCTTGAGGGCAAGGTCACTCTTGATGCCTCAATAATGGATGGAAAAACGCTTAAGGCAGGATCAGTAGCAAATGTTGAGGGCTACTTACATGTAATATCCTTAGCTAGAAAAGTAATGGAGGAGACTCCTCATGTACTACTTGTAGGTCGAGGCGCAGAACTTTTTGCGAAGGAGCTTGGCTACGAGAAAACTGATTTGCTAACCGATTACAGCAAAAAATTCTTTGATGCCTTTAAGAAGAAGAGACTGCATGAACTAGGTCCTGAGTATAAAGAAGATCTTGGATACCTCAGAGAGGATGAGGTGAATTTTGATATGTATACCTGGTATGAAAGGCTGAAGGATCATATGCTTGGTACTGTCGACGTGCTTGGAATGGATCATAACAGAGATATGGCTGTCGGTGTCACAACAAGCGGGACTTACCTAAAATTACCTGGTAGAGTTGGAGATAGTCCTATAATTGGGGCAGGTAACTACTGTGATAATCGTTATGGTGCAGCTGCTTGTACGGGTCGAGGAGAGTTGGCAATTAGAGCTGGAACCACTAGAGCTGTTGTGGCTTATATGAAAACGGGGATGAGTGTAGAAGAAGCATGTACAGAAGCTATGAAAGAAGTTAATGAGATGGTTGAAAAAGCTAGCTTGAATGTTATAGCATTTGACAGTGAAGGGAATATTTCAGGAGCAGCTACTCACAGAGAGCCTCCTATATGGTATATGGATATAACTATCGAAGAGGTTAAGGAAAAGAAAGGTATATGGGTAAAGAAATAGCCATTAACATTCATAACTCACCCTTTCTATCTGATCTAGAGAATTATGTCTAAAGCAATAGTACTAGCTGAAAACGGTTTCGAAGATGTCGAGTTGTTCTATCCCTATTATAGATTATTAGAAGCAGGATTAGAGGTGGAAGTTGTTGGAGAAAAAACTGGAGAAATATATCATGGTAAAAAGGGTGGAAGCATTAAATCTACACTTGGTGCAAATGAAGTCACTATAGACGATTATAAAGTACTTATCATACCTGGTGGTTATGGTCCAGATAGAATGAGAACCAAACCAGAACTTGTAAAATTAGTAAAGGATGCAAACGAAAAAGGCTTGATAATTGGGGCAATATGTCACGCAGCTCAGCTTCTCATTGAAGCTGATATAGTAAAGAATAGGACCCTAACATGTTACAAAAGTGTGTCTACTGATGTAAAAAACGCGGGTGGAAAATATGTTGATGAATCGGTTATAACAGATGGAAACCTAGTTACGAGCAGATTCCCCGCTGACATGCCTTTTTGGATGCCAGCAATTCTAGAAAAAATCTAATAAAATGATTTTTTTCAGTTGGATTTAAAAGCCATACTCGTATTTTTTGGGCATCAATAAAATGTCCATACTGGCAACACTACGAGATAAGAAACAGATTAGATATCTTGCCCTAGCTTCAGCTCTTCGGGGCATTAGAGATAATCTTCGATTTGTAATCTGGCAGCCATATGCACTTAGCTTAGGATTACCAATAAGGAGTATAGGTGCTCTTGAGAGCCTCATGGATTTTGCAAAAATAATAATACAGCCCGTAATGGGAGCCGCCTCTGATGTATACGGTAGAAAAAGATTCTTGGTAATTCGGGAAATTGTTGTTCTAGGAGCCTGTATCTGCTTTATGTTAGCTCAATCTTGGAGACTATTAACAGTTGGAATGATTCTATTTGGTTTTGGGATTGCTCTAATACCCGTATGGCAGTCTTTAGTGGCAGAAACAGCTCCAGCCAGAGAGACCGGGTTGTTCTTCAGTCTAATAGGTAGTAGTTACATGGCAACAGGGCTGATTGGCACTCTATCAGCTGGCTGGCTAGCAGATAATTTCGGATATAAAATAGTTTATGCTTTGAGCACCTTATTGGCCTCAGCTTCTTTGTTAGTTACTATCTGGAAGATTGATGAAACCCATTTCCCTGAGGGGCCTAAGGTCTTCACTCCTTGGAGGGCACTGGAATCATTCGTAGACACATTTCGACCTCCAAAATATTTATGGGGGTTTTATATAGCGATGGCTGTTGATTTGCTCTCTTTCAGCATAGGTTGGAGACTTATTAATGGACTACTTACCGAAGCTCATGGATATACCCCTTTCATGCTCGGGATAATGACCGCAGTCAACGCAGGATCTATGGCAATTTTCCAGATAATATTGGGAAGATACGTTGATAGAGTAGGATATGTGAGATATTTAGCTATCAGTCAACTCCTATCATGTATTTTGATTGGTATTTTAATTATTAATCAAAGTTTCCTAGCAGCCTTAGCTGCTAATCTTATCATGGGAATAGCCGCTGCTCTTTGGGGGCCAGCAGAACAGGCATGGATTAGCAGCAATGTAAATACTGATGAAAGAGCAAAAGGAATAGGTGGTTACAGTACTTTCAGGGGGATTATAGCTTTACCTGGGCCCTTTATAGGAGGGATCCTTTATGATAAATTCGGCTACTATTTACCATTGTTAGTTAACCTAATTGGTGCTGCCTTTGATATTGTACTGCTTATCTTCATAGTAAAAGATGGAGCGAAGCCTGCTAGCTGATTCTCTCTAATTCTAGAATAAGCGGATTATATCCGTCTGGGCAAGCATGCCTAGCAACTTTTTTACCTTCCTCTGTCTCTGCGTAAGCAACATCAGCACCATGGGCCAGAGCATAGACCTTTGGTAAAACACTGTAAAGCGCATGAAGACATATTTTTCCTTTAATCTCATTTGTATCAAAGTCAAATACCACTTCATCACCTACATTGTGACCCGCAGCACAATGACCTTCTTGACTAATGACCTTTACTTTAACTTTTCGTGACATAGGAGATTACACGTAAAGGTAAGATATAATTCTTACAAGTGAGAGCCTTTTAAAAGATGATTACTTAGGGTAGGCGCAATTAGGCGTTTAAATAATGGAGCTAGGGGAAAGGGTAAAGGGTGTCAGAAAATTTCTGGAAGACCAGAGCCAGAACTATCGTATGATGCTTGTTCGTAGTGCTGGTGCCAATTTTCTTTTCAATTTGACTGGAAACTACACAAGCATTTATACCAAAAGACTTGGAGCTGATGACATTACTTTAGGTTACCTGAGTAGCGTAAGCAGCTTCATTAGTATGCTCATAAGCATACCCGTTGGATGGATCACGGATAACTACAACCTGAAAAAGGTACTCGGTGCGGGGATGTTCCTAAATGTATTCATGATCGGGTTATACGCTTTTGCACAAGACTGGAGATGGATCCTTGCGGCAATGATAATTAATCCTTTTACTATGGCCTTAATGTTCAGAAGTCAGCAGGTAATTGTAAGTAAAGGATTAAATGACGAAGACCGTGCTCAAGGAATGGGTCTAAGGGCTTTATCTGCACAAATCTTCGGGCTATTAAGCCCCTTACCTGCTGCAGTACTTGTAGATCGGATGGGAGGCCTAACCTTAGATGGTATCCGTCCTCTCTACTATCTAAGGTTGGTAGGATTGTTCTTGTTATATGGATACGTTTTCTGGAAGTTAACTGATTCTCTTCCTGAACCAAGAGATTCTGAAAAGGTCAATTTCACCCAGGATTTTAAGGACGTAATGAAAGGCGGTCGAAAACTTAAATCCATGATTGTTGTAGGAGCTCTTGGAGCCCTAGTCTGGTCAACACAACAATCGTTCATCTATGTTTACGCAGAGGAAGTAAAAGGAGCTGATGAGCTTGTTCTCGGTTTAATGTCAACAGTACAAACAATTGCTATGATCCTTTTTTCCGTACCAATGAATAGATATGCGGATACCAGAGGTAGAAAGTTCTCATTTCTCTCTGTCCGTCCCCTCCTCTGGTTAAGTTTTGCAATAACGGTTCTTGCACCAAATCCTTATTGGCTTTTACTAGCCTGGTTTTTTAGAGGAGTTGCATTAAGTAGTAGCGCATATCAAACACTTTTACTGGAACTTGTTCCAGCGGATCAACGTGGAAGGTGGCTAGGAATCACGAACACATTCAGCGCTCTTGTTAGGATAGGTGCACCCATTCTTGGTGGATATATGTATAATTCTCCGTATCCCTATCTAATTTTTATAGTTCCCTTAATAGTTGATATGCTCTTAAGAGCACCTATATTACATTTTATGGTCCCTGAGACTCTAAATAGTGATTAATTTACGCTAAGATTTTTAGGCATCAAGTCTACTCCTAGGCTAGTGGTTTTACAATGGATCTGGAAATGAAGATCAAGGAACTCATCGAAAAAGACCCAATTATAGTTGGTCCAGATGAAACCCTTCAAAATGTTGCCAAACAAATGGCTAAGGAGAAAAGAGACGTAGTTGTAGTTATGGAGGATGAAGTAGTCAAAGGATTAGTGGCTGCTAGCGACATCTTTCATGCAATGAGGAGCTACGTTCTAGGAAAAAATATGCTCGAATCGATACCAATGGAGATAAGGGATGTTAGAGTCAGTGAGCTTATGCGAGCTCCTCAAGCCCTAGAATTCATGCAGGCCTGTGGACTTACTGGTACTAACATGTGTATCGTTCTTGGTGAGAATGACAAGGTAGCTGATGCCGTCAGGACAATGGCAATAAGTGGTGTAGATCACATACTTATAGTCGGTGATGAGGGTGTTGTCGGCACCTTAAGTGACCGAGACTTGTTGAGAGCCTTTAGATAATAATTATTTACCCCTTCCTAAATTTTTATGTACCCACAATCATCACTTATCTTAATCTCAGTTTGATAAAGTTTGGAAAGTCTTGATATCTCCTCAAGTACATCGAAGGCTCTCTCTCCATATGCTCTATGAGGTATCCCAGCAGTGGTTCTTTGATCTGCTAAAGGTTTATCTTTGTCATAATCTAAGTAAATTGGGATAAGTTTTATCTCAGATAATTCTCTATCTTGGAATTCTATCTCAACAACCACGCTCTTCCAGTATGCTGGATCTTTGAAAAAGCTGCTTGGAGGTTCCTCGCGCTTCTCATAAAGATCCGCAGTGGAATCATCCGATGATAGCCCCCATTGCTCAAAAATATCACTTGGTTGTCTATAACATAAGGTGCTCTGGAATATAAAGTTCCCAAGACTGTAAAAGATTGGTCTACCTTTGTAGATCTCAATTCCTCGTAGGATATGTGGTCCATGTCCCACGTAAACATCAGCCCCTGCATCGATTACCCTATGAGCAAAATCCTCCACAGCTTTGGGTGAAATCTCATTATCTCGATAACCTTCTGGAGATTTTACTGTTTTGTAGTGATCGTGAAGACTGAATATCACCCAATCGCTCAGCCTTTTAGCATCTTTTATTGCCTTAATGTTTCCCTCAAGGTCATACTTGTTTGGGATTAATTCGCGCCAGGTATCCTCATCAGGTATGAATTTTTGACCTCTAACTGGAAAATCGAAACCATCATCGTGGTTAGAAGGCAGAATACCAATCCTATCCGCAATTAACTTTAGACACTCCCAGTCATCTTGACCAACATGGTAAATTGGTTGGAATCTCATTGGATTCACTCCCGGTCTTCCCTTAACGTCTTTTCTGCTATGGCTTGCTAGACCTAACTCCCAGGTTGTAGCTGAGATTAATGATACATTTCCTTTGGCGGTTTCCATATATGATGGCTTGCGTGCCTCTGCAAGATTCATTCCTGCTCCTGCATGTACTAAACCCACTTTTTCAAGATGGTAAGTAGTGGACTCAAGACCTCCGACACTGTAATCCATAGCATGATTGTTTGCTCTGCTTACCATATTGAAACCCATTCTTCTGATATCTAGAGCCACATCAGGATCCGCCTGACCATAAGCGTCGTATTTATCCTCTCCTATAGGCCATCCTTCATAGCTATGTATGGCAATCTCAAGATTTACTATACTGGCGTCTGCATCTTGTATGCTTTTGAACAATTCAGCGATGTTGTCTTGAACTGAGTACTGGTGAATGCAACGTGTCTGGAATGCGTCACCAGCTAAGAAAAATGAGATATCCTTAAACTCCAATTTAATCAATCGAGTTTGTTTCTCAAGATTTTAAGGGTTGTTGATCCTTGAGCCTTTATATGATAATGGAACAAATAATAATTTGATTAAGATTGAACACGTCCGAGCTAATAAATTGGATTGAGGAAAATATTCCGGATTACATGCGTGAAGGAAAGCTACCTGGGTACAGTTTAGCTGTTCTGAAAGATGGTGAGACTATATATTCTGGAGGTTTTGGTGTCCGAGACAGGCAGAAGGGCTTACCTGCGACTCCAGATACTCTCTATGGAATTGGTAGTATAACAAAAAGCTTCGTTGCCATTGGAATAATGCAACTTGTAGAGGAAGGCGAATTATCAATAGATGACCCAGTGAAGGATCACTTACCCCTAAATATTGGTTTTGAGGGTGAAACAATTAAGATCCATCATCTTTTAACTCACAGCCTTGGTCTTCCGAGTATTGCATCAAGCAGTGTTGCATTATATAGAGGCGTTGGCGAAGATACTGGAATTCCTTTTGGCGGGGTAAAAGATTTCTATAGGCTTGTAAATGGAGCAAAAGATGAATTAGTTGCAAAACCTGGTGAGAGATTTTTCTATCATAACGCTGCATGGAGGATGCTTGGACATATAATCCAAGAGAAATCGGATATGCCCTTTCATCATTATATTAAGAAGAAAATTTTGTCCCCTCTTGGCATGGAAAGATCAACACTTAACAGTGAGGAGTTCAGAAATGATTCTAATAGAATCATACCTTATTGGAAGAAACCTGATGGTTCTGTAGAACCTAGTAATTGGCCATACCCTAATCCTGAAGAAAATCCAGAATTTAGCTTCATAGCTGCAGCAGGTGGAATAGCTAGCACAGTCAATGAAATGACCAAGTACATGAAGATGCATCTAAGCATGGGAGAGTACTTTGGAGGTCGATTAGCAAGTAGAGATAGTTTTTCTAAGATACAGACTATGCACATAAAACGTCCTGAAGGCTACTATGGAGAAACTGGATATGGTTATGGTCTGAGTGTCACACCCGATTTTCTAGGACATAAGATGATAGGACATGGAGGAAGTATACTTGTTAGCACAGCGTACATGGCAATGATACCTGATATAAACGCAGGTGTCATTATGATGGGAAACAGCGCCAAAATACCGTACGAAGAGATAGCTGAGAGCATATTCGCCATATTAATGGATAAAAAACCTGAAGACGTAATACCTCCGCTAGAGATAAAAAGTAAAATGAATAGACTCGTGGGAAAATATAAGACATATAAGGGGATAGAGAATGTCGAAGTGAAAAAGAGGGGAGGCATGCTTTATGTACACACAAAAAACCCATTCACGGATATGACACAACCAATAATTCCTGAGGATTCCAAATTAAATTCCCTGGATTTTTACATTTATATGGATGGCTGTAAGACCCCTGTCAAATTCCATTTAAAGGATGATGGGGGTGTAGATCTCTACATAGAAAGATATGTATATCATAAAAATTAATTTTTTAAAAAAATAAACTTCCCACTAAAATTTTTCCAATTTTGCTTACCACCCGGTTTTATCATTTATCCTAAGTAAAGTATACAGTCTGTCTCCCGGGAATACTAATCTTGCCGGATACATCGTATGGACAATTCCATCTATAGGGCTTTTTATCTCCTCGATAACTGACCCGGTCAAATCGGTAATTTTACCTATCGTCATATTTTCTTTGAGTAAGTCACCATAGTCAGCAATAGCGTGAAATACTCCTGCTTCTCTTGCCGATACGCCAACCCACCTCATATCCAAGAATTTCTGATTTTTTGGCCTTTTAAGCTCTCCCTCCATCATGTTAAAGTGTTTTAGCAAATTAAATGTCCCATTTACATGATTCATTATGAACTCCTCATGAGGTTGAGTACGATAACCGAGACCTGACTCACTAATGATACTAGCGACACCTTTTGTCACTGCTGAATGAATCATCGTACCTGTACTGGTATGACCTATATCGGGAGTGCTAGGAAGGACGTATTCTAGACCGAAAACCTTGGCCATTTCCAGACATAGTTTGTCTATTTTATCCTCTATCTTAAGGTATATAGTATGAACTAGGTGGCTCTCTGGGAGATCTCCACCTCTGAAATCTACGTGGTAATCACATACTTTCAAGGTTTGCCACACTTTACTGGCAATTCTCTCACTCAATGTACCTCTCGGATCACCAGGAAACACATTGTTTACATTCTTTCCATCATAAGGGGTTGTACTTGTACTTCTCAAATTTACCCATTTAGTCCTCCACTGAAAACTGAACATATTGATTACGGGAATAGTAATGAATGTACCACGTAAAGTATCTGGGCCTATCATATGATACAATCTTGAGGCTGCTTCAATTCCACAGTATTCTGTTGGATATAATCCACCTGTAACTAATAGTTTTGGACCGTCTTCTGAACCTCTTACAACGCCTATAGGCATCTTTACCGATAGGGCAAGATTATCAACAATCTCAACATATCCAAATTTCTTTTCACCTTTTTTCACTTCAAGAGGTTTGAACATAACAATCTCCTCTAATTAGTACACAATTCTCTTACGTAAATATAACGAGGATTTGTATAAAAAAATATTAAACTCTGATAATAAGAATGGACTAATTTTTAAGTATTTAAAAAAGACATTTGAGCATATATGGAAAGGAAATTTACATTAAAGAACCTTAATTTATTTAAAAAATAGATATATGTTGCCGTAGTCAGAAAAAACTGATAATAAACGGATCATTCAATCTCTCTTATATCCTTACCAATTTCATAGACTACATCACCCTGCCATATTGCTGGACTTGTAACCATGTGTACTACTCCATCCGTAGGAACAACTATTTCTTCCATACAATTTCCAAAGAGATCTTTAATTATTCCTAGTTTTTCTCCTTCCTTAACAATATCTCCGGCTCTAACGTTGCTGATAAAAAAACCTCCATGCTCCGCGTAAAGATGATAAGGGTTGAAAACTTTCGCTATGGGTGGTATTATAGGAGTTCCTTGGATCATACCAAGTTGCATCATTACGTTCTTACAACCTCTAACCA
Organism: Candidatus Bathyarchaeota archaeon; assembly: GCA_014730055.1. The sequence continues at coordinate 13,258 of WJIV01000003.1, forward strand.
CCTCGGAGACTATATCACTTTGACAACGCCCCATGCCACCCGCCTCTGTACCAACGGTTAGAGGGAATTCTAGAGGACTGCTTGAAACTCTAGGTAAGCCCTCCCGAATCCACTCCCAGCCAAAAGCCCTACAGAGCTTCAAGTTAAGTTGATCCCTCCTTTCATCACCGGTCTTTCTATACATAGTGCCTGTTAAAAGGTCCTCCTCTATGTCTCCACCGTGCAAATTTAGCCTGAAATCGGCCTGCTTAAGTACCTCTTGATAAAATGTAGTAGTTAGATAATATGTTATCTTTGGTGGACCTGATCCCCCTTTAGGGACCTTCTCGACATATGAACCGGTCACATCTCTATAGTCTATAGGGTTTCCATGCATCCACCTAGTCTCGAAAGCAATTGTATTTACCACGGGCACTATGATGACATTTCCATCAATATTCTCAGGATCGAGTTCCTTCATCAGAGTTAAGCACCCTGCCGGACCATTGTACTCACTACCATGCTCCCCCCCATTAATTACTAATGTCGGACCTGAACCAGTACCGTTGATCAACATAATAGGTATACTGTGTCTCCCCGCTGGCCTTTCCGCGATATCAAGATATCCCTCAACTGTTTCACCTGGCTTTGCTTCAAGGTTCTGAACCTTAAGAATCTCTGACATACTATGAATTAGTAATATTCAGATATGGCTTTTATGCCCATAACTGTTTGATGATCCATGACAGATAGACTTGAAGGTAAGGTGGCACTAGTAACAGGTTCTGGGAGGGGTTTTGGAAGGGCTATTGCCATCGCTTTCGCCTCTGAGGGGGCGAATATAGTCTCTGTAGCAAGAAGTAAAGATGAACTCCTTGATGCGGAGAGGAATATGGTTGATGTGGGAGGTGAGGTCTTGACTGTTATTGCTGACCTCTCAAATGACTTGGGTATAAGAAAATTGTTCAATGAGACAATTGATCGCTATGAGGGGATTGATATCCTGGTGAACAATGCAGCAACAAGTCCCTGGCTAACGATAGAAGAACTGACGATAGAAAACTGGGATTTGACAATGGCAGTTAATCTAAGGGCACCTTTCGCTTTAAGCAAACTATTCTATCCATCGATGGAGAAGAGGGGTGGAGGAAGCATCCTCAACATCAGTAGCAGGTCTGCTGAGATTGGCTTTGTAGCTGAACTCGCTTACTGTCCAAGCAAATTTGGCTTAGAAGGACTAACCCAATGTCTTGCTCTTGAACTAAGGCCATGTAATATTGCAGTTAATAGCCTAAATGTATCAAGTCCGCCTGGTAAGCGATTGAAACCAACAGAAATGTCTCTTGATCAAGCGGACCAAATGCCGGATAAGATTAAAGTTAATTATGCAAAGGAAAAAGAGCTTGTAGATCAATTTAAGGATGCTTGGGTATTTCTCGCAGAGCAAGATTCCTCAGGTATTACTGGCATGAGACTAGCAACCAATGAATTATCTAATGTCCTCAAAGCTGGTGGGGCAAAAGCAGCATACAATAAATGGAGAGGCAAGAGGGTGGAAGCCGTCTACAATCCAGTAGAATGGCCAGAGAAGGAGAAATACCAGACAAAAGAGGGTGGTTGGAAGGAGCTAGTCTTTTAGTTCAACTTCTATCCATGATATGATATCCTCAAAATAATTATCACCTTCGAGATCACTTGTTTTAATCTTAATTCCTGATAGATCTGAGTACCCCAGGCCATACTTTTTTGCAAGACTTATCTGACGATGTTTTCTTGTTGGTATATCTCTAAGACGAACTGTATTATAATACCGCATCAACGCAACTGCAGCACAGTCATTGGCTATCATGCTATTGCTAGCTATTATAATGCCTGGCTTAATATTATCACTAGAGTCAGTACCATATCCTGTATTCATCTCCATTACATCACTGATAACAAGGTCCACATTCCAGGCCAGGTTCATCTGAACAATTTTTTCATGGTGCCACTCTCCATTATGCAGCCAATCACGTGAAGCAGCATCAATCATACCAACACCAAGTTTCAAGGCACAAGTGAATGTAGCTGTCGAGTGACTTCTCAGTATAGGTGTGAATATTATCCGATCAGCCTTATAGACCCTCTCAGGTATTGTAATCCCGTCAGGCCAGAAATCAGCTTCCGGTATTTTGACCCTCACCCATGGCTCCTCTTCAAAATAAGATAGCTGTAATCCGATATCCTCAGCTACAGATTTTATTCCAAGATTCTCCATCGTAGCCCTAGTGGGTAATCCACGGGCTCTCCCGCTCATATCACCCACAACAATCTTACTCGGAGAAATTCCATTATTAATAAGTTCATTAGCGATTGCACTAATTGTCTCAGGATGAGAATCTCTTGGAAAAGCATCGTCCGTATTACAGTTTGGTTTTATAATTACTTCTCCGTTAATATCTTCCGTAATAGGTCCGAGACCACCAAGCCTATTGATGGCTTCAATAACTCCCTTTCTTCTATCGTCTGATCTTACGATTACGACCTGATCTTTTCCATCGATTAAATAAGGGCTCTTCTCTTTCTTTTTTTTCATAACCTTTGGAGCCATTCTAGCACTATTGACTAGTTTTCGATATATTTTCATGGACCCCTGATTCGTCACTTTCATTATAAATGAATAATTTAATAATTGTATTTAAAAAATGAGAAAAAACTACTGACTCTCACGGAATGGATGCCTGCTATATTTAGAGTTCTTTGTGACTTCCTCTGCTGTCGGTCTACCTTCCATTGCCTTTCTTATGGCATGTCTCATCGCTTTAAAGTTGTTAATGTATATTCTTTTTCTCCTTGACGCAGTGGGGTGGACGAATACATTCGCGATAAGGGCTATCCCATCGGTCTTGGGTAGTATACCCTCTTCTACCGACTTAGCTACAGCTTTCGCTACACCTTCTTGGGCTGGGCCATATACCAGACTTGCATCTCTCATACTTCTTATTGGCACTGTTGGAACCATTATTGTGGGAGGTTTTACGGCTCGATTGGGTTCAAGAATAACCTGTAAAGCTTCTCTATCCTTGTTTGGAGTAGCCAATACTTCCGCGTAAGCTTTACCAACTGGACCGTTAATTATCCCAACTAATAGGTCTATATGAGCAACCTCATTACTATCAGAGTCAACCAGAGCTTCTCCAGTACGGAGGTCGAATTGTTCGATTATATCAGGAGTAATCCCGATCTTGTAAAATCTTTCAATAATAGGCTGATCTGGTAGTTTGAATTCAATTTTTTCTTTCTTTAATATCCCTAGTTTTTCTAATTCAATTCTAAACTCTTCTTGTAATTCCCAGCTTACAGTGTCACCAAGAATTATTGGGTGTCTAGTCATACCAACTTCGTGCCCCATATAATTTAAGCAGACCTTAGGACCAAGTGCTCCTGTCGCTACTATGTGCCGAGTAAATTTCTGAACCTTTTTCTGGACTTTTCTGGCCTTTATCAAATCTCCTTCTCTCATTGCATTATAAAGATCAAGCCAAATAGGTGTAATCACGTTAGCAGAAGCGAGAATCATCCCACTACAGCCCGCTGCTAGAGCTGCAAGCACAACTTCGTCCCAACCTACTACAACGTTGATTCTGTCTCCAACCTTCTCTAGTATTGTCATGAGGTACTTGAGATCACCACTGCTGTCCTTCATGCCCTTAATCTGGGGAACCTCATCAACGAGGTCTTCTACGACCTGCCATGGTATGTATTGATTTGTCGCTACCGGGATATTGTAGATAACCAGTGGGATGTCTGTTTTATCTGCAATATCAACATAATGGCTGTATATTCCCTTAGCCCCTTTTGGCTTCATGTAGTAAGGGTTCACTATTATAGCCGCGTCTGCTCCAACATCTGCTGCATGCTTGGTTGCTTCAATTACAAGCTTTGTGGATGTATCCCCCGTTCCAGCAATGACTGGGACCCTGCCATCGACTTGATCTACACATACCTCAATAACTTTAGCCCGTTCTCCTTGTGACATTAGGCTGAATTCTCCAGTTGTACCACATGGGACAATACCGGTTATTCCTTGGTCCTCGATTAGCCAATCGATAAGTTTACGGAAAACTGGCTCATTTAACTCCTCTTTCTTGTCGAATGGTGTAACTACAGCAGGCAGTACTCCTTTTAGTTTAAAATCTGACATCTTAGTTTTTGTTTGTATGATTAATTATTTAACTATGAGGGGTAATTATCCGTCTTTTAATTTTCTATTTAATGTTTCTGGGACTGAGTATAATAAAGGGAGTCTAACCAGCAGATCTATTAATGTTATAGAAATAAAGACCCACTCAGGACCAAATCTCTCCCAGATATATCCTCCTATTATTGGGGCTGGTATAGCAGCAAGACCGGTTACGAAACCTACTATTCCTCTCCATCTACCTAGACAGTCTCTCGGGACTAGTTCGGGAGTCATGGAGCCGTAACTGAAGCTAGCTATCATCCTAAACCCCATGAGAAAACCTGAAACCAGAAGCCATCTAGGGCTAGGTGCCAAAATCAAAGCAATATTAGCCGCTGCCATTAGAGGCATGAGTATATAGAAAGCTCTCTTTCTTCCAATATTGTCGGCTATTCTCCCTATAATCGTTGAAAATATTGTCTCCGTAATTAACATTGTTGTACCTATGCCGCCAATAATGAATTGTGATCCTTGCTTAACCTCATAGACGTAGGGGTACCTAAATGTTGTTAACATAGTCAAAGTGAACATATTGAAGCCCTGGAAGAAAAGCCACCTAACTGTAGAAGTCCCTCTCTCGAAAACCTCCTGAAAATCTCTTATGATATTGACCCTGTCCGTCTTTGTATTGATTCTTTCTATATCAGTGAGATTCTTATAGACATAGAAAAATAAAACCACTCTTGCAAAAAACTGGATCCAGTAAAGTTTCCTTATGCTCCCTATTCCAATCCCACCAAATAAGGTAAGGAGACCTGCAGCAACAGTTGGTGCTAATATGGTAGGTAAAGCGCCTATTCCCTCACAGAGGGCTTTACCTGTTGCTCGGTCATGGCTTGGAAGAGAAAGGTCACATATTATCACGCAGGATCCTATCATCATTGCGAGACCACTTAGAAATATCGCAGGAGCGATCCAATACCAGTTTGGGGACAAGGCGAAAATTAATGGTATGAATGTGAATAAACCAACACCGATAAGATAGATTTTTCTTATATTATATCTATCTCGAATGATTCCTAGAGGTGGTGATATGATAGCTTGTGCAAGCCCAGATGCACTTTTAACAGCTCCAAGTTGTACTTTTCCCGCTCCCAGAAGAGTAATGTAAATTTCTAAGTAGTTTAATGTTAGCTCATTGAAGAATCTATTAAATATCTGCCTCGTTACAACAGTTCTCCAGTTCTTTTTCTGTCTGTTCCAGACCTCTCTCAATTCAGCTAGGAAACCACCTGACATTTTAGCCTAGACTAAGATGCATTAAGTTGATTTAAGTTTTCAAATCAAAGAATTCAACAATTACAGTTCTCAAATACTATCTTCAATTTTTTTACGATTAATATGATGGAATTAAGTACCCCTTCCCTAAAATTATGGGTCGCCTTTCTGGAAAGGGAGAGCTACTTAATCGTGTATAGAATTTTCTAATTTCTCCGCATTTAGCTATTGAGGTGAATCATTTTCTTTGTCTTTTTCTGCTATATTATTTCCCTTTTGACCTTCTCTTTCTCCTCTAATTTCATCGTCTATAGCTCTTTTAGCAAAAACGGGGCCTATCAGGCCACTGAAAATAATAGTGCCTAGAACTATTGGCATACAAAGATCTGGATAAATACCTGGGGTTAAGAAAAACTCGCCAGTGGGATCGAAGATCTCTGGAAGTTGTGACATGACGAAGGCAGGAAGACCCGAGGCATAAACTACTTGGGAAAGGACCCTCTCCTCTCTGGTGAATAAGAAGGGTTTACTGAGACCAAGTACTAGGAAAAACCTCATTGCAACTAATATTATAACTATGCTAAAACCAATAAAGGCAAATCGTATAGAAAGTGAGACGACTACCCCAATGTATACGAAGAAGAAGGATTTTACGAAGAAGGTTATCTCCTCGTGAAACTCCCTGAGTCGACGTGCGTCGATTAATACTTTATCTTGGATTCCAAATTTACCCATTAGATATCTATAATTCGTTATTCCCAGTCCAAAAGAGAGTGCTGCCATTGCTCCCCCTCCTTCACCAATTGCCTCCTCAGCCAATATGTATAAAGGGAAAAGAATTGCGAGTGTTATCATATAGGTATGAGGTCTCTTTCGCAACCGGTCCAAAACTTTAGCCCAGACAATTCCCGAGAATAAACCAAAAGCCGAGGAGAGAGTGAAGGTGCTGAATATGTCTTTAAATGCCTCACTCAAGGAGACTCCAGGTTGCATTATCATTTGAATCAAAGTAATAGAAGAAATAATACAGACTGGGTCTGAAATTATTGACTCCATGGTAAGTAAAACTCTAGTCGAAACAGTGTTCTCAACGGAATGACCAATACCTTCCATTATACCGTAAACGGCAACCGTGCTTGTCCCCCCTATCATTGCACCAAGAAGCATACCTTGAAGTAGAGTAAAGCTCTCGGGCATGAAAATGTAGTTCATTGAAAAGCCGACTAAAAGTATTGCAGAAAAAATAGTTGTAAATGATAGTATCATTGCCTTACCCATGTGTTCCATTAACGTCTCGATCTTCACATTGATGCCGGCCTCAAATAGTATAATGCTCAAGGCGATAATGCTCATAATGGGAGCAAGTTCAGTAAAAAGTCCTTTAGAAACATATCCAAGTCCCGGACCCATAAGGATTCCAAAACCCATAAGGAATATTACATCTGGTATTTTAGTTACAGTATAAAATAATGAACTGATGTAGCTGATTAGAAGGGTTGCAGAGACGAGGATTATTATATTTTCTAAATGCATTTTAGTTTCCTCAGAGCCTGCAATCAAATTTAAAATTTGATTGTATATTCTCAAAGAGCATGACGTATGTTATAAACCTATACAATGAAGAATTTTTAGAACATCTCGAGAATATATATTTTATGTTAATTGAAATTTTTTTTATTTTTTTATTTAAATTCATTCAGAAACAACCGCTCTATCTGTTTAGCATATTAAGCAATCACAGTTTGCGGGTGGTAATCATATTAACATCTATTAAATATTATCTTTGAGCAGCTTCAAACCACTCTCGAAGGTATTTTCAGATCCTAATTATTAAATTAGAATTTTTTTAATAAATAGGATCCAAAATATAATCTATCCAGAAATAATTACTTATTTATAATAAAAATCCTAGAATAACCCACGGATCTACCTACACCTTTAAGATCATATTTAAAGTGATGCAAACAATCATTGAGATATAAGAAAAAGACAAAAAACTTGAAAGAACGATTATCTAATTCAACTAACCAAAATTACGAGAGGTATGTATTATATTATAGGAATACAGCATTAGCTTTGTTGATAAGTTTTGACAGAGGTAGAGATCCCTCATCATTGCTGGTATGAAGATGAACCCCTTAAACTAAATTTTCCAAAAAAATGGCATGTACATCTATGTAAGATTGAATCTGAAAAAGCGAGAGCATTAGACGATTCAGAGATAGGTTACTCTATTAATAGTCCTATAGGAACAAAGCCTTTGGGCTCGTTGGCAAAAAAGGCCAAAGAAGCAGTCGTTATTTTCGATGATTTGACTAGGCCAACGAAAACCTTCCAATATGTGCCACATATTTTAGAGATCCTCCATAAATCGGGTTTGCCAAAAGAAAATATTAGATTTATAATAGCACCCGGGACCCACGGAACATATGGTCGACGAGATTTCGTAAAGAAGCTGGGTGACGAGATAGTCAGTAAATATGCCGTGTACAACCATAACCCCTATGAGATGCTGGACTACTTGGGTGAGACGAGTTATGGTTGCCCCGTTTATGTGAATAGCGAGGTAATGGCATGTGATCTAAAAATTGGCATAGGAACGGTTCTCTTCCATAGACTAACAGGTCTCAGTGGAGGTGGTAAACTGATTAGCCCGGGTGTGGCTGGTATAGAAACCATAAAGTATAATCATGGTGAAATCGGGGGATTTGGGCCGGGAAGAACACCTCATGAATCCACTGGATATCTTGAGAACGATCAGAATATAATGCGATTAGACGCTGAGGAAGCGGCAAGAATGGCTGGTTTAGATTATAAAATTGATACTGTATTGAACCTTAACCGTGATCCCATAAAGATATACTCTGGTGACTTCGTAAAAACCCAGCGAGAAGCTGCTGCGGACGTGAAGAAGTGGCATGCTACAGAAAGTCCAGAGGCCGACATCGTAGTGGTTGGTAGTTACATGCGTGAGAATGAGCCTTACCTTGGTATGTGGCCTGCCTATAATAGTGTGAAACAAGATGGTACTATTGTAATGGTTAATGATTGCCCAGATGGCGATATTAATCACTGGTTATTCAATAGGCATGGGAAAGAGATTGGTGCTAGTCTCTGGAATCCTGAGCCCCGTGGACTTGTTAAAGGAAAGAAAATGATCATTTTTGGCAATTATCCCTTAAAGAGCTTTGAGATGAGATATAAACCAGAACTTATTGAATGGATCCGAACATGGCCTGAGGTAATAGAAGAATTAAAGAACGATTATGGAGACAAAAGCAGCGTGGCAGTAATTCCAGATGGAACTAGCTGCATTCCAAGAAGAGCTTTGGAGGCGATTTGATGAAGAAGGCTATCCAGATAGATAAAACTGACAACGTTGCTACAGTGACAGAAGAGGTTGTTAAAGGGGAGCAATTGGAAGTACTTAGCCCAGAGGGCAAAATCATTCTTGAGGTAGTTCCCAAAGAGAAGGTTATTTTCGGCCATAAGATAGCGCTTAAAAGTTTCAGTCCGAAGGATGAAATTATCAAATATGGAGAAATTATTGGGGTTGCCTCTGTTGATATTCAAATAGGACAATGGGTGCATACTCACAATGTTGAGTCTGGCAGGTTACCCACCAGCAAGTTTGAGGTACTAAAATGACTGAGTTCTATGGGTATGAAAGACCTGACGGCAAGGTCGGTCTTAGAAACCATCTTCTTGTTATCGCACCTATAGATTGTAGCTATGAGCCTGCAAAACAGGTCGCTGCTCAGGTCGAGGGTGCTGTAGCTGTCACCCAATATCATGGCTGCAGAGCGGATGAGATGTTAATAAATGCCCTTGTTGGGACCGGAAAGAACCCAAATGTTGCAGGTATACTACTTTTTGGCTTAGGCTGTGAGGTTCTCACTAATGAAATTTTAATGGAGGGCTTAGAAGGAACGGGAAAGCCAATTGAATCTATTGTGATTCAAGATGATGGAGGAACAATAAGGTCTATTGAAAAAGGAGTTAGAGCTCTACAGGGGATGGCCCAAGAAGTGGGAGAATACAAGCGTGAACCTTTTTCCCTTAGTGAGTTAATCTTAGCGGTCGAGTGCGGGGGAAGTGATGCAACAAGTGGTCTCGCAGCTAATCCTGCCGTAGGTGTAGCCGCCGATAAATTAATTGAAGAAGGGGGCACAGTGATCTTCAGTGAACCCCAGGAGATGATAGGGACACAACATATCCTGGCTAGACGTGCAGTGAGCGAAGATGTTGCCAGTGATATCTATCAGATGATAGAGAAACAGGAAAAGAGGTTGTCTGCCATGGGGGTTGACAGTCGGTATATGAGTAAAGGGAATATAGATGGAGGGCTGACAACAATCGAAGAAAAGAGCCTAGGTGCAATTCGAAAGGGGGGAACTAAACCCATACAAGGAGTTCTCTGGAACGATTGGGAACGGTTTGATACCCCAAATAAACCGGGTCTCTGGCTCCAGGACGGTACAGGATGGGATGTACCCAGCGTCACCCATATGGTAGCCGCAGGTGCTCAAGTAGTATGTTTCACAAGTGGTAGAGGAAGCACCACGGGACATGCCATAGCACCAGTTATCAAAGTAACAGGAAATCCAAGCGCATATAACAGGTTATCAGATAACATGGATATCAACGCAGGGACAATTCTTGATGGAACTGAGAGCCTAAATAACGTCGGAAAAAGGATATTTGATGAGGTTATTCATGTGGCTAACGGAAAGAAAACAAAGGCAGAGGCTCTAGGGTTTAAGGATTATGTTGTTTTTTGTAGAAGTAGGGCAGCTGAAAAACTCCTAGGACACTGTTAACTCTTTATTTAGCTACTACCTATTTTACTCATGGAATTCTTTAATCAAGCCTATACGGAGTTACTAAGAAGCATTGAAGCTGCTCTAAATGGGCTTAACCCTGTTGAGGTTGAGTTAATATTATCTTCACTTCAGGAAGCACAAAAAGAGCGTAGTAAAGTATTAATCATCGGTGCTGGGAGAAGTGGCTTGGTTGGGAAAGCTTTTGCAATGCGATTAATGCACCTAGGTTTTGATGTATATGTTCTTGGGGAGACCATAACACCACATGTAGGTGATAATGATTTAGTAATAGTAATATCAGGCAGCGGGACAACAAGTGGACCTCTAAATGCAGCAAATATGGCGAAAAAACTTAACTCTAAAGTAATAGCTATCACGAGTAAGGAAAATTCTCCCCTAGCAAAAACAGCTGACCTAGTGGTTGATATTCCTGGTAGACAAGACATTGCTAAGGAAGATGAATATACCAGCAGACAGTTAAAAGGTCAGCACGAGTCTCTAGCGCCCATGGGAACAATGTTTGAAGATACTTGTATGATATTTTTAGATAGCATTATAGCAGAATTAATGAATAGGATGGGGGTATCGGAGGAATCGTTACTTGAGCGTCATGCTACAATAGAGTAAGATGAAGCTACATCTCAGTAAGAACCACATCATCATACTCTTTTTCAAGTAAGTATTTATGCTCAAGTTCTTCCTTAGCGAAATTACTGAGAAACTCGCTCAGTTTCGTTCCTTTAAACCTTTGAGCTATTTCCATATAGAAATCATGTGTCTCCTTCTCCCTTTTAGCAGCGAAAATAAGCATTTGGGGGAAATCTGCATTAGGATCTAGTGGAACATCAACCAGCTTATCTGTAACCTTTAAATCAGGGATCTCATCTCTTGTTGTTCTCATTTCCATACTACTAGGGTCTTCAAGAGCTTTCAGGAAGTATTCACGATGTCTTTTCTCGTCATCAGCTAGCTTCTGTAGCATTTTTTTGGCCGCTGGATATTCAGCCTTCTCAGCTGTCTCAGAGTATAAGGTATAAGATTCTAGCTCCATCTGGGCACCAATTTTTAGTACCCGCTTCAAAGTCCATTTTTCATCTTTCATAACTATCCTGTATCGTCTCTATCGGGGAAATATAAGATTAGCTGGCGGAAAGGCGTATAAGCATCCATTACAGAGATTGCTGGTATGAAACCTAAGGGCAGTGTAAAAGTAGAGTTAATAGTAACAGGGGATGAAATAATGTATGGTAGAATACTTGATACCAATAGTCATTGGATTGCCCAAAGGATAGCACAAATAGGGGCACAACTGAGCCGAATAACAACCATAGGCGATGAAATTAAAGATATATCCTCGGCCTTATTAGAGGCACTAAAAAGAGACGCCCATTTCATAATATTTACAGGTGGTTTAGGTCCAAGTGATGACGATCTGACCGTCGAAAGCATAGGTAAAGCATTAAACAAAGATATAACAATCGACCCAACAGGAGCTAGAAAAATACGGGAAATCTATAGAAAGAGAGGAATCACCGATAAGGCCACTATTAAAAGAGGGGAAAGAATGTCCAGAATTCTTAAAGGAAGTCAACCTCTTCAAAATCCAGTTGGATTCTCAGTTGGAATGAAAATTGAGGCAGCATCAAAGACCATATGTACATTGCCTGGTGTACCAGACGAAATGAAAGCAATATTCAATGACCACATAGCGGAGATGATTAAGACCCACGCACATAGTGTATTCCTTGCCAACACATATAATATAACAATGGTATGGAAGGATTTCTTTCCATTATATAGACAGATGCAAAACGATTATCCAGATGTTTACATTAAAAATGCTGCAACTCCACCAGTCGAGGGAGAAGATAGGAACAAAGAACATACTATAAAGGTAGATATTGTGCTTGAGGCCCCAACCGAAGAAGATGCTCAAAAAGAAATGAGTAACTTAGTTTTAGACTATAAAACTAGGATTGAGTCTCTGGGAGGAGGAAGAATGCAATATATCCCCGACACTTAGTTTGATAGTATGCCTTAATCGTTATATTTTCTATTGTAAATTAAAATAATTTTCTGTTTTGAAAACTAATCAAAAGATATTCCAACCATAAATCTTTCAACACTAAATACTGATAGTAAATTCATGAATGTAGATCAAGTTCGTAAGGATTTTCCTGTATTGGAGAACAAGATATATTTAAACAGTGCAGCCCACGGACCAACACTCAAGCCAGTGTACGACTCTGTGAATCAATGGTGGATTAATCGTATTAACGAGAAGAGAATAGATCCTCCGGATGTTCTACACGAGGCTGCTAAATTACTACACTGCCATAAAGAAGAATTAATCCAGATAAGTCGAGTTAGTCAGGGTCTAAATATGATTGCAGGTTTATTGGATCCTAAAAAAGGAGAGAATATAGTTGTAACAGAACTTGCTTATCAGTCAAATGTTTTCGTGTGGATGCCATTCTTGAAGAAAGGGGCGGAGATTAAGAGAATCCCCCATCGAGAGGGAATAATAAAAATCGAGGACTTTGAGAAAACCATAGATGAAAAAACAAAAGCCGTATGCATCAGTGAAGTAGAATGGACAAGTGGTTTAAGGTATGATATGAAATCTGTATCAGAAATCGCTCATGATCATGGTGCCTATATTATCAATGACGCCTATCAAGCTGTAGGTTCAGTAGATGTCGACGTACGTGCAGAGAAGGTAGATTTCTTCGTTGTTGGAAGTGAGAAGTGGTTGTGCTGCCCCGCAATGTCCGGAATATTCTATATTAAAAAAGAAATTCAGGACGAATTTGAACCAGTTTATCGATTTTATGGGAACGTAGAGGAAGCCTTCAAAGAAGGCGCACCATGGGAGAAACCAGATCACGATAATATTTCGAGTTACAAATATCCACTATATAATGACGCTAGAAAGTTTAACCGAGGGACTGTATCAGAAGGATCAACATGGGGATTCAACGCAGCGCTGAAATACTTCAACAAGATTGGTTCTAATGCCATTGAAAAAAGAACAACCTTTCTCAGCCAGAGACTCATCGATGGGTTGAAGGATCTTCAAGTAAAAATCAATACACCATACGAGGAAGATAAGAGAGCTAGCTTGGTAACATTCAATGCAGGTAATTTTAAATTGAATCAGAAAATTTACGATAAATTACTAAATGAAAATACTATAATCGCTCATAGATATGCTGCGGGTGTAGGTGGTATTAGGGTTAGCTGTCATTTCTTCAATACTAAAGAAGAGATTGATCTTTTATTAGAAAATCTGTCAAAAACTCTAGTTGACTAGTTATTGCTTAATTATTTTTATTTAAATAAGTAAACTATATTTTATAGTATACATTTTATTTCTAGAAGATAAATGGCAAATGCATTTTTATTATTAATTAGTATAGTTGTGGGTAGTTTAGTTCAGGCACCTTTCCTATGGTTGGCTGGTAAGTGGATAGTTGGTGGAAAAAAAGCCTTGTTTAGAGAGGCAATAGTGATAGGTATACTTGGAGCCGTGATTAACATCTTAATTAGCTCTGTAGCGGGAGGTCCCATTGGTGGACTTGCACAGTTAATCGCCTATCTGTATTTAGTGAAGGAATACTTTGATACAGGTTGGGGAAACGCAATAATAATTTCCATTATCGCTACTGTTTTGATGTGGGTGGTAATCATACTACTTGGCTTCTTAGGTCTTGGGTTAGCCTTTTTCTAAGAGTCATTGAGGGGGTAAATACCCTCAGGTATATTCCTATAGTCGTGTTGTGAGAGGTCTGCTGGTCCGAGCCCTGGGGCATCAACAACCACAATACTTCCAGCTCTCTCATTATAATAAGCTCTAAAGTGTACCCTCGACTTTATAGCTACAATATCCAAGTTATCTAGATCTAGACCTAAAGCAGGGAAAATGGCATCATCTAGAACTTGATGTAATGTAGGAGTGATTATTACATGATTATTATCTCCGAAGCTAATTACTGCTGTCAAACCAAGATTACGTATTGCTCCTCTACTCATAGGCCCTGTTAGGATGTACTCGCATTCATCTAAGTATGATACCTCTCCTTC
>WJIV01000218.1 GCA_014730055.1 Candidatus Bathyarchaeota archaeon
AAAAATGGACCAGTCTCAGCGGGTTACCGATGTATATGGATCAAAGGAAACCAGTGAAAGTCAATATGCCCCCTATGGTGGTGGGCGGATAGCCGTTTGCCAAGTAAAAACAAATTGTATAGAATAAAAAAGAAAGAATCAGATCTGTTTTACCATTTCAACCATTTGCTCAGGCGTGAACCCTGTAAGAGTTTCAGTTCTTAGAAGACCTCTAGAACCCCAACTGAGAAGAGCCTTACTCATAGCCTCCTCGTCAGGAGCCTCCCCGATGGCTACAACATCGTATCTACCCATAGTAAAGATGAGTTCCTTGACTTCTACACCAAATGACTCAAAAACTTCTTTACTCTCACTTATCCCATGAGGCAAGTCCTTTATGGTCTCAATTCTCTTCTGTGTAAAATTCCCTAACATAACATATAATGGCATTTTTTTCACCTAACTTTAATACTATATAAGCGAAGAGATACATCCGTTTTAAACCTTAACATAAAAATTACTACACTGTTCACGCTTTACCAAGAGGAGTTTAATGGAGAAAATAATAAAAAAGGGAATATCATTTCGTTGGTGAGAATTCTTCAGTAATAACAAACCAGCCTTCCGATGAAGAAATCCTCATATCAATTATCTCTTGATACTCTTCGGAGTTAAACCATGTTTCCGCTTCTCTGGTTGAATTGAATTCAACTATAGCCAGAAATTTAAAGGGCTCTCCTTCGAGTACATTTTCTATTGGACCTCGCACAAGGAATTTACCGTTGTACTTGTCAATAGTTTCACCTACCAGTGATAAATATTTTTTAAACTTCCCGGGGTCATTAACTGTAAAATTAGTCACAACATATCCTTTCATAATGTATCAAACTTTCTTTTTTTACATAGATTAAATCTTAGAAAGACTTTATCTTCAAACCATATTAAAACATAATCTTTGTATTTAACTAAAAGAATGGCTGTATATAAAGCGCACCCGAATTAAGTCCATGATATATACCATTGTATACGTATCCTGTTATTACGATTCGCATAAGGTTCATGTCTCGTACAGGTTTTACAATTAAAGGCACAGGTAATATGTATTTAACTTCACTGAGGTGCATCTTTGCTACTGGAATTATATATGCAGGTATCTTAGTTGATGTTACTGAATGATGGTGATTTATTGTTAGAGAGAAATAAGAATCTTGTACGAAGTTTTTTTGAGAGAGCTAACACTATTGGGGGAACCCCTGTGGATATGGTCACAGAAGATTTTGTAGCTCATATCTCTGGTGCGCAACCTTATGACCTGAAAGCATTTGAAGATTATCAAGAGAGCTTTTATTCTAGTTTTTCTGAAACTGAGACGGTTGTGGAGGATTTAATTGCTGAGGGTGATAGGGTCGCTTTTCGAGGTTATGTTAGGACTGTACATACTGGTGAGTTTATGGGTGTTCCAGCATCTGGAAAGGAGATTGTCGTATCAGTTATTGGGTTTGCAAAGATCGAGCAAGGTAAGATTGCTGAGTGGTGGAATTTTCCTGACCGTTTGAGCTGGATGCAACAGATAGGAGCGTTACCAGAGAGAGTTGATAATTAACCTGTAGCAGGCATTCATGTTAAAATTTCTTTAGAGACTACCCTTTTAATAGACCGAGGTTCCAGTCCGTAATCCTGAAGTATTTGTTTTATGCGTGCAGTGATAGGGTTTTTACGGATATAAGGGATAAATCATCTATACCATACTTCTAGGATACGTGTCTCTGACCTTTTTCCAGTTCATCTTCCCACTTCATAATTAGTGAAATAGAGAAGCGTGAATAAAATATCGGTCAATTAGAGCGGTAAATAAATTGTGTTAACTTTATTACCCCTCTTTTTATCATCATTAATTGAGAATAAAATGGGAATAGAGGAGAATAAAAAAATTGGTCTCAAGTTGATGAAGGCTGTAAACGAGCAAGACATGGGATCACTGGATGAACTAGTAATACCAGAATACGTAAATCATCAACTAAAGGTAGGAAGTCGGGAGGATCTTAAGCAAATATTAAGAAGGCAATACACTGGTTTTCCAGATGTTCATCGGACAGTTGAGGATATTATTGCTGATGTGGAAACGGTATGGATTAAGGTCAAAATCACAGGAACACATACAGGTGAATATCGTGGAGTTGCTCCTACTGGAAAGAAGTATGTAATGGCAGCTGTTCCTCATTATCGTATAGATGGCGGGAAAGTAGTGGAAGGGTGGTCGGTTTTTAATCCTTTGGATCTATTCAAACAACTTGGTGTTATCATATACAAAGGATTCCCTGATGAAGTAAAGGCACCGATTTGATTTATACTTAGACGCAGCGTGAAAGTGAAGATAAAATCATCGATAAAAAAGAGGTTGGTTTGCGGGAAAAATATCATGAATTTAATGTTGAGGTTTCGTTTACTTCGATTAGCAACATTCTTCTAGTTTTGTTTTCTCTTCCTCTGCACAGCCACAGTCTGATACTGGATTCTCGTCCTTGCCCTCTTCACAACCACAGCTTGTATCTGGTTTACTCTTTGCACTCATACACGTTCACCAACCTTTCTGGATAATAAGGAAATATAACGGTTCTTGATAAGAAAATAAACCAATAACCTTATCTGACTTAATAATATAAAGTACATCAGTGTGGGTTGATTGGTGGGGTTAATATTATGAAGTTTCGCTCCGAAAAGCTGGATAAGGTAGATAACACCATACTGGGGATGCTTGTTGAGGATTCCAGGACAACGTTAGCAAGTATTTCAGAGGAGGTGGGTCTTTCCAGTCCCGCTATCCGGGAACGGATAAACAAGTTAAAGGAAGAAGGAGTCATCAAAGGATTCTCAACAATAGTTGACTATAAGAAATTGGGATATGGGTTAACTGCGTTTATTGGGCTGCGTATGGATGACTCAAAGTGTTGCCAGGAGGATGTATTCGTAGAGTTGGAAAATGTCCCTGAGGTGCTTGAGGCTCATTTCACGAATGGTGAGGAAGATGTTCTTGTTAAGGTGGTGTCCCGGGATACGGAGAGCCTTGTTGGTTTGCTGGGTGAGTTGAATGCTATTGATAGCGTGAACCGTACACGGACACTGATTGCACTGAAGACCCCGATAGAGAGAAACCTAAGGTAGAATAGCAATATAACTTGTATATAAGGGGGGAGGGTTTAGGGGAGTTATCTTTGGTTGGGGTTGGGTTCGGATAAAAAATGATGTTTAACCTGAATCAGGTGAATTGAGACATAAATTATTGATTAGATTGCTGGTTGATTATCTACCAAAGGCCTGGGAATAGCCTGTATCTAACTTTTTCAGCATCTAAACAATTATACATATAGTAAATTAAGCGTAAACGTAGATATCTGTAACGGTAACAATATTATTAACGTTGACTCCCCGTTTTTCCGCCTCACCCCTCAGAACATTAAGCCTTGAGTCAAGACGAATAGTCCGCGTAACATGAACTATATCACTCAAACTGCAATCGACTCATTATTAGCATCTAAAAATATATAAAAAACTAGCGAGAAATAGGCAAAATACTGGCCAAAAAGAGGGGAACCCTACTTGAACCGGAGTCTGTAAAGAAATAATACCTATGCAAGACTGTGCTCCAATTAACAAGAATAGAGCATGTGACCTTGTTTTATACCTGTCTACCACATATAAATATGGGTAAATTACCAATGTTTTTAGGTGTCCCTAACTTTCATACGGTATGAGATTGTTTCGTAGTAATAATTCAAGAGATAATAGCCTTTACTTTTCTTTGCTATTGATAGTTTTAACAATAATACTCTCGGTGGCTGTTTTTAACCGGTGGATAAACCTTAGATTCCAAATAGGAGGTTTCTATTTCGGCCACTTATTAGTCTGGATAGGCTCGTTATACTTCGCTGTTTATAACCCAATCTACTACATCCTTAAAAGAAGAAACCCAAGACTCGTAAAGCCCCTAATAAAACTCCACACCTATGGAAATTTACTTGCCTTCATGATGGTTTCCCTCCATAATGCCCAACAACTAGGCAGACCTGCGCAGTTTTACCCTGATCTAGGTACTGGGATATCTCTTTATATCATAGTTGTTTTCCTGGTAATCACGGGGTTCCTGTACAGGTATCAATTGTTTCCCGATCATGAGCGTCTATCGAGAGCACCACATCTCAACAGAAGATTTCATATAGCTTTAACTTTTCTAATGTACCTCACGCTTATAGTCCACATCCTAAAAAATATTGGAGCATTCTAGCAAAGATTTTCGATGCAAAACTATTTTTTTGGATTGCATACCCTACATGGTTGCCATATCGCGTTTGGTCTAGTCCTTCTATAATATCGATATGCTTCGTCATACGTCTCGAATTTAAACCAGCCACCATCCCTCCGCATTTCCTCTATGCCTTTATACTCAGTCTCCTTAGGTACCGCGTAGACACATGACTCCTCATGAAGCTTGTAGATATTAGTAGCCTTATCAGCGTTAAGCCAGAACATGAACTACAATTACTCTAACGATAATTAACTCTTATCAAATCAGACCATTACTGAAATTCGTGAACCGGTTCCTCGTATTATAAAATGTTTTAGAGTAAATTTAATCACAGATAATTATCCAGGTTAAAGCCATTACTAAGAGGGTAGCGGTTCTATGGTCGGGTAGTATGTTTATAACGGTCTACCTAAATGTGGAATCCTACCCGACCACTTATACAAAATACGAGAAGGATAAAAACCTTCCATAGATTGTAGTTTTTACCTGAACGGCAGAAAAAAGTTGATGATCTCCCCTAGTTAATGCGACATGTTAATTCAAGGGCTACCGTTCAGGCAAGGAAGGGTATGTTTTACAGGTATTTAAGCCAAAGTAACGAGAATACGTAATTAATATAGGCCTAAAAATCACCCCTTCAGGGGATCTCTATTCATCTGCCATACACATAAATCAGAAATAGATCTAATTTATACTAAACTCTATTCTATAAACTCTATATCCATCAAACATCCTAACAAAAGGGAAAGACAGTGTCCCCTGAGCTCCAAGTAACAGCCGGCTCATATGATTCTTATATAATGGATAAAACGGATAATGAAGAGATCAAGGTTCTTCACATCGACGATAACAAATCCCTGCTAGCCCTATCCAAATTAATGATAGAAACATTTGACCCGAAAATCAAGATCACCAACATCTCTAACTTTGATGAAATCATTTCCAGCTGCATGAAATATGATCTAATTATCACGGACTATGACATGCCAGGCGCAAATGGAGTAGAGCTAGCAAAAGACATCCGGGACATATGCAACGTACCCATAATAATCTACACAGGAAAAGGATGTGAAGAAATCGCAGAAGAAGCCTTCCAGGCGTGTATAAACGATTATATTAGAAAAGAGTTGGAGCCAGCCCATTATCGAGTCCTGGTTCAAAGAATAAGATCTGTAGTGGAAAAAGATAGAGGCCAGAAGAATCTCAGGAAAAGTGAGAGAAAGTACAGGCTACTGATAAATAACATGAACGAGGGCGTCGCCCTCTACAGGGTAGTATATAACGAAAATGGAGAACCAGTCGACAGTAAGTTACTGGATGTGAATCCCAGCTTCGAGCGTATTATAGGTATGAGCAGAGAAGAAGCAATAGGTAAACTTAGATCAAAGCTATACAGTGATAATGCACTCGTCTATGAGGAATATATCAACGTGGCGGAGACCGGGGAATCAATAATATTAGAAAAATATTTCCCGTCTATCAATAAACACTTCTGGATATCCTTGTTCTCTCCAGAAAAAGACCACGTAGCCGCAGTGTTCAAGGATGCCACAAAAGAAAAGAAACTAATGAGAGAACTGGAAAGCTCGCTGGAGAGAATCAGGAACGTTCTAAGGGTCTCACCTCACGCCATTGTTGTAACTGATATCGAGGGATATGTTTCTAATTGTAATGATGCCGCTTTGAATATGTTTGGGTTCAAAGATGTTGAGGATGTCCTTGGGCTTAACTGTTTTGAATTTGTCTCAGAGAAGGATCGTAAAAAAGCCCTTGAGAACTGGGTTGACCGGATAAATTCGGGAACTTTGAGGTTTTATGAGTATGAGCTTAAAAATAAAGAGGGAACTAAGTTTGAAGCTATAGTATCTGGGAGTGTCATGCGTGATGAGGCTGATGAGCCAACTGGGTTTGTTTTGAATGTTGAAGATATTTCGGAGAGAAAGGAGTTAAGAGAATATTGTATTATTTTAAATAATGCGATTGAAGAAAGATTCCTTGAACAATCCAAAGACCATACACACAATTAAGTGAACCACAGCATGCATGCAACCATTATCAATTAGCACCAATTTACATGCTACTTTTTGATAATCAACGTTGCATAGTTATCTGATACTTCAACATCTATCTTAATGTCTAATATAGTGTCTATCAGAGCGGAGAAATAGTTTGAGAGGAATATACTCCAGTTCTCTCCGTAGCTATGGCTTAGATGGAATATCTCTCTACCTCCTTGTACGTGGTATGCACAGATATACCACTGGAAAACCTCCTGAAACAGGTGCTCTATAACCCAAACGATGGAAGAGTAGCTTGACGGGAACCCCCATCTCATAAACATGTCCTTTGAGGATGCTCCATAGTTTTTCCCTATCTCGATTATCTTCCCTTCGGAGCAAAGCGCTATTATTGGTTGAAATAACTCTGGTGGTAGTAGTATGTCATTGTATGTTGTTGTTACTCTTGTTAGGCTATATTTTTTAAGTATATTATTGAGTAAGGCGTTTACGCTTGTTCCTTGTGCTTCAGCGTCTTCTTGAAGGATTTTATCCCACTCTTCCCCTATCCTGAAGGATCGTGATACAGTGGACTGTGACTCCGTATGAAGCTTGATAATACTTTCCACAAATAATTAAAGTAATTACGTAATATAAAGTGTATTCAAAAAGTTACGTTGTAGTGCTTTGTAGTGCCTTGTGGACCTTCCGCTTTTACCATTTAGCGTGTATGATGAAGTGGTGTGCTGGTATAGGTTAGTGGCCACTGGAAGTGTAAGGTATTTCTAGTCTTAGAAATCGTTCAAAGCATGAGATAATGTACTCTGTTTTAAAGAAGGTAGAGAGTGGTGTTGATAAGCCGACTAGAATTAGGTATGAGGCGCGATTATCTTGGAGTCTTCTGGTTAAGTATCTTGATTTTCTTGTTTTTAGGCAGTTGCTTGAGGAGAAGGTCTCTGAGAGTGGTAAAAGAAGGTTTTACTGTATTACGGATAAAGGTAAAGAGTTTATAGACGTGCATGAGAGGATCGACGAGGAGTTTTCACTAGCTGTTAGCTAGATTTTGTTGATCGGTGATCTATAGTTGAAATAGATCAATTTTTCCTGTATTATGAATAGGCTAATTTTCTCCATAAGGGTTTTAGATATAGAATAGTGTTTAGGATTAGATGGGAAACTATGGATTGGTTCTCCTTGACCTTCTCGGTCTGGTTTCCCATCTTTTTTTGAGGAGTACGTGACTACTTGGGCGTGTATCTTGAAAGAAAGGACCTACTCGGATAATGTACACCTGTACCTATAAAGAAACAGGATAAATGATCTCCTGGCCAAGGGTCATGTGGGAGAAGTTGAAGAAGGAAAATACATTGTCTATAACATTACGGTTAAAGGATTCGAGATGATATAAACCTTGAAGTGTTGGTAAGATTACTAGATTTGCAGGTAATAGAGTAGTTTCATCATTTTGTGAATTATTATATGCTTAGTACATGAGAAGATTTATGTGTCTATCCCAGGTGGGCTTTGATCTTTTTCAGTAATGTTTCCTTGCTGAATGGCTTTATTATATAATCACAAGCACCAGCCTCCCGGGACTTTGCTTTATCTTCCTCTCTGCCTAGAGCAGAGAACATTATCACTGGAATATCCCCGGTAATAGGGTTAGATTTCAATATTTCACATGTCTCTAATCCATCAAAACCGCTCATTACTATATCAAGCAAGATAATATCAGGAATCATATTCTCAACTATTTTCAACGCTTCCTCCGAGTTACCTGCTGTAAAAACCTTGTATCCCTCGTTTTCAAGGAACATTCTTGTTAGATCTAGTATGTCAGGTTCATCGTCAACTACAAGAACCTTTTTCATAGCTTGTTCAGCCTAGTTAAGAGGAGCACTCAATTGCTTATATAGCTATGTCACTTTCCGGAGAACAGCCCATTAACGAATTAACAGATAGAGCCAGGAACTGATAATTGTTGACTGTAACAAAAGGAAAGGTAGGGTTCTATATGTTGGTAATTGGTGGTAGTTTCTTTGGGTCGTAGTAATGTTATCATTTCACTTTGGGTTTAACCTATTTTCAGGTGGGAATATTCTAGTCTGGAGAAGGTTTCTCGGTATGTGACTATGCGCTGTTGTTTTTTTCAAGTTTTTACCTGAACGGTTAGAAATTGTAGATGATCCCCTAGTTAATGCGACATGTTAATCCTATAAGGGCTACCGTTCAGGTATAGAATGACATGTTTTAGGGAAATGTAAGTAAAAGGTTGCTATGCTATATAGTCTATATTAGTTTAGTAACCATCTCTTTTACCG
>WJIV01000027.1 GCA_014730055.1 Candidatus Bathyarchaeota archaeon
CAGCCATGCTACTACAACTATCCCTAACAGATGAGCCCCTCTACTGGGTTGCCAACTGCCCCGACATACTCGTTCTACCATTTATTCTAAGAAGGAAGCCGTATATCCTTGAATACAGGTCCCCGTGGCCCGTGGAGATCAAGAGAGAATTCGGCGAGGGCCTGCTGACAGAAATATCCAGGAGAATGGAGAAGCTCGCTTTAAGAAACGCTAAATACATAACTCTCACAACTAGCAAACTTAAAGAAAGGACCACGATCAAGAAACCAGTTTTCATTATCCCCAACTACCCTCAAACCAGTTTCATAGCTGCTAGCAAACAAGCAAAAAAATTCATAGAAAAAGAAAACCCAGCTGGTGACAAGATAGTGCTTTTCATTGGTAGACTGAGCACCGTAGAGGGTGCAGACATATTACCCAGGATAGCAAATGAATTGGTGAAACATGAGAGAAATATCTCTATATGGATAGTTGGAGATGGACCTCTTCTACCCGCTCTTGAGAAAGCCCTGGGAAACAAAAGTAAAGTGAGGTTTTATGGCTGGCAGAAAAGGGAGAGAATACCCTTATTCATAGAAGCATCAGATGTCTGCATAGTTCCAAGGCACGAGTCGAGGTACTCAAAATATTATAACGAGGAAGGGTTGCAGAAGCTCTCTGAGTACATGTTTTACAAAAAACCAATCGTGGCATGTGGCATAGCGGATTCCGATCAGTATAAACTTGTTAAGGAGTCAGAACTGGTACAGGGCATAATGGAGGCCCTTGATGGAAAGGCGCCGACCCCTATGAGGAGGACTTGGGAAGAAAAATCTAAGCCAGTCCTCTTTGAACTCATGGAAACCCTGATCACAGAATACAAAAACCAGGTCTAGTTTTGATTTAAAACTTATATCTCTTCAAATTTTAATTGTATCGACTTGCTGTTCACTGTTGTTATGCCTGTTCATAATGAGGCAGATATGCTACCCCTAAGCTTGCCATCAATATACAGGACTGAGCCTGACGAGGTAATAATCCTCCTGGACAGGTGCACCGACAGAAGCAGGGAAATAGCAGAAAAAATCACGGAACATTTTAACAAAGAGGACAGTACAAAGATAATAACCATAAATACACCTCACCATGGATGGAAGCAAAGGATCGCATACCTACGTAGAAAAGGTTTCAGAAAAGCTCGGAACGATATAATACTGACAACCGACGCTGATATTGTGCTTGATAAAAAGATATCAGAAGAGATCAGTAAACTGGAGGACCCGGAAATAGCCCTACTCGGATTCAAATTCTATGATTATCCATTCACCCTGCAAACCCTATTAATCCGGTTAATTTCCAATCTCACAGCCTTCTCTGGATATGCCGGCCTCTACGCCTTTAAGAAAAAAGCATGGTTAGAAACGGAGAAAATGGACTCTCTCAGGAAAATATCGAGCTCAGAGGACACACATCTTAGATTATCAATCATGAAAAAGCACTATAGCGCGGTCAGTAACACAAAATCTTTACATCTTCGCCCCTCAGAGGATAGAGAACGAAATTTTCAACGAGGCATGATGTACTATAACGTAGTAAAACTACCATTGTGGCTTATGATACTCTACTCCTTCTCAACACTCCGGTTTACTGCTCTCGCTGGCTATATACACGCAAGAAATAAAGCAATCCTGTAAGTCCTACTCGGCCTCTAAATCCTCATCTGAGGTATCTTCGTTTGAGGCCTCCTCATCAAGGTCCTCAAACTCCTCATCAAAGTCAAAGTCCTCGTCGAAGTCAAAATCCATATCCTCCATAGGCACAGGGGGCGGGGTCGTAGCCATGGTGTAACCAATCCAAGCAACGATAAGCAGGATACCGCCAACCGCGACGAGGGCTGATAACTGTATTGTCAGCCAAGCCCAGCCGGGCGGACTCATGAAGAGAAGCCAACCATAAATCAATATCCCTGCGATACTCCCTAACAGAAGAACGTAACCAATTACCTGATCATTATCCATAACAGTTCAACACAATTCCATAAAACATTGAACGTTAAAGCGTTTTCCATTATGAGGGCAAACGAGCTACGTTTGTATCGTTTACAGTTCCTGCGGAGATGGTTCTCAGCTTTATTGTATCTTTTTTAGCCGAGATGCTTGGTGTAAGGAAGCTCACTAGGAGGATGACTGCTACTATTTTCAATATTCTACTTGATTTCGTAATGAATCAACAATACACCTTCTAATCTGTATATAAAACATCTTGTTATAATATGGTGTTTGTTAACATGCATTAAAAAGCATTTATGCATAATATTAAGGAATAGTGTATACGAACTCTTCTTAAAGAATCAAAACGTTAGTTATTTTCGTGAGTGATAAGCTTTCGGGGTTGAAAGAAGAGCTAAGAAATAGATCAGATAAGGTGTATGCGGAGAGGCTTCAGGGATTCTTCAAGACAGGAAGAGGAGAATACGGTGAAGGTGACAAGTTCCTGGGGGTCAGGGTACCGGACCAGCGAAAGCTAGCGAAAAGATACCAGGACATCCCACGGGTACAGGTAGTAGAGCTTCTCAGTAGCCCCATACATGAGCATAGACTAACTGCGATATTCATACTCACCTACCAGTTCAACAAGGGAGACCAAGAAGCAAGACGAAAAATAGTTGAAACGTATCTGGATAACCTGGATTACATCAATAACTGGGATCTCGTAGACAGTAGCGCCCCAAAGATCCTCGGAGAGTATCTGGTCGAGAAACCAAGGGACAGCCTTTACGAGCTAGCAGGGTCATGTAACCTCTGGGAGAGACGTATCTCGATAATCGCAACATTTGCCTTTATAAAAAGACAAGAGCTAGATGACAGCATTGCACTGGCAAAAATACTATTGGACGATGAGCATGACCTTATCCATAAAGCAGTTGGATGGGTGCTACGAGAGGTAGGTAAGAGTGACCAGCAGGTCCTCGAGGACTTCCTAGAGGAAAACATCGGAAAAATGCCTAGGACCATGTTAAGGTATGCAATAGAGAAACTACCAGAGGAAAAAAGACAATATTATATGAGTAAATAAGCTGGATATCTTGCTGGCTTTATTAGAGGAAGTCTCGGCGTCCACCGTCAACCAGTAGCGTCTTACCCGTTATGTAACGTGATTTATCACTGGCGAAGAATAGAACCGCGTTTGCGATATCCTCCGGCTTGCCGACTATTCCAAGGGATGCTCTTTCCCTCCTTCCCCGGAGCTTCTCCTCGTACTCCTCATCTGTGCGGCCTCCCCTTAGCATCACGGTATCCACAGCACCAGGTGCGACACAGTTCACGTTGATACCATAAGGTCCCAGGTCATAGGAAGAGCTCTTCGTCAGCTGGATAACTCCCGCCTTAGATACCGCGTAACTTGTCTCGCCATCCATTGCTATACCGAAACCGGAGTTCGATGAGATATTCACGATCTTCCCGTAGCGCATCTCAACCATGTGCCGCGCAGCCACCTGAGTGCAGAGGAATACCCCTTTCAGGTTAACGGCGAGCTGCCTATCCCATGCCTCGTCAGTAGTATCAAGGATTGAGCCACCTATGGCTATTCCAGCATTATTGACCAGAATATCAACCCTGCCGTAGGTATCTATCGCGGTCTGGAACATGGCCTCAACCTCCTCTCTACTAGATACATCGCACTGGAAGGAGAAAGCATCACCACCCATCTCATGAATAGTCTGGACCACCTCCTCAGCCTCTTCCCGGCTCTTACTATGATTAACAACCACTTTACAGCCACCCTCTGCTAACCCCAAGGCTATAGCAAGGCCGATACTACGAGAAGCCCCCGTCACAACAGCAACTTTATCAGTGAAATCATACATCATCAAGCACTTCTTCCTTAGGATATCTACCCACTGTAATATTAATGAATAACCGAAAATACACCCGAGCTTAAGAAAACATATTTATTTACAGGGTTGAAGCGAGTCTTATTTTTCTTCTTCATCTATTCTGACGGAGTAGAATACCTGTTTATCTGTC
>WJIV01000219.1 GCA_014730055.1 Candidatus Bathyarchaeota archaeon
CGACTATCTGACCATGTCCCTGTGTTTTCATATGGGGAAGTAGGTTCTTTATCCAAAGAAAAACACCACGTACATTGGTCTCAAACTGGGAATCATATTCCTCGAGTGTCATATCCTCAAGAAAGCCAAAATAGCCGACCCCAGCGTTTGCGACTAGTACGTCGACACCTCCCATCCTATTTATTGCCATCTCCGAGAGAGCTTTGACTTGATCAGGATCCCTTATATCCCCCACACCAATATACGCTGTACCATCTAGTTTTCTTACCTCTTCAGCAGCCTCCTCTAGCTCCCTCTCTCTCCGAGAAGTTAAGAAAAATGTATTATTCTCAGCCATCTTAAGGGCCACCGCCCTGCCTATTCCACTTGATGCACCAGTAATTACTATCTTGAGATCACTCTTCATGATAAAGAATACCCTGAACTAGGTAAAACTATTTGGAAAAAAGCATATTGAGATCTTTTGATGGAATTCTCCTTCTTCTTGCCCACGTATAAATCATGATGGATTACTGAAAGCCAATAAGTTATAATTCTGAAAATATTAGTTAAGTTTTTTACTTCAGCTTTTTTGCAAGTTTCGTTACTGCTATCCCTAGGGACCATGATGACTCCATGCCTTCTATGTCCTTTACCACCTCTCCTTTTTCTTGTGCTATCGCGTTGGCGTAGCTTTTGATTCCAGGTACTATCATCTTCTGGCTCAGTATGAAGAGTAGTAATTGAGTCCATACGTTCGCTAATCCTGTCCTTCTTGCTACACTCATGGCACCGGCCACCTTACCGTCGAACTTGGTTCTTCCATGGGCCATACCGTTAAAGGTTCCTGTTCTATCGATCAGTGCTTTCATTTGGGGAGTCATTGATTCGTAGTAGCTTGGGCTTGCGAAGATCAGTCCATCGGCCTGTGTTATCTTCTGGAATACTTCATCAAAGTCATCATTGATAACACAGGATCCGTTGGAGCAGGCCCCACAGGCTGTACAGGGCTCAATTTTCTTCTCTGATAGTAGAATTATATCGGTATCCGCCCCCATTGTTTCAGCGGCTTCTAGAGCATTTCTAACGATTATCTCTGTATTACCCCCTGCACGTGGGCTTCCCGATATGCCAATTACTCTAACCATAGAGTAGGGGTATAATCTCAATCTGATAAGATCTATGTAAACAATACAACAGCTTTAGTCATTGGTCCTATCTCACGTAATATGGGAAGATAGACCATGTCCCAAACAATCAGGTCAATTATTTTGAGGTAGTTTTCTCGGTATACATATATTCTCCCATGTGGTGGTCCATGGGATAAGTTTGGTTTATGACTTTGACGAGAAAATCGATAGAACATCTAGGAGCTCTGCGAAATGGACATTGATGAAGAGGTTAACTGGCTATGAAGACCTTATACCTCTGTGGGTAGCAGACATGGATTTCGCTGTCGCTCCTGAGATAGTTGAAGCACTCAAAGACAGGGCATCTCACCCAATATATGGTTACACAGCGTACCCAGATGGCTATTTTACAGGGCTAATCAACTGGATGGACAAGAGGCATGGCTGGAAAGGAGTAGAGCAGGACTGGATACTCTGGACCCCGGGTGTAGTCGCTGGTTTCAGCATTGCAATCCAGGCTTACTCGAATCCAGGGGATAAGGTTGTGATACAGCCTCCGGTTTACTATCCCTTCAAGAACCAGATCCTTGGTACAGGTCGACAGGTGGTTGAGACCCCCCTGATAGACAGGGATGGATATTATGAGATGGATTTTGAGGACCTTGAGGAGAAGATCGATGAGAGGACAAAGATGATTATTCTTTGCAGCCCTCACAATCCAGTTAGCAGGGTCTGGAAGCGTGAAGAGCTGGAGAAGCTCGCCGAGATCTGTAAGAAGAAAAATATCCTCATCATCAGCGACGAGATTCATAACGACCTAATACTTGGAGATATAAAGCATACGCCAACAGCTATAGTATCGGATGACGCCCTCAGTAGAACCATCACTCTTGTGGCCCCAAGCAAGACCTTCAACCTAGCTGGTCTAACTAACGGAAACGCCATTATACCAGATCCCAAGCTAAGGGCGGACTTCAAGGCGCAGATCTCCAAGGGCAGTGGACACAGCAACATCTTCGGGATGGTGGCACAGGACGCCGCTTATAACCACGGAGAGCCATGGCTTGAGGAACTGCTGGAATACCTACGTGAGAACCTCAGGTTCTTCGAGGAGTTCTTCCAGGAGAGACTACCCGGTTTCAAGGTATATCCTCTTGAGGGAACCTATCTTGCATGGGTCGACTGTAGTAACCTAGAAATTAACGACGAGGAGCTCATGGAGTTTATGCTAAAGGACGCAAAGCTATGGCTTGACGAAGGAACATTATTCGGAACCGGTGGTTCCATGTTCATGCGTTTCAACCTTGCATGCCCAAAAGCACTCCTGGAAAAAGCACTAAACAACCTTGAGAAAGCTGTAAAAAAGCTCAAATAACTCTTTAATTTTTAACCGACCGGTTTAAAGATTTATTCACAACAAACTGTTTTCTTAATTAGAGCTATATATCTTAAAAGCACCTCCCCCCCCCGGGGGGGTCGTTTGTTCGTTTGTTCGTTTGCTCTTTTATCTCAATAATAGATTATATGCTAATTATTCAGGTTCGGAGTTAGTTGACTCCTCACATGTGTTGAAGGTTTTTTTCCTATTATGTTGGGGTTTCTGTATTGCAGATATAAGAGTGAAAGGTATTGGTTAAGAAGTAAGTATGAGTGTAAATCTTTAGTTGGGTTTGTAATTGAAGTATAGAGATTATTAGGTTTTTTAGGTTTAATATAGGGAACAAACGCCATAAAATTTAATTACTAAATGGATAACCCTTCGACAGAAGGTATGTAAAACGAATGATACATCACTTTTACTGTTAGAGTTCGAGGAAATACTGTCCATATGCACCTTCCTCTTATTGACGCTAATGTACCTCTTCTACATAAAGTACCCCTACAATAAAGAAGATATCATTGACACAGATCAGCCGGAAAAGCCATTATTTGGGTCAATAATACTCAGAATAAGGCAGCTACTACACAAAAAGTAACCTCTACAAGCTATGGCAATATACATCAGCTAAAAATCCATCTTTTTAAAGCATAATGATTTCTTTTTTTATCTAGTACACGGTCTTATTGCTGAGAGATAGATTGTTCGAGCTCTTTTATTGCCTGACTTATGTCCCCGCTCCGGAAAATATATGATCCGACCGCGAATGAATTGGCCCCTGCCTCCCATGCAGCCCTGACGTTGACGGGGTTCATGCCTCCATCAACCTCAATGTTGAGTTCTTTTCTGAGAGCCCTAAGCTTTCTCACCTTTTCCAGGGAGTTTGGCTTGAACTCGGAGCCGTATTTTCCCGGCTCGACCGTCATAACTAGGACACCATCCACCTCGTCGAGGTAATGGCTGATATTGTCCAGCGGTGTCTCTGGGTTCAGTGCTATCATTATTCTAAGATTCTTGTCCCTGGCAGTATCTATCGTCTCTTCGATGTCTTGGGTTGCCTCTACGTGGAAAATGATTTTATATACTTTTTCAGGTAGAGATTCGAGGAACTTCAAGGGTTTCATGACCATAAGGTGTGCCTCGTAGTTGAAGCAGCTTGGTAGGAGGGGATCGAAGTCAAGGGATCTTTGCTGAACAAATCTTCCATCCATGTAGTCCAGCATAACTTTGTGCACCCTGTCTTTAAGCAGGGATAGAAGTTCATCCAACTCTCCCTGATCCTGTGCGATTATTGCGGGCACTATCATCGTTTCTCTCATATCCATATCTACCTAATTGCACTTATGGAGTTATCTGGGGGGGTAATAAGTCATCTTAGTTAACTAGAAAATGGGAATCATTGATATTAACCGGGTATTTATAGTTGATATTGGTATCACTCACCAGTCGTGTGAAAATTGGGCAGCTTTCCCTATGGGAATTTTTCAAACGGATGGCAAATTTTACTATAATTCGAATAAAATACTTTCCAGTCTAAGTGTATCCTTAGTCAGGGAAGTTAATTCGCTCGGAATTTCTATATACTACATAGATGTCATGATATTTGATAGAGATGGTCATACAAGTTGAGGCCTTTAACCTAAAAAATGGACCAACCGAGAGTGGTACAGTTCCTAACGGGATACCCATGGATAGGATCCCTGAAGCCGTTGGGGGGGAGCTTTTGCCCTTTGATGTCCTTAAGGCAATCCCGCCACATGTGCTCCTTCTGCTAATCTTTGCTATACCTGCGGTGGTATTGTTGTATAAGAAGAGGGACTATGCTCTAAACCTGCTGGCCAATTATCTATTTTAACTAATCCTCTTACAGTATGGATTAACGGCGTAAAGATCACCCTTTGATACATAAGGGTACAATCTACAGTATAGATCGATACAATCATCAGAATCACTGCAATCTGGACAGCTCTCTAGTTGCTCGAACTTTATACCACCCCTTAAAGGGTACCACTTATCCGAGAACCAAATATCTAATAACCCTTCTTTTCTTATCTCGCCCATCTTCCATCCCGGATCGGATATAACTGTGTTACAGGGGTAAACGCCACCATCGCTACCTATGCTCATCCGGGTCTTACCTGCGCTGCAAGATACGAATCCCTTTTTCAGTTCCTCCATTGATTCCCTCAAAGGGTAGCAGCTCAAATAAGCGTCCGTGGAAACCTCAATTCTGGTTGTTAAATGTTTAAGTAATTTCAAGCGGTTGGCCAATTTTCGGTACTCACGGGGAGATAGAGCCAGGTTTGTATGATCCTTCATTTTTCCCAGTATCTTCAGGTCCAGAAATGCTATCTTGGAGGCCCCGTAAGATGCCGCCAGGTCAACGATATCCTTTAGATGTCTCATATTACCCCTGTGGATGCATGTGTTAACCCCGAATATTACTCCCGATTCCTTGAGCAGTTTCATACCCTTAATAGTTCTTTCAAAGGCTCCTTTTACGCCCCTGAATTCATCGTGTCCGTCGGGGTTGGAGTCATCGAGGGAAACAGTGGGAATGGTCCTGGATTTTTTCAGCAGCGCTACGGAGTCCCTGTCGAGAAAGGTACCGTTTGTTATTATAACTCGTCTAATTCTTCTTTCTGATAATTCTCTTAGAATCCCCTTTATATCAGGGTGAGAGAAGGGCTCACCTCCATTTAATCTGACCTCAAAGACCCCCAGTTCCTCTAATTGATCTAAGATCAGCTTAACATCGTCGAGGGATAATTCTCCCTTCGCTTCCCCAGTGTGTGAGAAACAGTGACTGCACCGGAGGTTACACTGATCGGTTA
>WJIV01000220.1 GCA_014730055.1 Candidatus Bathyarchaeota archaeon
AAAACAGGGATACTTTGATAGATGTAAGTGATAAGATCTGGGAGTACGCTGAATATGGTCTGTGTGAAGTGAAGTCAAGTAAAATTCTTGCAGAGACATTAGAAAAGCATGGCTTTGAGGTACAAAAAGGGGTTGCAGGTATGCCTACTGCTATACTAGCCGAAAAGGGAAAAGGGAAACCAATAATCGCAGTCATGGGAGAGTATGATGCTCTTCCAAATCTGAGTAATAAGCGCGTACCATACAGAGAGCCTCTAGTAAAGGGAGGAATGGGGCACGGATGTGGACATAACATCCATGGAACAACCGCCCTTGCCGCAGCAATTGCAGTTAGTAAAGCTTTGGAGGTTTCTGGAAAGCAAGGAACTATCCGCTTCTATGGGACACCAGCGGAGGAAAACTTCAGTGGGAAAAGGATTATGGTCAATAAAGGGCATTTCCAGGATGTTGACGCCGCTTTAAGCCACCATCCATCAAGCTTGAACGTAGCAACGCTGGCAAGTAGCAACGTAATCAGTGGTTGTAGATTTCATTTCCACGGGAAGACAAGTCATGCTGCAGGTAGCCCGGAGCAGGGAAGGAGCGCACTTGATGCAGTTGAATTGATGAACGTGGGTGTGAATTTTTTAAGGGAGCACTTGATTCCTGAGGCTCGTATTCATTACGTTATTGAGGAAGGGGGAGGACAGCCTAACGTTGTTCCTGATTATGCACGTAGCCACTATTATCTTCGTGCACCTGAACAGGATCTTCTTGAACCTATTAAGGAAAGGGTCTTGAAAATAGCAGAAGGAGCAGCTTTGATGACAGATACAAAGCTTGATGCAGAGATGGGTTACGGAGGATACCATAAGATACCGAATAAAGTACTGAGTGAGATTGTGACTGCCAATATGAGGAAAGTAGGTGCACCAGAATATACAGATAAAGACTACGAGTTTGCATCGAAAATTGCGGAAACATTTCCTAAGGAGGACCGAGTGACTGGCCTGAGGAAAAACAAGGTACCAGACTGGGAGGAATACGTCGATAAAGACATAGTGACCAACATCTTCGATGCATGGGATGAGGGGACAACAAGCCCCGGAAGCACCGATGTAGCAGACGTAAGCTGGATAACACCAACTATGGAGTTTAGAACGGCATGCAATATTAATGGAGCCCCAGGGCATAGCTGGCAGTTCACAGCATGTAGCGGGACAAGTATCGGACATAAGAGCCTAATATTTTCAGCCAAGACCATGGCAGCATCAGTAATAGATCTTATCGAAAACCCAGACCTTGTCAAAGAAGCAAAAGAAGATCACAAAAAACGTCTAAGAGGTAGAAAATATAAACGGGATCCAGGTATCGAAGTCCCTCTGGATAAAGCAAGGAAACTTGCAGAATTTTATACGGGTAAGAAGCAATAAACATTATGGGTCCCCCTTTTTTATGATACCTTTTTTATACTATAATGGATCAATTCAAAGTTAAATTTACTAGTTTTTCCTCTATTTCTAGCAGAAAGTTTACAATTGGATAAAATAACGGAAATTCATTAAACATAGTTTGTAGAATATTGATATCTCTAAGAGTGAGAATACCAATAAGAGGGGAAATTAAGAAATATAATAGGAGGAAGACCGTGCCTCCAAGAAATAAGGATTTAAACTCGTTTTCTATAAAACTACTAACAAGAGCAGCTGTTCCAACAGAAAAAATAGATCCCATATATACTTTGAGAGAGTGCTTAAGATTTGGAATAATGTCATGAGTCTTATCGAGCAAAAAAAGACTGAAAAAAACACTAATGAAGCTAGATAGTACAAGACTGACAGCGTAACCAATTATACCAAAATAAAATACTAGTATAGCTGAGGAAATTGCAAGAGCCAAGGATCTTAAGACTGAGATCCTCAATGTAGTCTTAGTATATCCCTGACTGTTGAGAAGATTAATGTTGGAAAGTGAACCAAATCCAACCAGTAAGACTGGAAGTAGTAATATTCTTAGTAGAAGCGGAGCTAATTCATACTTATCAGAGAATAATATCCTAATCGCATGTTCAGAGAAAAAAAATACAAAAATAACGATGGGTACCACGAAAATCGAGGAATAGCTAACTGAAGCTTTATACGCTTCTTTAAGTTTTTTTTCCTCCTCCTTGAAAGTAAATCGGGAAAAAGTGGGAAATAGCGTACTACCAATAGATGAGGTAAATACACTAATGAGTGATGTGAACCTTGACGCTACACTGAAATTTCCAATTAATACGTCTGCTATGTACCATGACATTAATAGCCCTCTAAACCAGTTTACTGCACCACCAAAAAAACCACCAAGAAATAATGGAAAGCCGTAACTTACAAGTTGGAATATATTTCCCTTAAATTCCACGTTGTCCGACTCAAAATAACCATATCTAGAGAAAAAACTCGGTAAAATTAATAATCCATAAATCGACGAGGCAACGTAGCTAATCAGATGCCCTATCAATACCCCCGAGATACCCAAACCACGCCAAACCAGAACCGGGGAGACTATGCCTTTAACTAAACCTTGAATTATATCCATAATTGCCCTTGCCTCCATCTCCTCTAAACCTAGAAGAATAGAGAAGCCTGCACCGCGCAGGGTCTGAAATAGTATCAAAATAGAAATTAGCCTAATATACCCTCCTAGTTCAGGCCTCCCTTGAAAATTAACAGCTAAAAAGCCAGCCAATATAAAAAGTAAAGCTGTCAAAGAGATACCTAATAATAACTTGAACAATAAACCCGAAATGCTCAGACCAATAATTTTACTATTCTTTTCCTCAGATCTATATTGAGCGATGTATTTAACCAGACCTTGATTTATCCCCCAATCGTTAAACAGCATAAAAGCGCTCGGAAGAACAAGGGATAACGCGTAGAGACCATATTCCTCTGGAGATAGCATTCTCGCCACAAGGATCATACCAATGGCGCTAGTTAGGATAGAAGCAAACCTTCCAATTGTGAGAACCAAGGTACCACGGGCTGACGAGGTGGCAATATCCCTTAGATTGACCATGAAGTTAACAACTGTAAACTGAGTAAATAAGCCTACATGTTGGTCTATTTGAGGTCTATATGTGAATTTTTTTCGTAGGAAATAACAAATAATGATATTGATTAAAAAATATCAGGAATCATTTCTTTTCGCTGCTTCTATATGCTTATTTACCTCGTCTCCGAATCGTATCATACTGTTATCCTCCGGGTTGTAGTCAATTATATCCCGTGCATTGGCTATACTCCAGAAAGCATGTGGGTTATTACTTATACCATAAAATATCTGGAATGGTACACCATTTTCATCCCGGATATCATCAGTTTCGATGCTCTTAATGAATAGCTGGGCCATATCTCTCTGACTAATATAAACAGCAAGAGCTCTTCTGACACAACGCAAATCCCCTAAAGGACATCGTTTCACATCTATCTCTCTTGGGCCGCCTATCCTGATCTGAATGTTTTCTAGAGGAGATCCATTCTTCTTCC
>WJIV01000221.1 GCA_014730055.1 Candidatus Bathyarchaeota archaeon
CCTATTCTCTCAGAAATATCTTTTATCTCGCTGCAAACACCCTGAAGCTTGTCAATGTCTGTGCTTGTAAGTTTGATTCTCGCACGTCGCGCCATTTCTTTCCCCGTCTTAACCTGAGAGTTAGAATTTAAAGGTTATTAATATTAAAAAGAATAATTATAAAAATTGGAGATTCACCCTTTAACTTTTACAAAAATACATTACCTTTCAATAATTGAATTCATATATTAAGTGTACACATAAAATTCTTGTGTAGTTCGCTTTATTACTCATGATACAATATAACACCAAACCACTATACAAGTTTGGTTTAATCGCGCGAGCCTTTTCAGAAGTTATCCTCATTGTGTTAAATTTCATTTAATTTCATACAATCTCGCATCAAGAGCATTTCGCTTCCTCAAAGTCGTCTTCTTTTTTAGTTAAATAAGTGAAGCTTCCTCAACATTATATCCTGCTATCAAGTTACCAATCTCTAATTCAGTAGGAATGAAAGGAAAAGTCTCCTTTCAGTAAACTTGGACGTTTATCGTTCACAATCTAACATTTTAAGAAAATCTCTGTTTAAGATAGTGATTAGGTATTTAATTATACACAGTTTGTTTTTGGGACAAGAAAAAGTAATCTCTGTTTGTCCTGGCACGAGTCTATGATGCACTTTTTGTGTTTCAGTAATTTCTACTTCCTGCCCTCCACAAAAAGGACAAAAATAGGCCTCAGTTGTAGATTTCATGTGTCTCTCCCCAGAACCCTCTAGATCCCAGCCATCTACCCAGGTATACCAATCCAAGCATTATTGGTACCTCCCAGAATAGACCCATAGTAGTACCAAGTGCCGTCTGGCTGCCTATTCCATAGAGCCCTATAGCAGTGGCAATAGCGATCTCGAAATGGCTGCTACTACCTATAATCACCGTGATAATACCCTCCCTGTATCCAAGCCCAGCGAACCTGGTAACCAGCAAGTTATACCCAACAACAATGATAAACCCAATTATAAGAGGAACTGATACCTTAATCATAAGCACCGGATTATTGATCAAAACATCACCATTAAGGCTGAACAAAACAATAAGAGTCGAAAGCAAAGCTACTATGCTGATCTTGCCCACTGCTGGCCTATAAACCCCATTAAACCAGTCAAGGCCCCTTCTACTGGAAAGGTACTTCTTGGATAAATACCCGAGTAACATAGGTGCCCCAATAAAAACAAGTACACTAATAGCCAATAATCCTCTGTCAATTGGAATATTTTGGATCCCTGTTAGTAGGCTGACAATGGGAGCATAGAGGAACATAATGGTTACAGTGTTAAGCGTGGTATTGATTATGTTCTGTTCTTGGTTTCCTTTAGCTAGACTACCCCAAACGAGCACCATAGCGGTACAGGGACTACTCCCTAACAAGATGAGGCTGACGATGAGTTGATCATAGCCTGAGAGGAATATACGCGCTAAGAATACTGTAACAACAGGGGCGACGAGCCAGTTACTTAGGATGGTGAGAAAGATAGGTTTAGGGTTTCTCATCAGCTTCTTCAACTCAGCTAATTGAAGGTTTAGAAGTGCGGGGTACATCATGAAAAAGAGAAGAATACCTATTGGGACACTGATCCCCCGAACCTGCCAGTTGTTAAGTGCCTGGCTTATCCCCGGGAATGTTTGGCTGAGAATTAACCCAACTGCCATACAGACTATTACCCATAAAGCCAGGTACTTTTCGAAATTGCTTAGTGATTTCTCCTCTGACATATTATCCCCCTTTTTTACCCTTGATATATAAACATATTTAAAACTATTTATATGATAATATGTTGATGAGCGGCCATAAAGATAAAATTTCGGAGATCCTTGAGATCCATTTCTGTGACGCCCACGATATAGATGAGTATGAAAGTCAGCTTAGAGAGAATGTAAGAGAGTATCTTAGTGAGCTTGATTTGGATAAACTTGTTGAGTACCATAAGGCGCTTGGAGAAGAGAACCGTCTAGGCATTATGAGGTTGCTAGAGTTCAGGGAGATGTGTGTCTGTGAATTAGCCGCCGCTCTGGGTATAAGTCAGCCTAATTTATCTCATCATGTTAAAAAATTAGAGAGAGCAGGACTGGTAAAGAGTGAAAAGAGAGGAAAATGGGTTTACTACCGCCTCGAAGATTGAGTTCTAACTTGATCATTTGTAAGCTTCGACCTGCACACTAGTAATTTTTCCAACCAGCTCATTGGAGATATCTATATCATAGGTGGACTCTGAGACGACTCGAACCTTATCAAAACCAGATCTCTCGATGGTATCAAGATACTTAGCCTTAATCATCGCACCAGCTACACACCCAGCCCAAGCATCAAAACTCTCCTTAACCTTACGTGGGAGCTCCTCCTCTGTCACAAGATCGGAGACCATCAACCGGCCACCAGGCCTCAAAACCCTGTATGCCTCACTGAAAACCCTTCCCTTATCCGGCGCAAGGTTAATCACACAATTACTGATAATTACATCAATTGACTCATCTTCCAATGGCAGATCCTCAATCTCCCCTAACCTAAACTCAACGTTACCATAACCATAATCAGCAGCAGTTTTCCTAGCTTTTTTGATCATCTCCTCAGTCATATCAACCCCGATTACTTTGCCTTTTTCACCCACTTTACGGGCTGCTAGAAAGACATCCATCCCTGCCCCTGAGCCAAGATCTAGAACTGTCTCGCCCTCCTCTAAGCTTGCTAATGCTACCGGGTTCCCGCAGCCCAAGCCCATGCTAGCTTCAGAAGGGATATTCTCAAGGTCCTCCTCAGAGTAACCTATCCTCTGGGCAATATCCAAGGAAGGGTCACCACAACATAAGGAAGAACTACAGCAACAAGAATCAGACATAGCAATCTCTCCGTATCTATTCTTAACGTACTTCTTAATCTCGGAGTCAGCCTTGGATGTATTTGAATTATTACAGCAAGGGGGATTACTTTTTTCCTCAGACATATCTACCACGTTTTACTTATTAGATAAGTAGAAAATATAAGGA
The DNA here is from genome assembly GCA_014730055.1 of Candidatus Bathyarchaeota archaeon. The sequence goes on from WJIV01000221.1 coordinate 3,021, forward strand.
ATACTAATTAGAAAATAAGGAAATAATGTATAAATATTTAAGAAAATAAGATAAATGTTATTTTTTTGGGTTTGGATGAAGTGGATAGAACCATTCTGAGGGATGCTTAAAGAGGGTGCACCGATCTCCTTGGCTAAGATGAGCAGGGAGTTAGGCCTAAGCAGTCCTCCGATAAAGGATCGGATAGATAAGCTTGAGGAGCAGTGGGTGATACTGGACTATAGACCTGTGCTTTATTATGGTAAGTTAGGGGGTGGCTTAACTGGTTTTGTGGGTCTTATACTGGACTTTCAAAGGTGTTATGATGAAAAGTTCGTCAAAGATTTGAAGGGCGTTTAAGGGATCGTGGAAGGGTGGTTCACTGATGTGAAGAGGATATGCTCTTGATGGTCAGGTCGTCTGATCCTAGCTAATTGATGAATATCATCAACAAGATAAGAAGGGCAGAAGGAGTTGATATAACAAAGACAGCTATAACACTGGATAATCCAATAGCAAGAGCCTGATTAAAAGTCTCATTTGCACATACAATCTAGAAAAGGAGGCTTATTGTTTCAAAATTGTTTCGAGGAATTCTGTATCTCTAAATTTGAATACAAATATCGGAAAGTTGTTGGACGGGTCTGGATTAAACGTCTTTTATACCTCATCGTATGCGAGCACGAAAAAATATGTTTATGTAATAATATATTTATATTTTCACGTCCCTTAATCCCATCTTCTGTTACTATATTTTAATATAAAATAAGATCGTTTGGAAAGGAAATAAATAGCTATACTATTAACTTAGTCTTGAAATTTTAGAGTTATTATTAATAGGGTAATAAGGATGATTCGTGAAACAGAGGACATTTTTGACAAATACAAGGAAGTCCCTTTTTTTTCCCTTATACCCTTTCATATAGCAGTGGCACTATTATAAAACTCGTTTGATACAAATAAAACAAAATATCAGGAAAATATTGTATTTATTGCTTTAGTCGTTGTGTCTCTTCCTGAGTGGGGGTGAAAGCCTCGCCATTATTAACATTCTCTCAAAGATGTCCAGCCAGTCTGACATTTCCATTTCTAGTGCATGGGGAGTTAGAACTCCGTGGTCTTCACCTCTGCCTATCTCACGGTACATTTTGGTTCTGTAATAGCTTAATAGTCGCTCACCGAATCTACCCAGCTCCCAGAAATCCTCTGTTAGGAATACTACTATGGGTACTCTGAGGGCCCCTACTAGCCTCAATTCATCTTGAAGCTCCTTGGAGCCTTCTCTATCGATTAGCCGTACAGTTACTTTTTCACCTGCTTTTTCAGCCATATTGGTTATCATGGGTATCTGTCTGCTACAGTCTCCGCACCATGCTCCACAGTATATTAGGATGTTTAGTTCTCTGTTGAATCCTTCTATTCGTTTTATCTGTTCTTTATCTAGTTCGGGTGTTCTTTCTTTTCTTTCGAGCCATAGCTCTGCTTCTTCGGGTTTTGCGTTTTTTACATATTCTTCGTAAGATTCTGCTTCTTCCCAGTATTTTTCCCAGAACTCTGATCTTTTATCATAATAGCCTTTTCTTTTAGCGACCATAGCGAAGTCTAAGTGCAAGGAATATTAAAAGAGTTAGTTAGTAATTAGGTCCCTTAGGATATCTTCGTCTTTTTGATCAGCAGATACTAGATAAAAAACTAAGATATCCTTTTCTTCAGCCTTTAGATCTTTATCCTCTAATAGTTTCTAAAGGTTATAGTTCCTTTCTCTCATTTCTAAAAATGTATTCTGGTACATATTTACGGTTTTTATCATAAGAAGATGATGCTGCTTCGAGGTTAGTCTTTATCTGTTCTTTCAAAGTTTCCATGTCATGTTCTAGTCTTGTATTCTTAATTGATATAATATTATCTAGTTGATTGATATCATCACTCTGTTTATCCACTTACTCTCGAATCTCTACTTTTGCCTTAGAGTTTTGGTAAATCGAAAGATTAGGCTAAGCTTCCAAGTATCCCCCCTCTCTTAGTATGTCCTCAGCCTGATCCAATCGAGCGTAAATTGCCTCTAGTCCTGAAGTATGTCCCATTAATATTACAGCAAGATCTGGGTTAGACCATTTCCCATATGTTTCTGAAGAACTTTCAGAGATTGTGCGGTCTTAAAGATACCCTGTTTGTGTTTAGATTACTTTCAAGAAGATCAGCCTTCTCAAGAGCACTATTCCAGATTTCCCTAAAAAAAACATTACTAAGAGGAAAAATTACATACTCGTATCCTTCCGTATCAATACTATCAAAATACTTTCTATGATTCCTAAAGTAACTAAATCAATATCTGAGCCACGCTTCAAACTGCTCTTTAGCCTCAGCAGAGAGAAACGTGTTCCGCTTCTTTCTAGTCTTAGTATATTCGGCACGGATGTTAATCCTAGCAGGATCTTTTCCTAGATTTATATAATCCATTGTCAGATGAAGAGATTCCCCAATTCGCATCCCAATAGAAGCGAGAACCATTGTCAAGGTCTTAATATGAAACGGGATATACTCCACAAGCTTCGCCAGCTCCTCATTACCTGGTACTTTTTCTTTGCTGATAGCTTCATTGCTACCTGTCCCGTAGAGGTTTCTTTTTAAGTTGTCATTGAAGTAAATTTGATTGGACTCGAAATATCTGAGAATGGAGGCAAGTTTTGTTCTAATAGTTTTCGGTACTTGATGCCTTATGCTCTGCCTATATTTCATAACATCTATTCCGAAAATCTATCTTCTCTTTCACATATGATAAATTATTTCAGGGAGTTCCGTATCTATTTCTTTAGTATTTAAACCTTGAAGTTCAGGGTTGAAGAGTTTAAATTAGTTTCGAAATACTGAATGATATACGTTGATGGTATTTTTGCTAGAGTTTTGTGCTAAGAAATCATCTATATTTTTCTTGTAGGTCATGTATATATTAAAAACATCTACCTTATAACTGTAAAGTATATATGATGATTAAGGTTATTAAAAAAAGTTGGTTGAGGATTACTCCTCGATTTCCATGACGATCCCGGCACCAATTGTGGTACCCATGTCACGGAGTGCGAATCGGCCAAGCTGTGGAAAGTCCTTGAATGCCTCCATAGCAACAGGCTGTAGGGGCACAAGCCTTACGATAGCTGCCTCACCGGTTCTGAGGTAAGCAGGATTCTCCTCGACTGTCTGACCAGTCCTGGGGTCCAGCTTAGCTACGAGTTTATCGAACCTGCATGCAATCTGTGCTGTATGCAAGTGTAGAACTGGTGTGTAACCTTCGCCAATGGCTGTAGGGTGGTGGATTATGAATATCCTTCCCTTGAAAGCCCTAGCGACACTACATGGGTCACCTACATGGCTGGCGACCTGTCCTCTCTTTAGTTTATCTCTGGCTACACCTTTAATGTTGAACCCGATGTTGTCGCCTGGTCCTGCCTTGTCAATCTTTGTGTAGTGGGTCTCAATGCTGTTGACCTTGCCCTGTTCACCACTTGGCATAAAGATAACGTCATCTCCTGGATTCAGCTCGCCAGTCTCTACCTTTCCAACCGGAGTTGTTCCAACTCCTCTGATTGTGTAGACCTCTTGGATGGGTATTCTCAGAGGCTTATCAGTTGGTTTTGGTGGAAGCTCGAATGTATCAAGCGCTTCGATCAGGGTTGGACCATTGTACCAAGGCATCTTA
>WJIV01000222.1 GCA_014730055.1 Candidatus Bathyarchaeota archaeon
ACATACAAAACATTAGCGGAACTTGTTGAATTCTATGGATTAACAAAAAAACATGAAGCGATTCAGAAAGCAGCCGAGTACCTATTCTCGTTCCAGACAGGCGAAGGAGAATTCAGGGGAATGTATGGTGCCCAGTACAGTCCAAACTACAGTGCAAGTATAACAGAGTTCCTTATTAAAGCAGGTTATAAGGGCAGTAGAATCGAGAGTTCACTTAACTGGCTACTTGAGATGAGACAAGACGATGGAGGATGGGTTATCCCACTAAGAACAAGAAACATGAAACTTGATGCATTAAAAAACAAGCAGACCATCGAACCGGACAAAACCAAGCCATTCTCACATCTAGTAACGGGTATAGTGTTAAGACCATTCTCCCTTATGGAAGGTTATAAGGAAAAAGTTATTGACGCTGGAATGAAGCTTGCAGATAGGGTCTTTACAAGAGATAAGTATTCGGATAGACAAGCTGTTGAGTACTGGACAAAGTTCACTTATCCATATCACTGGACAGATATACTATCAACACTCGATACATTAACAAAACTTGGAATCAAAGAACACAGGAAAATAAATGAAATACACGAGTGGTTTGATGCTCATAAACAATTAGACGGTACTTATGATGTTAGTGTCATGGCTGGTGCAAAATACATGGATATCAAATACTGGATAACCTTACGGTATCTGAGCATCCTTGAGCACTTGTTTTAAGAGAAGGCGACTAGTCGAATATATCTTCGAGTTCTCTAGGATACCTTCAACATTCTATAAATGACCGAATATTATTATGAGACATCAAGAAACTCCATTTAGCTCTTACATTTTTCTCTTAAAGCTTATTTAGTCAAGTAACTCTGTTAATTCTTTTTCCCAAGTACCCTATTACGAAACTAGAAGCAAAGTAGGTAAAGAGGACATAAGGCCACATATAGCCATTTAGAATATTCCACCCAATCAGGATTTCTTCAACTGATCTACCCAAGGCTAAGCTTCCAACCCACTCAAAGATAAGAGTTAATGTGACCCAGAGGAGCCCCACATGGACCAGATCTGCTTGCTCCCAATTCTTAACTCTTCGCAGAAGAAGGTAGGCAAAGATACATATTGTAATCATTCTTGTAGTCATCCCGATCCGGTGGGCGGTTAATTCACCCCATCGTGGTTCGTATATTCTGTTCATGAGTATGAAGTAGTTGAACCCTGCGACCAGGATCTCCATTAGCCATGCCCTAGTGGCGGTCTTCAGTAGTTTTATGTTCATATTCTTTTAGCCTCTAGCTTAGTATTATTAAATTTGTTCAGTCTTAACTTTCAAAAGTAGTTTAATTATAAAAAAGATTGAGTTAAGAAATTAGATAGCTTCGAAAACAAGTTCAGTTACATTGTAATTTGACTGGATTTGGCCTCTCCATGTGAACCAGTTCTCACCCTGATACTCTACTTCGACATCATAGTTAGGATAAAGAACAGCTTTGTAAACAATTTGTACAGTCCAATCACCTGAATGGTATTGTACACAAGTATAGCCGGTTACCTCATCCGCCTCAAGTCTTGTCTCATGTCTCTTAAAATCCATCATCCAGTGAGCCGGAGTAGACATATTGCCAAGCAAAAAGTGGTTTTCAAAGATATATTCTACAGCTAAGTCCCTGATTAATCCGCTTAAATCTGTCTTCTGCAGCGTCCTCTGAGCGATCATATCCCAAGTGTGATCCAGTATAGCCGATTCTACCTTACTCTCCTCCAGTAGGAGGCGGGCAGTATGAGGCGTTATTACCTGTGCAGTATCTGTCCCGGTCCTGTTCCCATAACCCGCGTGGCTTGAGTTAAAGGATATTGTTACACTGTACTGTAACGGGAATGTGTCAAGAAGAACAGCACCCTCTACGTTAACTGTATCCTCGACGCCATCCCATCTATAAGTTGGGCATCCGGATAGAAACTCAAGTGCCCTGTCTATTATGATGCTCTTATCCTCCAGGTCAAACTCCATTACATGGTTCTTACTCACAGGTTCCTGATTTATCTCATCCCACTCACCATCGATTATAGCAGATACGACTTCTCCTTCCTGAACAATCAAGTTAGCCGAGTGGCTAGTTTCTTTCTGGCCTAGTTCTTCTCCTGACCTGTTCCCATACCCGGAATGCTCACACTTGAAAACGATATTGACGAGCCATGTCGATACCGGGGTTCTTGCCCGGAATACCCCTGTGATGTTCATGGTTCCCGGGACACCGTCATAGCTAAAGGTAGGCGCCTTTACAAGATAACTTTCCGCAAGCTCTCCAGGGTCCTTTGGTTTTAGTAGCTTTTGCTCCATTAAGGCATATATTGTCACAGCTGGTAGAGCCAATAAAATTACGGTCAACAGTCCTAAGTTTGTTCTTTTTTTCAATATTTTTTCTTCCTGCGTATTTTTCACGCCATTGCAAAGACTGTAAAGGCTGATTTAATCCTATCAAATAGAACAAATGTACAATTTCATTATACAGAAAATAGAGAATAATCGATCAATAGAGGGAATAAACATCTAGAAATTTAGTAAATATCCTCTTACAATGGCAAAGCAGGTATTTATCGGTGTAAATATATAGCCTGCTGTACAAGTTCTTGTACGCTCTGTTCAAAAACATTTGATTATATTATAGATCTTACTCCTACTATTTCAAGGAGGAGAGGAAAACGGCTTATAGCAGTAGAAAAGTAATGATTTACGGTGCCGTGGGGATTCTCATTGCACTCTTTATAGTTGTATTAGTTCCTACGAGTAAGGACGCCCAGATATCTCCCTATGTGACTCTTGACCAGATACCCGGTTATGGCGTCCAGCTTATCATGGTATCACAGAGCAAGGGTGAGCTGGAAAACGTTCACCTTACAATTAGCAGAGTCGAGTTGCTGGCAACTGGTGGTGACTGGGATAAGATATGGAGTTCAGAGATCAGCTGGGACATTTTACAGGAAAGAGAGAAGACATTCATGATAGACCCGGAAAATGTCCATGCTTCCTACTTAAAGGCAAGGATACATTTTGAACCTGGGCTCAACAAGAGTAATGTGACACTGAGCGATGGCAATGTTCTACCATTAGAATTCCAGATGAATCAATTGGAAGTAAATATAACAGAGACCGTGACCACGGAGGCCACCGAGTTTGCCCTTGATTTGAGGATAGACTCCGGAAAGTCTTCCATCCATATATTACCGGACTACAGGGTTCAGGTGGCCACAGCACGGCTCACAGGGGAGATAACAGGAAAATGACCTCGCCGAGTGACGAGGAGATCGTGAACAAGCTCAACGGGAACACGCTAAGAGCTTACTGGGCTATTCTAAACACGGAGAACGGCCTGATAGGGGTCAGGGAGTTACAGAGGCAGCTTGACTTTTCAAGCCCCGCCTTAGCCTCGTATCATCTGAACAAACTTGTTGATCTAGGCCTTGTGATAAATGACCGAGGGGACTACAGGATGGTCCGAGAGGTCAGGGTAGGGGTACTTAAGGAGTACATCAGACTAGGGACGTTTCTGCTTCCAAGGTATGTGTTTTACGCTACGATGTTCACAACCCTACTGGTCTTCCTGGTGGTTAACTTCGATAAGGTGACGTTCTTCAGCCTATACGCGTTAATTGTCTCTCTATTAAGTTCGGGGATTTCATGGTATGAAGCAATTAGAGTCTGGAAACAAAGACCCTAAGTGTAATCACACGAGTACCAAGACAAGCTGGAAAAATGTAATATGAGGTTTATTTTTTGAAAGTATTTTTGGCGGAATATTACTATAGAGAGATTCCTCTGGGTTTCTATTATGGATGTGTTCGACAAGATAGAGATAATTGTAAAACTTAACAAGTACATTAACTCTGGAAACCTCGACGGGGTTAAGGAGACTCGCTTAGTGTTGACCACTGCTTAAATGATACTGGTTGGTATCTTTGCTATTGGAAAAAGTAGTATGATTTAGGTTGGGAACAGTTCTTTTCTCTGTAATCCGATTATCGATATATTTACAAAGCGATAAAAGCTGGTTAGGGATTTTTTTGCTGAAAAGTGGTATAGCAGGTGTTCTGTAAGTGAACTGGATTGGTCTGCATTATGGTGAGTTAGATAGACGGCGGTAAGAAAAGTGTCTGGCAGGTTCAAGAGGACACCATTTAAAAAAGGGGAGGGAAAAACTGCGATTATATTATCGACCTTAGTGATCTTCCTTGACTCAAAGGAATGCCTTATTGATTGTCAGGACTAGTTACCAGCGGGCTCCCTTACTGCTTATTGAAACGGATTAGAACCGATCTGACCTGTCCCTCGGACTCTAAGAAAACAAGGTAAGCCCAAACCGGCTCAACACCACCAAGGGTCCTATAGTCCTTCTCAATAATCACGTACTCCCCCGGATCACTGTAAAATGAATCACGCCCAAGAATATCATCATAGTAAAAGAACTCAAGCCGAGCTATATGGAACTCACAGTATAGCCTGTCCTCAGCATCCCCAAGCGAGGTAGAAACATGCTCCCCAGAACCAATCACCTGGAAATTACCTATGCTTCCGTAGAACTTTACCCCCTTATCCTCAAGTGTGCCACTGCAGAGCCACTCACCCAGACCCAGAATGATCTGAGGGCAGTCCATTTCTTCAATTATTTCCCATGCCTCCTCCACGGAATCCGACCAGTACTCTGTAAAGTCGGGTTCCCTTCTCGAGCTGAACTCGCTATATGTCACTGGGTATAGAAACCTGATACTCTTCTCCCCGAATCCCGAGTAATCGTAGGATTCGTCAAAACCTTTGTCTGGGTAGTCTTCTCCATCGATTTCTATGATAAGCGGTTCGGGTATAGGGGGTGGGGAGTTGTACGAATTGTAGCCTATGGTTATGACTACGACGATTATCGTCAATGGTAGAAGGTATTTTCTGTGTTTAGACACAAGTTCAATTGATTCTTTTACAGCCAATTTACCGTGTTCACTGAAATACCAAGAGAGTTAAGAGTTTGGATCAAAACTTGTCATTAGGCTCTTGATTATATAATCTATTTTGTTGTATTCCACGCCATCCAAATCAACTCTATATCAGTAATAGCGTGCACTCTATGGATACTATTAGGGGGAATATAGTAAATCCTATTTAATTCCATATCCATAGGAAAAGCATCCAACTCCAATTTGCCCTCGCCTTTTAAAGCCAGTATTGCCTGTGGATAAGGGTCTTTTTCTCCCTCAATGTTTAATACCTCACCGGAGGAGACATGGTACCAGGCATACCGAAGCCGTTCCCAATATACCAAAGGAATGGGATGCGCTCCATGAGCACTCCCGGCAAACTCCCTTGAGAGCTTTTTACTTTTAATCCTCCCGGGTAAAAAAAACACAGTCATCAAAGCTTTTACTGTCTCAAAAACCTCATCGAATCTCGCCTGGTCATGAACCTTAAGGTTAATAGGTCGCCTATCTGACATCCTAGATCTCCCGATGAGCGCGGCAAAGTCAGCCTCACCTTCAAGTATACTCTTGAATGTGCTGGACTTCATTGTGATTAAACATACAGCCTCGGAGGTGTTAGGTAAGACAGTTAATTGTTCATGTACTCTTATCGATGATTCTTCTCCTGTATCTGTTAGTTTGAAGCCGATCTTTATAGGTGATTCTGATTTTAATTGGTCAGTGTATAGCACTGATTCTGCTACGAGGGATTCAAGTCCTTCAGATAACATAATTACACATATCCATGTATCCTATAAAAGGAACAAATAGCAAAAATCAAACCTATTAATATTTGAAAACTCCGACTTATTTAAGAAAAAATTGATTATCATGCTATTTGGAAGGTTCAGTAACGAAAAGATGATATATTAACGCTGAAAGCATAGCAGCAAAAATCATATAAAACCCTGAAGCAAAAAACCCGACCTTATCAATCAAGTACCCCACAACAGCAACCCCCAAAACCCCACCCAATCCTCCTACAGCAGATGCTAAAGACATCATTGTACCTCGAAAATCGGTAACATGCTCTAAAATTAAACTCCCTGAGGCAGTCAGTAAAATTCCATTGCTAAAAGCAGCTAAAAACCCG
>WJIV01000223.1 GCA_014730055.1 Candidatus Bathyarchaeota archaeon
AGATTTCTCAGAGGTAAACATAATCGACCACCACCAGATGAGCCCAGATCTAATGGAGAGACTTGTACAAAATGGATTCAACATCACATTAGATACTCGAGACTGTGCAGGAGTACTAGTTTACCAAGAATTCAAAGAAGCTCTGGGCAGAGAAGGAGCGAGAATAGCTGCTTATGCTGCAATAAGTGACATGTTTGAGAATGGCCCCCTAGGATCAGAGATCCTTGCAAAGATGGACCGTAAATTCGCTCAACACGAGGCCCAGATCCTGACACACGCCCTTAGCATGGACCAGACCATAGATTTCAAGAGACGGGTGATGGATGCTCTCGCCCAATTTAGTTACCCCCATAGAATTGAGGGGGCCGTTGATCTTGCCATTGCATGTCTAGAGGAGATGGCTCAGTTAAAGGAGTTTATTAAAGAAAAAGCGATCATCAAAGGTCGCCTAGCTTACATGGAGGCTGAGGGCGAACAGAGCACAGGGGGTATTGCTAATCTCATTATAGATGCTCTAGGGGTTGATGTTGGGTTAAGCTACAAGATAAATGAGGAATTCTATAATCTTAGCCTACGAGGAGAAAAAGAGCTGGATGAACACCTAGGGCATATATGTAAAAGACTGGGAACAAAATACGAGGGCTTCGGTGGAGGGCATAAAAGGGCTAGTGGTATCAAGATACCAAGCGAAAATCTTGTACCCCTAATCAATGAACTTTTGGGTATCTTGAATTAACCTGTCTCTACCCTATTCTCCCATTCCATCCGTTTCCTTCTTTTCAAGATCTTATCCTGTAAACTCTCAATCTTTAATGGATCAAAAGGAATCCAATGGTTCTCCTCGGAATCATAGTCAAATAACTCCCTATCACTGCAAATAACAACTGAACATTGTTTTCTTCCATCTTCAAGAGTTTCACATTCTATAGAATTCAATGCCCTTGCGAGTCTGATTAACCTGATTCTATTGAAGGGATTATCTAAGCCATAATATGAAGCCCTTTTATAATTGATCTCAGTCTCTCGACCAGTATCTGTATAGAATTTATGAGCAACCCCATTAATATTCTTAGTTATGGGATAAAAAATTCGCCTAAATATCCTCAAATAGATACGCTGACCTTCTATTACAGTTACAATACCCCTTTCCAAGATCGATCAACCATACATTCCACAAGTTTTAAAATTATCTTTAATAAGCTCTATAAGTTTCACATTTTATTATTTTTCAATCACCAATAGCTATGTTCTTACGATGAAGTTAGTATAAATTCTAAATTACTATGATATAAACCAAAAATGTTGAATTACAAAGTATTTTTTCTTCAAAAATAAACAATTAATTAAATCAAGTCAGGATTTGACGTTTTTATCAACTTCAAAAACATCAAAAGCCAACATATATGTAATTTGTATAATATATATAGAAACATTACTCAAAAGTTTTAAAACACTATAATACAGAGATTAGAAACGATATATTGATATAAAGAAATAATATATCAAAAAAATATAATTGCCAATCAGATAACTTAGGAAGGAATAGATAGATTGAGATCTAGGGGAAGGAAGCATATCAAAATACTTCACATAGATGATGAAGTTAACCAACTAGATTTCACCAAAATGTTTCTTGAGGAGATTGATGAAGATGTTGAGGTAGAATCACATCTTGATCCTGAAGATGCTCTGAAAATACTAAATGAATCTAACTCCGTCGACTGCATAATAAGCGATTATAAGATGCTATCAATGGATGGTATAAGATTAGCAGAGAAAGTAAGGGAGAAAAGTACAGTACCATTCATATTATACACAGGTCATGGTAGCGAGGAGATAGCTGAGAGAGCTTTTGAAGCAGGTATCGATGATTATCTAAGAAAGGAGATTGATCCAAGTCATTACCAGGTTCTTGCAAAAAGAGTTAGACATAATGTTGAGAAACATAGAGCTGAGCAGCTTTACAGAAAGGTAGTTGAAGAAAGCCATGAGGGTATCATAATCTCAAAAGGTTCAAGCATACTATACACTAATAGAGCATTCACGGAGTTATATGGAGTGAATTCAAAAGATCAGGTACTGAAACTTGATCTGGAGGATCTTATGGCTGATCAATTTGGAGATTCTAGAAATCTTTTAGACAAATTTACATGTGAGGATGATACCTCAAAAATTTTTGAGGCAAATCTAAAAACAGTACACGGAGAAATAATCCCAATTGAAGTTTCTATATCAAAAACCACTTTCAAGGGTGAAGAAACGTACCTCTGTATCGTTAGAGACATCAATCGAAGGAAAGAAATCCAGGAAAGATTCAACTTAGTACTAAAGCCTGAAAAAGTGGCTAGAAGTTAGTTTTAAAGGTTAAGGAAAAAATATTAGGGTTAGAGTTCTTCCAGTACTGTTCGATCATATTCTTTCTCAAGGTTCTCTTTGTGAAATAGTGCTTCTCTTGCAAAACACTCGAACATGAAGGTTACATTACTCTCGGGGAACTGTTCAGCCATCTCTAAGTAAAAATCGTGTGCTTCTTGCTCCTTCTGAGCAGCGAATATCAAAATCTCTTGGAAGTCACTGTATTTTCCAAGGTCACCATGTTGTAAATTGTCAGTGATCTTATAGTTCGGTGGCTCCATAGGTAGCATACAGTAACCTACGAGTTCATCAGGGTTCTCTAGGGCTTGCTCAAAAAATTCAAGATGTTCATTTTTCTCATCAATTATTGAGCTAAGCATTTTTTTCGAAGAAGGGTCTTTAACCTTCTCGATGGCTTCCCTGTAAAGTTTGATCGCATCTTTCTCCACATCAAGACCGACACGTATAGCTTTCTCAAGTGTCCATTCTTCCGACATTATTATCAGACTTGGCTTTAATATGGTAATTTTTAACGCTTACTAGTTTCTTGAGACTTTAGAGCTTTATAACTTGTGAGTTGCTCCATTCATCCCTTAATATACCATAAATTTTTGCATCAAGATGATTACCTTGTACATACATTGCTTTCCTTATTGTTCCTTCATGCTGGAAACCTGATTTTTCAAGTACTCTTATTGAGGCTTTGTTTTCAGGGCAGGCTTGAGCCTCAATTCTGATTGTGGTGGTGGAGAGGAACAGAAAATCAACCATTATCTTTACTGCCTCTGTCCCGTAGCCTCTATTCCTATGATTTTGATGAATGATATATCCAATGGTATAATAGTCTGATTTTATTTTATTCATAATCTGTCCTACGGGTTCGCCTTCTTTATCCTCGATGATGAACCAACGACTATCTCGCTCGCTATGATACCAAGCTTTGAGATCCTCAAGGCTATTGCACTCTATTGGCTCGTAGGGACCCTTGAACATGGGATCATTATTCCAAACTTTTATCAGTTCGAGGTCCTCAGATTCCATAGGCCTCAAATTTACTATTTTACCTTTGAGCATAATTGTTCATCTAATGAATTTATTTCATTGTTATAAAGTTGTAATCCTAGGTATTACCGAGAAATAATGGATTCGAAGCAAGAGATCAGGGAGAGGATATGGAAGAAGCTGGTCGATGAAAATGTAGACAGATTTCCAAAGCCGATTAAAGGTAGAATTCCCAACTTTGATGGTAGTAATATTGCAGCAGAGAAACTGACCGAAGTATCCGAGTTTAAATC
>WJIV01000224.1 GCA_014730055.1 Candidatus Bathyarchaeota archaeon
CTGCCCTACTGATTTAGCAACCGCCTCATTCCAAAAAGCTAGGTGATCAACTAACTCCCATATGCTGTGGCGTTCACCTAGTGGCTTAACTTTTGCTTCTTCCATGCTTATCCCATCCAATGTTTTTAGGAGGCTTGGACCGTGCCAAGGGGTGTCGCCCTCAAATGTTGTTTTAATTTGATCTCGTAGGAATTTCACTTCGTTCATAATGTATCTTAATCTACATCGGTATTTATATTCAATGCAACTTGTTTTTAATCCTTATATCTGGTTTCTCAATCATTAATGTGTGTAGATTTTGATACCCAAAAGAAGACTAGGAAGAATAGACAAGGAAATAACAGCTATTACCATGGGGGGCTGTGCTTTAGGTAAAGTAGACCAGGAGACGGCTGATAGGCATATCAAGATGGCATTTGACTACGGTGTAAACATGATTGATGTGGCACCTACATATGGGGCTGCGGAGGAGCGCCTATCTTCCTGGATGCCAGCTTACAGAAACAAGGTAGTCTTGGCAGAAAAGACGACAGAGCGCACAAAGAAGGGAGCCTGGGATGAATTGAAAAATAGTTTAAATAAATTGAACGTGAAAAAGTTTGATCTTTATCAGATGCACGCCCTCGGAGATAGCGACGATATCAAGAAAGCTTTTGGCCCTGGAGGAGCATTAGAGGCTTTTAAAGAAGCTAAGGAGACCGGACTTGTTGACTTTCTTGGAATTACTGGTCACGCTGATATGCGAATACTCATGAAAGCCCTTGAACGGTTTGACTTTGACAATGTTCTGCTTCCTGTCACCTTATCAAGTGCGGTGAATTTCCAGCCTGTAAATGATTATAGACCTGTGCTTAAGCATGCGGAGGAACACGATATGGGTGTTACCGCTATCAAAGCTGTATGTAAAGGTAGGTGGCGTGGTGAGAAGAAATATAAGACTTGGTATCAGCCCCTAGATTCACCTGAAGAAGTCCTTAGGAGTGTTAGGTTTACCCTCAGCCAACCAGGGGTATCAACAGCCCCACTTGCATGTGATAGCAAACTATGGCAAACTATCCTTGATGCAGGAGTCAAGTTCACACCAATGACCCCAGATGAACAGGAAGATGCTGTTGAATGGGCTAAACAGCAGGGTTTTAGCCCCCTATTTCCAGAATAGAGTATCTGAATTATTTTGATAGTAATAGTAAATAGTTCATCCATCTCTATCACGGTGAATTGAAATGAGGTTCTTTAAGGACACATATGGCATAAGCAAACGAGGTAATAGACCTCACGGTAGATTACCTGATGATAGCCAACTCGACGAGATGTTAGACAGTGCATACGAATATGTTGAGTTTTTATCTGAGTATGATGAGGTAACCGGAATAACTCTAGGAGGGGGACTAAGCCGCGGTTACGGTGATAACTTGAGTGAGATCGATCTAAACATATACCTCAACGAGGAGGAAGTTAATAGATGGATTTTAGGTAAAGGACCGATCCCCCAGGGAGATCACATGGGTCGAAAATACCATATGGATGTTAGCTTCCTCAACATCGAAAAAGAACGAAGATCCAATTGGAACCTCCTTAAAAAATGGGATGCCTCATATGCAAAGATCCTATACGATCCTTTAAAGAAAGTTCAAGAACTGCTAGAAGAGAAGGATGTTTTTACAGCAGAGGAGAAACATAGTCTAGCCCTAAGGAATTATCTGGACTGTACCTACTTCGGAGAGATAGTTGTTAGACAGTGGATACTAAGAGGTGACCCAGTTGCAGCGAATCAGTTGATAAATAGGGGAATACCAGCTCTTGTAAATTTGCTATTTCTTGCAAATGATGAATATCCCCCCTTCGAAAAATGGCTTATAAATTATAGCCATAGTCTCCCCTGGAAGCCTCAAAGCTGGAAAGAACATATTAAAGATCTCATTGAGGTAAAGACTAGCAATTTTAACGAGTTAAAGCTGAGAAGCAGTAAGTTCATGGATCTGTATCATCAGATATGGGCCAAGATCGTTGGAGATGAATACAGTCATACAGGATTATTGGAATTAGATGCGTTAGAGGCAATGCAGTATGTAGTTGATAACGAGCCAACTCTTGAGGAGTTCAAGGAAAAATATAGCCTAGAGCAGTTAAGTTATGAGAATCTTTACAAACTTGCGGAGATAAAAGAAGAAGGCGGAGAGACGATAATAAAATTTGATCGTGAAAAGTATGAAAAAGAGAGACAGAAAGGATTTCCAAACTTTCTGGGCTGGAACCGTGAGATGCTAACACATCTTAATCTATAGCTTCTATTATTCCTCCTCCATCTTGAATTCCTGAGCTCCTTCCCAGAGTATTGCTTCTCCCATCAAAGGTAATTCAGCCAGGTCCTCAGTTATTATGGCAAAGTGATTCCCAGGTAACAATCCAACCTTACTGGCAAACTTGGATGAACCATAAGGTATCAAGATCTCTTTCTCACTGATCCCTCCTGGATAGTAAAGTAGATCTCCAAGCCCTGGATAGCTGGTCTGGTTTTCTAGGGGAACTTCTATCCCGTATTTATCCATTTGAACCCATGCTGCTTCGCCGCTCCAACGAGCCTGAATAGCCTTTCCTTTTATTGGAAGGGATTCAATTATCTTTCTACAAGTCTCTGGAGCTTTGTCGTCATAGGTCTCTGCCATGAATTGGTATTCACCAATTGTAATTCTGAGTAACATAATGTTTAATATTCGAGTTAGCATAAGAAGTAAGTGGTCCTTTTTCCCAAATCACATATAATTTATCTCAAGAATATTTATCAATGGTCCTGATTCTGTAGCCTAGAGTGAATGTTTTGAGCGATGATGAAGGGCTTCCCCTAAGTTTTTATTTCATCTCTCTATCCTCTTTCCTATTCCAGCTTACCAGATTTGTTGTTCAGCCAATCTACACTCTATATCTATTGGACGTAGGGGCATCTCTTGTTCAGGCTGGTTTCATACTCAGTATCCAGAATTTCCTTTTAATCGTATCAAAGATTCCAATGACAATGATATCCAGAAAAATAGGAGAGGACAGAATGTTCAAGATTGCTTTCATCGTTCAGGCTACCACAGCAATATTTTATGCCATGACACCTAGCCCGATATGGTTGTATGTTATACCCTTCTACCAGATCATAGCAACAGGTTCATTTAATCAAATGGCAATGTCCAGGGCTTCAAATATGGCCCCAACGAGCAGACAGGGAGACGCATTAGGTCGATATATGACCTTCATGTCGTCGGGAATGTTCATTGGGCCATTAATCAGCAGCGGATTACTGGTATTTCTTGACTACAGGCAACTCTTTTTAGTGACATCAATTTTTCCTCTCATTGCCTTTATTCTTTTCACAAGATTTATGCCAAAACCTGGAGACAATTTGGAACTACCTGAAGAACCTGAACATGCTTTAGGATCCTTAAGAAGTGTATTGGCTGACAGGAATATCCAGGTTCTATCCCTTATCCGGACAACCTACAGCCTCTCTAACACCATGTTTACTGCGCTTTTCGCGGTTTATGCAACTCAAACCTTAGGATTCTCCGAGTCACGTGCTGCCCTGCTTTTTAGCATAATGGGGTTCACAAATGCAATGGTAAAACTTCCAGCTGGGTATATTGGGGATAGATTTGATGCGAAGAAGGTTCTATTCGGTACTTTTACCGCTTTAATTCTGGTCTTTGTATCGGTGGCGTATTCCAGCGGCTTCACTGCTCTGGCTGTAACCCTATTCCTCTTTGGGGTCTGTTGGGGAACTAGGGCAGTGAATGAGTGGGCTACACTGGCAAAAACTGTTGACCCCGCAAATAAACCTATAGCTATGTCTTATATGTCAAGCATCTGGGGTTTGGGAGCTACCCTTGGAAGTATAATGGCTGGTTATTTAGCTGAGACCGTGTCATTCCAGACAATATTCCTAATATCCGCGGCCATTAACTTACCCGCTCTTCCTGCTATACTTTTACTAGAAAAAACTGATGAGCAGAAGGTTATTGTAGAAGAGAAAGTGCATGAGGATTAAGTATCTAGCCCATTTCACGTTCAAGTATCCCAGTTAAACAGCCTACAGCACCAGCAGCCTTAGCTAATTCATCAACTTTAACCGTTACACATTCAATTCCCAGGTCATTGAAATAATCCTCTGTGACAGAATTACCTGCGGGCATCAGGATTTTACCTGGAGAGAGAGTTACAACATTAAGGGCCATACCCTTCTTTGCTTCTTCTATATCCGGGATGAAGTTGACATCAAATCCTCTTTCCTTTAACTCGGCGACCGCGTCAAATGGAACCCTCTCAGGCCAGCAAAGTGCCAAGTCCTCATCCATAATTCGGAGAGTGCCCATGAGGTGCATGGAGCCATGGGGAAGTCCAACATGTATAACGTCTATTCCCATACAATCTAGTGTACTAGCAATCTGAGCAGCACCATCGGGGTTTGTACGGTGACCAGTGGCAACTATTACAGTTTCCTCGTCTACCCAGGCAGCGTCAGCTCCCTCGAATACACCCTTTCCTGTTATGGTTCTAACAATAGGTATACCTATATCGGCAAGCTTCCTTGCAACCCACCTTTCCTCCCCAGCCCTTACTGTTGAAGCTGGCCTAGCAAGGAGTACTCCTTCAGGGGTCATGAACATCAGATCAGCCACAAACATAAGGTTAGGGGATGGTTCCTCAGCGGGCTCAACGTAGTGAACCTCAACACCATTATCCTCGAAAGCTTTTGCCATCGAATCATGTTGTTCCGATGCTATTCTATGGTCAGGAATCTCTAACATTTGGACAGCGTCCGGGTCGGCGAGTTCAGTTATTTCAGGTCCCGGCTTGTGAACAATTACTGACTTCAGGGTCTTAAACTGTGTGTTTATTCCACATTTTGCCCAGAGAGTTCCAATCTCATCTCTATGTGACTGTTTTCTTGGAGACCAGCCGCTTCCACCATATGCTGAATACTTGGATAGATCTTTCATGGTTTATCAATTAATGGATCTTGTTTAAGATGATCGCTCCAATATGTGTGTAGATATAGCCTAATGTCTCTTCAAGTAAACATTTATTCTATTTCCGAAAGTAAATCTAATTTTTGTCTTAAGTGTATTAGGAATTATGGAAGAGGAGTTTATTACAAAGGTTGTATGTGCCTACGATTCTCTTAAACTTGAGCCAGTTCTTATCCCGAGAGGGACTTTCCGACATCTAAGAAGTTGTCTCTGGTGTCTGGATCTGAACGGGTCTCAGGAAATTGACTCTGTTGCAATTTCCGGTCAGAGGCGTTCCAGAGAGTCGGGTTCTTTTCCTGTCTACAGCTTCGAGTATTCCCTTAGAGGTAATTTGAGGGATGTATCTGAGGGAAGGGTTATGGTTCAAAGCATATCCACCTTCAAGGGATTTCTACGAAGAGAATTGACCACAGTGAAATGGGCGATTCCAAAGCTTGGAGGGCTATCTTCTCTAAATAGGTTCGGAAAACCTCCGGGACCGGGGGAGATTTACACGGAAGGACCATACACTTACTTGGTTAGATTACTTAATCGAGACCCAAAGATCAACGATAACCTGCTTAGACTCGTAGGTGATTTGGGCGAGAATACGAAGTTTTTCGTTTATACCGATCTATGGGGCGAATCTATAAGATTTGCAGTCAACAACTGGTTTCCGTCAGAAAAAGTCATAGATATATTCCTATCGAAGGAATACATCGCACTCTCTATAGAGGTTATACAACAGGTTCGCGAGGTTAGGAACAGTTTTGGAGGACTGACCATTTAGAAATATCAAAGGATTTAACAAAAGCCGTATCTAAATATTTATCGTTGTCAAATAGAAGATTAGTTTACCCTTTTTCTGCCCTCGTTGGGCAGGAGGAACTAAAGACTGGTCTACTTCTTAATGCCATTAATCCCCTGATAGGAGGACTACTTATCAGAGGACAGAAAGGGACCGGGAAAAGTAGTGCTGTAAGAGCACTGTCTGACATTCTGCCTTCTATTAAAACCGTGAAGGGCTGCCCTTTCAACTGCGCTCCAATGGATCCTACAAACATGTGCTCGGACTGCTATAGCAGATACAAAATGGGAGAGGAACTAGAATATGAGTCTCGTCCGATGGAGATCGTATCCCTGCCTATAGGAGCAACTGAAGATAGGGTCATTGGAAGCTTGGACATCGAGAGGGCTATTGGTGAAGGTATAAGCGCGCTTCAGCCGGGTCTGATGGCGGAGGCTAATCAGGGCATACTTTACATCGATGAAGTGAACCTTCTGCCTGACCACATAACCGATAGCATACTCGACGCAGCAGCGTCAGGGTGGAACACAGTTGAAAGGGAGGGAATATCCGTATCACATCCGTCTAGGGTGATACTCGTGGGAACCATGAATCCCGAGGAAGGGGAGCTTAGGCCTCAGTTATCTGATAGATTCGCGCTACACGTATCAGTGGAGGGGATCTACGAGGTGACCAAGAGAGTTGAAATAATAACACGAAACCTCGAGTTCGGAGAAAACCCAATCGCCTTTACAGAGAAATGGAAGGATCAGCAGGAGGAACTGCGGGAGAGCATAGTAAAGGCAAGGAACATCATCAATGATGTTCAGATATCTGAAGACCTGCTTAAGGCTGTAGCAACTGCTTGTATTAACCTCCACATTGACGGGCACAGGCCCGATATATCAACCGTCAGAGCTGCTAAAGCATTAGCTGCTCTAGAAGGAAGGACCAATGTTAGTGGGGATGAAATCAAAAAAGTGGCTGTGATGTCTGTGGGATATAGGACTAGGGGATTTGGATTCGAGGAACCGGCTACTCCAGCAGAGGTAAGAGATGCATTCAGAAGTGTCCTACAGGCACCTTAGTGGGAGAGTTTAACTTGCAGGATGAGTATGAGCGAAAATATCCCTTCAACGCCATTATTGGCCAAGATAACGCTAAACTCGCCCTTATCCTAAATGCAATAGACCCTTCCATAGGGGGTGCATTAATCTCTGGCCCTAAAGGGACTGGAAAATCGCTTCTGGTTCAGGCCTTTCAAGAGATTTTACCTGAGTATGAATTTGTATTAAACTGCCCTTTCAGATGTAATCCAAGAGATCCAACTAACATGTGCTCCAACTGCATGGAGCTTGATCCGGATTTGGAGACACAGAGTGAGAAAATTCGGCTAGTTCAGGTCCCCCTAAGTATCACAGAGGACATGCTGGTAGGGAGCATTGATATGGAGATAGCTGTAGGACAGGGAATTAAAGCTCTAGAGCCTGGTTTACTCGCTGAAGCAAATCAGGGATTCCTTTACATTGATGAGGTAAACCTGTTACCTGATCACATAACAGATAGTATTTTAGATGCCGCTGCCTCTGGTTGGAATATAGTGGAACGGGAGGGTGTTAGTGTTCAACATCCTTCGAGGTTTATTCTTGTGGGAACTATGAACCCAGAAGAGGGTGATCTTCGCCCACAGATCCTCGATAGGTTTGGAATCTTCGCTGAAAGTGAGAGTGTGCAGATTCCTGATGATAGATCTCTTATTATAGAAAGAAACGAGAGTTTCAGAAGCGACCCAGTAGAATTCCGGGAAGATTATAAAAGGGGACTAGATGTTATCCGGAATAGAATTCAGAATGCTCGTGATAATTTAACCAAAGTGAAAATACCCGCAGAGTTCACTACTCTCGTTGCTGAAACTTGTTCAAGGCTCAAGGTTGATGGCTTCAGACCGGATATCATAACGATAAAAACCGCTAGAGCTCTTGCTGCTTATCAACTAAGGACTATACTAACCAAAGAAGACATTGAACGTTCCCTTCATTTCACACTGGGGCATAGGACTCGTGAATCAGGTCTATCACCTCCACCTAAAAAGAAGGATATAAGGAGGGCTATGAGGTTCTCAGAGCTTCGCCAGAGTGTGGGCCTAGAGCTACCTGAGCTTGGAAAACTGCTGATCTTGCCAATGGATTACATCGAGGGACTATTGAGAGACGCCCGAATTAAGATGATCTTCAAAGGGATATCCATGGGAGTTATAGTTCTCTCATCATTTCTCCTCTTGGAGTGGCTTAGATTCGGTGTTACAGGTTCTCCCTCAAGCAGTTCTGGTCTTATTTTTGAGTTCCTTTTATCAGTTCTCTTTTTATTGATTCTTGATCGAACATTCAGAAGAGTTCGAGTAGATAAAACAACTTTAGCAGGTGTACCTGATCAGGGATTTGATATAAAGACATCAGGCAGGCTGCTTGACAATGCTTCACCGCATGGTAAAACCGGTGGGGGCGCTGTCGAGTCTAAGGTCAGCTATACTGGTATGGATAAATCAGAGCTTGTTATAGGCCCAAAGATAATGGGGACAATGGGGTCACTGCAAAGAAGATCAGGATCCAGCAGAAAGAGAGGGGGTCTCAGGAAGAAGGAAGGAGGCTCAACTGGAGGTCGAGGTACGCGGGTATTATCAACTTCTTCAAGGGGCCGTTATGCATGGTATAGGATTCCACGTGGAAAGCCTAGAGATATAGCCTTTGTACCAACTATCAAGGCTGCTGCTCCTAAACAAATTAAAAGAGGTGAGAGAAATCGCCTTTTAATTGAGGCAGGAGATATTAGAGAGAAGGTCAGGGAGTACTCCGCACCCTATTCCATAGTACTACTGGTCGATATGAGTCTCTCGATGATTGATAGCGTATCCAACATAGTGCAGGGTATTTTCGATTTTCACTCCGAAGTATATAGGCGGAAGGACAGAGTAGGACTAGTTGTCTTCAAGGGTTCAAAAGCATATACCCTACAGCACCCAACTAGAAATCTAGACCTCGTGGTAAAAAAGCTAGGCGAGGTGGGGGCAAGCGACTTCACCCCCATGGCCGCCGGGCTATTTCAGTCATGGAAGACCCTAAAACAAGAGAAACTACGTAACAAGGATTCTCTTTTACATCTCTATATCATATCTGATGGTATAGCAAACGTACCTCTGGATAAACCCCTAAACCCACTAAGTAGGAGAAGATATAGCAGCGAAGCCCAGGCAGATAGCTTCGACGTACTCCGATTGCTGATAAAAGAAGCAGTCAAGGTGCATGTTGTAAACACCAATCATAACTCAAACGAAGATGAATATGTAAAGATCAAAAACGCTAGGATATCTCTCACCCCAACCCAATTCCTCAGAGAATTAGCTAGGGTCTCAAAGGGAGAGTACATCGGTCTTTTGAATGTTTAAATAAACTCTACCCTCTTTAAAGATATGCTGGAATCTATTCTGTTAAATCTGTCCGATTACTTAACTACTGAAAATCTATTCACTATAGCATATGTTATCGCAATCATCATACTCGCCCTGATTATAGAGGGTATTATAGGATCTTCAATCAAGCGGTATACCAGAAGAATCGAGGTCAGTAGGAACCTGGAGAATATACTTCAGCTAGTCTCAAGAGTAGTGATATCATTTGTAGCTGTTGTCGCGATCCTACAGGTACTTGGGCTCGGAGTAGAGTGGTTGTTAAGCCTGTCAGCTGTCGCCGGTGTTGCGGTAGGATTCGCCTCCACTCAGACATTAGGTAATTTTCTCGCGGGGGTTTACATCATTGTCTCGCAGCCATTTACCATTGAGGACTATATTAGGATCGGTGACATAGAAGGCGAGGTTAAAGGTATTACTCTTAATTATACAGAGATTTATAATACGACTTACAATCTGGTTGCAATCCCAAATAAGAACGTATTAGACAGCAATATTACTAATTATATACTCGAGGATATGATAGACTACAGCTTCGAGGTTAGATTCCCACACGACCCCAAGATCGATAACAAGGAAATAGTCGAGAAGTGTATTAGTCCAGCCATCGAAGAATTCAGCCAAGAGCACGCAGAAATACTGCCGAGGAAGCCAGAGTATGGCATGTCAAGCATGGGGTTCAGGGAGAGAGGGTTTCTTGTCCGCGTTTTCTTCCGAAAAGGCCACTCTGAAGACCTTTATGATTATCAACCCTTGCTATTGGAAAAGATAGTATTCAATTGGGACAGACTAATCAAAGAAGAAAAAATAGAAGGTAGCGAATAGCAGATATCACAAATCTATATCCCCTGGATCTGCGTCCTTAACCTCGAATACTGTTACGAATGCCATTGCGTCGACTAAGCTACCCTCAAGAAGGTGGCCTCCCCTTGATTTGAACTCAGAGTCTGTAACATCGATATGACCATGCACCGCTACCTCACCATTATTGTTAGAGATACTTCCACCACAGGCTACGATCTCTAGGGGCTCCTCCAGTACTACCGGATTTGGCTCGGGCCGATAGAAGTAAAAATTAGCTCTTGAAAGCGTACCGATGGCGTACCATGATCCAGCGCTTATTCCCCTTTCCTCCGCTATTGCCTTGATAGATAATAGTAGATCATCACCTTTCTCTAGATGTGCCAAAATAACCCTACCAATCTCGCCTTCTACATACTTCATATCCTAAATTTAATGCGTACAGTAAAAAATCTGTATGCTTAACACTGTTTCATTAAGTCTTATTAAGAGATAAACATAAGAGATCTTGAGTAACTTGAATTGTGGTTCATGCGATTTCAGGGAGAAATGCTACCTAATAAGAATGGTCGATGAAAGCGATGCACAATATAAGAACGGAAATATTGATGGGCTCTTGAGAAGCAGCGAGATTTTAAGGCTTCATGAGAACCATCTAGCTGAACTAAGAAAAGATATCGCTTTGAAACTTGCGGACCTAACAGAGATTTATTAACTCCCTGAGTTAGCTGATGGGGCTACCTTAGGCCAGATACTCCTAGAGGATATTAATGATCTCTAGACTAATGAGTCGTTTCTATACAACCAATTTTATAGGAATAAATCCAAAATGTACTGAATGTTCTACGAGGAAGTTCAGGCTAGATCCCTATTATCAAAGAGAATAGTAGCTGATGCATGGTTTCACAGCAACTACTCAATGAACGTATACCGTGGATGCCAGTTCTCATGCGCCTACTGCGATGGAATGGCGGAGCATTATCACGTAGACAACTTCAGGGAACATGTAAGAGTGAAGATAAACGCACCTAACGTCCTCGAGAAGGAGCTAGAAAGGATACTTCCAGGTAGAAATAAATCACTTCTCGACTATACTGAACTAAAACCCGAGTATAAAAGACCAATTATTGGTATCAGCGGAGGGGTCTCAGACTCGTACCAGCAGGCAGAGAAAAAATACCAGATAACAAGGAAGATCCTTGAGGTCCTTCTAAGGCATAAACTACCTGTATTTCTCCTTACAAAGTCAGACCTGGTACTAAGGGACATAGACTTACTTGAGGATATCAACAAGCAGTCATTTGCCAGTGTTTGCTTCACAATAACATTGATGGACGAGAATCAAAAAAAGATCTATGAACCACACTCCTCAAGTACCGAGGATAGGTTCAACGCATTGAAGACCCTGAGAAGTAAAGGAATAAGAGGGGGCGTTATGGCGATGCCCATTATACCCTTTATAGGAGACAGCATAGAGAACATGATGGGTATCGTAAATGAGTCTAAGAAGGCCAACTCCGAGTTCGTACTTTTCGCCGGTATGACCCTTAAACCTGGAAGACAGAAAAGACACTTTTTAGAGACACTGTCAAGAAACAACCCTGAAAAACTATCCAGAATCAAGGAACTTTACTCCAACGAGAACAGATATGGTTCCCCCTACTGGGATAAAATGCCAGTAAATGTGATGGCTCTCGGTCACAAGTTATGCCTTGACGAGGGAATAAACCCTAGATCAGTAAGGCACTCTTGCCCGGGTGCATATGTACCGAATCATGAAGTACTTCAGGTTCTCTTAGATATCAAGTACTGGATGTCAAGCTTTTTAGGTAAAAGTAAGAGGGAGTGGTCAAAGTTCCACGAGGGGGCGTCCCTAATTGAGAGGGGGTTACCTAACCTGAAGACGGCCCTGGAAATGGGAAAACTACAAGAACAAATTCATCCAGCCCTACTGAATGAAGTTAAGGAGATACTGAAGACAGGTTCATGTGAAACATATCAGAGAATACAGGCTGAGGTCAATGAGGCTGCCAGGATAGAATACGATAGGTTAAACTAATCCACTTCAGTGATTCGAAAACACTAATTAAACATGAACAATTGAGTTTGAGGTATGAAACTAGGGATTTTTACATACGGATACATGCGGTTCAGCCTCGAGAAGGCCTTCATGGACGCGTCCAGATATGGATACGATGGTATCGAGATCTGGGGTGGCAGACCACATGCTTATCCCTTCGACCTGGAGAAAATGGGCACAGGCGAAATAAGGAAACTCTCCCGAAAATACAGTGTACCTATTATCGGATACACCCCAGAACTCAACATGTACCCTTACAACATGATGATTGGATCAGAGCACATGCGTCGCGAGAGCATCCAATACATTAAGACATCGATGGACGTGGCGAGGGAGATGAACGCTGGCTTCACCTTAATCTCAGCAGGCCATGCTGGATACAATACCCTAAGAAGCGAGTACTGGCCACGATTGATTGAGAACCTTAGGAACCTAGCAAACTACGCAGAGGAAATAGACACGGACCTAGTACTTGAGCCCCTCACCCAGTATGAGACCAACGTAATCGTGACCTGCAATGACCTGGTCGAAGCCCTAGAAGAGGTTGATTCTCCGAGGCTAATGGGAATGTGTGACATCTGCCCTCCCTTTTGCAACCACGAGCCCATCATGACTTACTTCGAGAAGCTAGGCCCTAGACTGCGTCATATGCATATAATTGATAGCGACGGGCACTCAGATACCCATTTAATGCCTGGGGAAGGGAGGATACCCCTCAGGGAACTCTTCAGTCAGATAGAATCCAGCAAATACGAGGGATACTGTACCATCGAGTTAGTCTCCCAGTACATTAATGAGCCCTCTCTAGGATCTGCAATGGCTATCAGGCGTGTAAAACAGCTGATTGATGACCCCTCATAACCACAGCTAAGTAAAATTCAGCGTTTTTGTTACTATTGTTCATTGGAGAGGATACTATTATAGGCGTGATAAGCCTCGAAAGTATTGATAAACTTTGAAAGATCCCCTCTATTACTACTCGAAGCCCTCACCGCTAACATACCTACCTGAAGAAAAAGAAATCACGAATCTTCTCAGGGACATTCCTGAGACCGTTCCAGGAGTAGTTGAGGCAGTCCAAAACACACTCCTCCACATCTTCTGGGCGGAAAGATACGGCGAGAGACTAACAGAGAAGAGAACCAGCGAGGTTAATATTCGCTCAGCAGCCGATATGCTCAGGAGAGCAGCCGAGATAAGGAAAACAAGCCTCTCGGACCCTCGCAGGAACTCGGAGAAGGTTATTGGTAACTGCCGCGACTTCTCTGTACTTTCAGTGGCCCTCATGAGAAGAAAGGGTATCCCCTCAAGGGCGAGATGCGGATTCGGCGCCTATTTCAGCACACCAGATATGAAGCTGAGATATATAGACCACTGGGTGGTGGAGTACTGGAAGCCTGAGAACAAGAAATGGGTGATGGTAGACTCTCAGCTCGACAAGTTCCAGCGAACCGCTCTTAGTATAAACTTCGACCCATTGGATGTCCCACACGACATGTTCCTAACCGGTGGCCATGCATGGAAGGTGTGCAGAAAAGGCGAAGCGGATCCAGAAACCTTCGGCATAATGGATATGTCAGGGATGGACTTCATCCTAGGCGACATGGTGAGAGACCTGGCTGCACTGAACAAGACTCCACTGCTGCCCTGGGACTGCTGGGGCCTTATGCTGGAGGAGGAGATCAGGGATTATGAGCTTCTGGACAACGTATCCGACGCAACCTTACCAGGAACAATGGAATACGAGCTCATATCCGAGCTAAACCAGCACCCCCGCCTAAAAGTACCTCATACGATAGTGAGCTGGATGGGCGGAAC
This sequence comes from Candidatus Bathyarchaeota archaeon, assembly GCA_014730055.1. The sequence goes on from WJIV01000224.1 coordinate 13,941, forward strand.
CGATCCATTCGAGGTTAAACTATCAGAGGTAACCGAGAGGATCCCTCATGGATAAAGATACCTTAAAGGAGCTGGGAGACAACCCAGCTCCCATTGCAGAGATATTCAAAGCCCTGGCCCACGAGAACAGAATAAAGACGGTTCTCCACCTGAGAGAGGGCGAGATGGACCTAGGGGACCTGATAAAAGCAGTTGGAATCTCCAAGAACGGGCTCATTAACCACCTGACGATCCTCATTGAAGCTGGAATAGTTGAACGAGTCTCTCGGGGGACTTACAGCCTCACAAAGGATGGGGAGGCTTACCTCGGGGAAGCGACTGATCAATACCTTGCATCTGAGAGATACAGGAAGGAAAGAAGAAAGAGGGACTCAAGAATGTATCAATGGAAGAGAGATAAGATGAGTGAGAGAATAATAACAAATCCCGCCAAGTATGAACGATGCTGGTTTAGCTACCCTGGGGCACTAACAGGTTGCTTAAGATCCTTGGGGTTAGAAGTCGATCTTGTGGACGTATACGGCGTCTCGGGCTATGGATGGGTGACCAATGCCATGAACAAACACCTATGCCCATCCGCTCCCTCAGCGTTCCACAATAAGCTATGGGAAGAGATCTACAAGGCGACAGGCGACCTGGGATATGGTGTAGAGAAAATCGAGATACCGGGCGAGTTCCAACTAGATGAAGAACAGAAACCAACACCCGAATCAGTTGCAAACGCCAGCAAGCTCTTTGAGAACGTTAAGAAAGAGATAGATAAAGACCGACCGGTAATAGTATGGGGACTAGTAATCCCAGAGTATGGAATCGTAAACGGGTACAGAGATAAAAACTACATCGTAAGTACATACAGAAACCTTTTCCAGAAAGACGACCCGGTCCACTACACGGGCTTAATGCCCCCCGGAGGACTGCACGCCATAAAATTCACTCAAAGTACTCAACCAGAACCAGAAACGGCCTCAAGGAATGCCCTGAAAAGAGGTTTGAGAATGGCGTCCGGGGAAGTACCAAGAGTGCCAAACTATACAATAGGCCCCGATGCATACGATGTACTAACCAACAACCTTACTGATGAACCCCATGACGAGAATAGTTATCACGGCTTCTCCTACACAATCGCATGCCTTCATGAATCGAAGTGGGGAGTCGTTGAGTATCTTAAGAGAGCGGATCAAATTCTTGAAATTGAACTCGGGTATACTATAGAACATTATAGTCAGGTTCAAAGGTTAGTGGGCGAGTGCAATGAGATATTTCCCTTTGCGATGAAAGGAGAACTTGATACGGTAACTGCAAAAAATGTTCCGATTTGCTAAGCGAAGCAAAAAGATATGAATTAAATGCTCTGGAAAACCTAACAGAATTATTAGCACAATAAACCGTTTTACATTTACCAATTTCTTATTATTTTTCGATATCGACGCATATTCAAAAAATGGAGGGCAAGTTTCCGATTTTATGATGTTAAACGTAACCAAACCTGGTAGTAGTCTTTGAAAATCAATAAAATTTAATATCTAAATCTTACAAAAAATTAGAGTTAGAACTATTCTAGATACTCGAATGCTTCCGGAGAAGTATAGTATTTTCCGTCATCAAATAGCAGAGCTTCTGATAGCTTTAGATCTTTCAACGCTTGGAAGAGCACGCTCTCCTTTAGCTTAAGCTTACGTATCTCGTTGAAGGATTTGGGTTCTTTACACTCTCTTAACAGGAGAGCATAGTTCTCGTCGGCCAGATGTTCTTTGATAACCTTGCTGTCTATGGTCATATCGTAACGCCCTCTGTCTAAGGGCGTATATACTATATATATTTTATTTATTTATTTTAGGCTGTCCAAAATATACCTAATATCATTATATAGAGATAGTAATTATTTCTAATATCAATTATAGAGTCAAATGCTTCTAATAAAATAAGGAATAAAATATGGAAATTATAGTTGGGCTAGTCCATTTCTTCTCTTTCTGAGATCTCAGCCTCAGCGGACCAACGTTTGACGGACTCTATACCGTTCATACAGTTAGCTTTTGAACTGTAACCCTCACTCATAGCAATAACTTCACCGTTAGGGGCAACCAGATTAAACCTCCAGTTGCCACCCTTGTCCTCAAAAACCTCAAACTTTGCTGGCATATATTAAATTCCTCAGCAACACGTAAAAATCTTACACTTTAATCCGGAATAAAAAAACCAGAATCTTGGAAAAGAACAATCAAATGTATACGGAACAATACTATTAGGGAAACTAGCAAGTATTTGAAGAAATCTTAGGGGGGTAGAAGAGTAGAGAAACTGAAATGTAAAAGATCACAATTAACGGAGCCCTAGAACCAACCCGCTTCACATCCGAAAATAACAAAAACGTGTTTCTAACGCAAGAAAAGACGTATTTTCATCACAAAAATGTGCGTAAATAAGAGGAGAAAGTTTAGGGAAAAGTGAGAGCGCCTACTTCCAAGGGTCCTTGATGACCTTGTGCCTTAGTACGCCAATGGGCTGAATCTCACACTCAACAGTGTCACCTACATTCAAGAATCCCTCGGGTCCCCAGCTATGTGCAACACCAGCCACAGTACCGGTTGCAATTACGTCCCCTGGCTTGAGTGTAGTACCATTGCTCAGATATTCTATGATCCGTGGGATCTTTATTATCATATGATCAAGCGTGTTGTCTTGTCGGGTCTCGCCGTTTACTCTCGTCTTGAGCCTAAGAGGAGGATTGTAAGGATCAGATACCTCATCCCTCGTCACGATGCACGGTCCCATAGGTGCTGCGTTGTCCATCCCTTTTCCCTTTGTCCAGTTGATATCCCCCTTGAAGATCCTGAAATCAACGTCCTGTGGAAATCCCTGATCCCTCGCACTAACATCGATTAGGATTGTGTAGCCAGCGATGTAATCATAGGCCTCCTCCTTGGGGATGTAAGCTCCCTCCCGCCCAATGACTACTGCAAGTTCACATTCGTAATCCATCTTGTCCGTAGCTTCAACCTTGATCAAGGAATCCCTGGGACCTACAACAAGAGACGGGGGCTTCTGGAAAACATCTGGTACATCGAGATTTAGGCTCTTTAGCCTCTGGATCTCCTTCTCACGCTGCTCAGGGTCCTTGATTCTCTCTGTAGCGTGGTCGTAGAAATTTACAGCGACACAGTAGAGCTTACCCGGGCGAGGAACTGGAGGCATTAACCTCGCCTCATTTTCTCCTAGCACTATCTTCTCATCGTCTATTCCAGATGCATCTTCATATTTCTGGGCAAATTCAAGTGCTGCTCTCGCCGCTGCCATAGATTCCTCGCCCCCCGCTAGGAAATCAATCATGGATGGTGGGATGAGGGCATCAGCCCTCCTTCGAGGATTAGGCTTTCCCTCTCCCCTAAGCTTCAAAGCGTAAGCGGAGTTTAGATCGACAATATTCTCGTCAACTAGGGCTCCAATCCTCTCCTCTGTGTGGACCTTAAACGTTACAAGCTTCATTTTGTTCGTCTTTCAAAGGGATGGAAGTATTATAAAAACACTCATCCACTCGAGGTCGGGTACCCCGATTCCTTCCAAGCATCAAAGCCTCCCTCCAGGCGGTAAACCCTCTCCTAACCATTAACCTCTAAAAATCTCACCGCTTCAATGCTTTCCTCAGGTTTTTCAGAGTATACCCGTGTTGGATTGAAGATACTTAGCTGATCTAGCTTGTCCTCAAGTTCAATAAGAGGGATATTGATTGCTCCTTCTATATGCTCCTCCTCGAATTCTGTCTTTTCACGAACGTCCAGTATTACAATTCCGGGTAAGTCACGGGTAATAATCCTAGCCTCATTAGCTGTTACGTTTCCAAAAGGGGGGACACCATCGCCTCTCTGAAACCGGTAGACCCCAACAATGGCTAAAAGAGCTAAAAGGATGAATACTATCTGCCTGACCCTATTATTGTTACTTATATAAAAAACTGGGGCCGGGAGTTTATGAACGGATCAAGAACCTTTAAACCCTGTGCAAGCTAAAATCCTTATCAAGCCCTCTTAAAGCCTGAAAGAGGATCTCAACAAGATTACTCAGGTCATCGAGGCTCAGTGTCTCCACGGGACTGTGACTGTACCTACGTGGAATACTGAAGGCGAGTGATGGTATTCCTGAGCGGGTTTGCTGCATCGCCGAGGCATCGGTTCCCCCATGCATGATCCCTGATTGGTATGGTAATATGTTCTCCTCAGCTACTTCCATTAGCCAATTCCTGATGACTTGACTACCTATTCTTGTAGTTCGGCTGAACTCCCCAATCTGCAGACAGGGCCCCATCCCAACCTCATAGTAAAGGTCACGCATCTTTACATCCGGCTGCCAACCTGCGGGACAAGTATCGATGGCTAGGGCCATATCCGCATCAACATCATATAGAGCTACCTCAGCGCCCCGTAAACCTATCTCCTCTTCAACTGTGCCAACATAATAAACAGTTGATGGTATCTCAACCTTTGAGAGCCTCCTGGCCAGTGTGATTATTGCTGTTAACCCAGCCCTGTCATCTGCACCCGATGCAGCAAGAAAGTTGTTCTCAAGAGATACCGGACTGTTATTCCATACTATGGGCGTTCCTATTCGAACCCCCTTAACTATGGTTTCCTCCTCTGAGCGTGTACCAATGTCAATATACATCTCCTCGATCGGGGGAACTTTGTTTGCCTCCTCAGGTTTTGTGATGTGACCGGGCTTAATCCCAACGACACCGATTATTGGGCCCTCTTCTGTCAGCAGCTTCATCTGGTGCCCTTGGATGCTTCCAGTAACGGAGCCTCCCAGTTTCCGAAACCTGATAAAACCCTCTTTATCTATGTTGAATACAATGAATCCGACCTGGTCCATATGCGCTGCTAGAGCTAACTTGGGTACCTGAGGATCAGTCCCATACTGTACTCCCACAACGTTGCCGCGAGGTGTATCATAAACCTCATCACATAGGGGCTCAAGCTCCTTCATCAGCTTCTTTATCATGGGCTCCTCAAACCCGCTGGGGCTGTCAATCTCTAAAAGATCGAAAAAAAGACGTTTAATATCATCCATTTGTGATACACCCTAATATGGGTGATCCAGTGTGAAAGGTTTTTGGTTAAAGCTCGATTACCTTCTGGCTGGCCTTACTGCTCTTAGCCGACTCAGGGTTAACATCATCTAACATCTCAATGAGCTCTTCCACCTTATCGTTGTTAATGAGATCCTTGAATTCCTCTAATTCCATGAGGTCCTTAACTATAAGCCCCCGCCGCTTAGTGGGGCTGCCACTGCTGTCGACGGGGTTAAGCTCTACACTCAGGCTAGGGTCGCGAGACTTGTTACCAGGCATCCTTAAGACGAATACACCAGGGACAGTTGTCTTGACTTTCTCCCAGTCCTTTCCCTTCTCTAGAAATTCCGCTAGTTTATCTTCTGACATATTCATGCATATGACCTACCCCTATTCAAGGGTTACCCTTAGAAATAGAGCCCAGTAAATCAGGGCTAAACCAATATAATCCTTCAACACTATAGAAACCATGGATTCTAAGGAGTATATTTTCCAGAAACGAAGATGGATAGGAGCGAATAGATCTGACTGTATTGCAAGAAATGGGATGATCGCATCTAAACATCCACTGATTGGAGAGGCTGGGATAAGCATAATGAGGAGAGGGGGAAACGCCATCGACGCCGCTATCGCAGCAGCATTCATGGACTGCGTAGTCGAACCCGCAATGAATGGAATAGGAGGTGAAGGAGTTATGACGATCCACCTATCCTCAGGAGAGAATATAGTTATAGACTATGTAGGAAGACCCGCCAAGAAAGCTAGCCCTGATATGTATGAGCTTGAGGAAACAGAGGAGTCCGGGTGGATGGGCTGGACGAAGGTCAAGAATGATGAGAACATCATCGGATACAAAGCCATGACAGTACCAGGTACAGTGGCAGGTCTATGTAAGGCACTGGAAAATTACGGAACGATGGATCTAAAGACCGTGATGAAACCAGCGATTGAGGTAGCTGAACAGGGCTTCTTGATGGACTGGTGGACAGCTGATCACATATTCAGATCCATGGAGAAAATGTGGGAATTTACCGAGTGGAGAAAACTTTTCCTCAGAGAAGGGAGATACCCCTATCTACCATACGTACACGGTATGCCCGAGCCGCAATACTTCGCTAATGTAGAACTGGCAAAATGCCTCAAGGACATATCAGAGAATGGGATGGAGGTATTCTATGAGGGCTGGATTTCCCAGGCGATTGTGGAAACAATCCAGAAGAATGGAGGTATAATTACCAGTGAAGATCTGGAGATATATAAACCAATAATTAAGGAACCACTACCCGTAACTTACAGGGACTATGAGGTAGTATTCGATCCAACTCACTCAGGTACAACCATGATGGAGATCCTAAACATCATAGAAGGATATGACCTAAGAGGAATGGGTTTCGCAAAACCGCAAGCGATCCACTATCTCGCAGAAGCTATAGGGCTCTCTTTCGCTGATCGATTCAAGTATATGGGAGACCCGGGTTTTATCGATGTGCCTTTGAAGGGTCTTGTGTCGAAGAATTACGCCGCGGAACTCAGGGATAAAATCCTACCCGATAAAGCAATAGAAATCAGTTATGGTGATCCATGGCCTTACGAACCGGAGTGCACAACAGCTCTGGCGGTTGCGGATAAAAAGGGCAATATGGTGTGTGTAAACCAGACCTTGGTCAATGCTTTCGGATGCGGTGTAGTTGTCCCGGAGACAGGTATAGTCCTCAATAACGCCATGTACGGACTGGACCCGACACATGGAAAGGCCAACAGTATAGATGGGAGAAAGAGGAGAATCCAGAACGTATGCCCAACAATCCTACTAGATGAGGAGGAAGCATTTCTTGCACTGGGAGCGCCCGGTGGCAGAAACATCCAAGTATCTGTGGCTCAGGTCATAAGCCATGTAATAGACTATGATATGAGCATACAGGACGCCGTAGACGCGCCCAGGATAACACGTGAGACAGGTACAGTGTTCGTTGATAGCCGTTTCCCCATAGAGGTGAAAAAAGTGCTAGAAGGAATGGGTCACGATTTAAACTGGATAGATACCGAGCTAAAGAGCTGGGGAAGACCTGTAGCAGTCCTGAAGAACAATGATACAAATAAGCTACATGGAGGTGTATACAGCAATTTCAATAGCTTCGTCTCCATGGCCGTAGGTTACTAAGGAAACCTACCGCTAGGTCTTTCAGCAGGCTTCACTCACTTTATCTAATGGTCAATATACAAACATTAGGATACGGTGGGAAAAAGTCTGCTGAGTTCTTTCAGGAGTTGAAAGCAATAGATCCGGATATAATAATAGATGTTAGGGAGAATCCCGATAAAGCGTTTCTTGGTTGCTACACTAGACCAAAGCTATCAGAGAAACTGGGAGAAATATATACGTGGATTCCAGAACTAGGAAATAAGTCAAGAAAGATGCCTCCAACCCTAATAGACGAGGAAGAGGGCATTAGAAAGTTATTGGAACTAGCGAAGGATAAAGAAAGGTTTGTGCTACTATGCTCTGAGAAACTCGAAGAGAGGTGTCACCGAAGTTATGTGAAAGCAAGATTTCTGGAATCTCTTAATGATCCCGGTTTAGATAAATGATTTTCTTAATCTCATTAATCAGATTATCTTGATCCTCTTCCCTTGTTCGCCATAGCCTATCCAATTCCCTCCTCTCCTCAGGAGAGATCAGTGCTTTACTCCTAGCAAGATTTAATAGGCTAACATACTCCGAGTATTGATTTCTTTCTCTATCCGGCTTTGAGAGCTTCTCTCTTATGATCTCTCTCCTAGTCTTTACCCCTCGAAGTATCTCAAAAACAGGCTTTAATTGAGCAAGTACATCAGTGAATGCTTCCTCGTCCAGACTAGTCTCCGTTTCAAGAATACATAATTCAGGTGTCTGAGGTGGCACATAAATTGATTCATTATTTTGAATCATCCGACCTCCTTTCCGAACCCTGTTACTCTGGTCTATCAGCCTCTTCAGTAAAGCTGTATCCATCCTAATAGACAAATATTTTGAGATAGTCTCCATTCCGTTAACTCCCTCTTTATTAAGCATAGTGTGGTAATCTTCACCGAGTTCATGCATTGCTTCTAGAAGTTTTTCTAAATCTTGATGATGTGTTTCTCTTAAGATGTTCTCGAGGTGATCAAGGTTATCCTTATTTGTATAGATTATACCAGTTTTTATGTTGTTATCTGAGAGTATTATGAAGAGCTGTGGATCCTTGACGCTGTTTAACAAAGGAGTTATGAATCGGTCCTCATATGAGACATTCTCCATTACCTCTCTTTCATCAAGTCCTGGGATTAATTCTCCCAGTTCATTCTTAGCCAAGCTATACCATCCAACATACTTACTCTTCCAGGACATGCTCTCTATAACAGGTACTTGTTTAAAAAGTAGAATATTGCTGATTTTGTATAAATACCCTCAAGTTTGTTTTCAATAATTATTATTATAACAATCTATAATCTAATTGCCTAAGCTATATATTGGATGCTCTTCATAAAACCCTCGCCGGGAAACTAATCATTTCCAAGTCTTGTATATTTCCCGGTTTCTTCTAAAAATTTGGTTCTAATTATTGAAAAAAAATAAAAAATAGAAAAAGGTTTATCGTCCCTGTGGTGTGAATCCGAGTAACTCGGTGTTCCACTCGACAGAGTCGGTTTGCGCATTGTACATTCCATAGACTTCCCAGGATGTTGCTTCGTCGTTGACGGCCCATATCTGGTAGTTGCTTGCATAACGGTCGCCATCCTCATTTAGCCTGTTCCATCCACTGGCCCCAAACTGGTCATAAGCTTTGGGTCTCTGGAGTGGGACTAGGTCAATAGCGTCAGTGCTCTGAGTCTCTAGCATTGTAGAGGACATAAGAGTCCCAACGTCATAGGCGCACGCGCTGTAGTAGCCGAAAGGCTGTGATACCAGACTGAAGAACCTGTCGTATAACGAGTTGAACTTCTCTGTGTCAGCCGGTGCGGCGTATGTGCTGTAGATCTTTAGATGGGCTGCCTGCTCTGGTGCATCATCAAGTGCCTGCTGGCTTAGGACTGTACCATCGTTACCGAACCATGGTAGACTGTATAATGTGGGGTAGTCCTGAGCTTGTGTGATCATGGTGACATACTCAGCGAAGGCGATTACCTCAACTGCTACTTTTCCTTCACCATACTCAGCTACGGCATCCTTGGCTATATTCTCTGCTGTCTGTAGATAGTTACTGAACTCTGTGGTCTCTCCAGCATAGCGAATCTCTTCAAGAATTACTCCACCATTCTCCTCAAACATGGGTGCGAAGATGTTGACTATACCGTCAGCCCACGCATCACCACGGTAAATTAGAATGACAGCCTTGATACCCATACTCTCAAGCATCCTGCTAAGTGCAGGTGCCTGTACTAGGTCAGTTGGGCACATCCTGAAGAAGTTGTCATCAGCTATAGATAGAAGTGGACTAGTTGATCCTGTGCTCCACATGAGCATATCATTGTCGTTTACATAGCTTAGAGCTGCCTGGCACATGCTGCTCCAGGTTGCTCCTATGAAAACGTCAACACCCATGGATTTGAATCCCTGGACCTTCTCCAAGTGGAGAGCGGCCTGGCCTTGAGCGTCGTCAATTAGCCACTCGTACTCTACATCATATCCTAAGCGCTCTACGTATTCGTTCATGTCTGGTTCCATTATCTCTTTAACAAGCGGCTGTGCAGTCTCAAGTGTAGCTGTTGTTGGTACAATGTAGCCGACTTGAATCTTCTGACCATCCAGAGGAATCTTCTCGACTATCTGGGTCTCACCGTCTCCACCAGTTCCTTCATCTGTCCCTGATGGGGACATGAAATATCCCACACCGCCACCAACGATAAGTCCTACAACTAGAAGTACAATTGCTATTGTGTTTCCTTTCATTTCCATATATACATCACTTTGGTGTGTGCATTGTCCCTTACCTAAACGATCACTATTAACCATTTTGAAAACTGTATTATTACATTAATAATTCTATACATAATATATATTGCATTTATTTTGAAGCTTTTATTAGATCCGGGTCTATATATAAATAATATAAAATCAATTGATTTATCATAAATCACTGAATATAATTAATTTTAAAAAAATATATTATTTTATTTTCATTAAAATATCCTTATTTTTTTTCGATCTTTTTTGGTGTTTATGATCTGGCTTTTATTTATTATTTAAATTAATTAAGACTGTAGTATATCCTATAAAGAAGGAAGATTAACAGGAAAATCTATAGCCTGGGAATTCTAAAAAGATGCAATGCCTAGTAAGGAAGATGCCGCCCGGTTAATTCTAGAGTTTATATATAGAAGTCATAGAAAGAACGATGAAAACCTAAGCTTAAATGAAGTTCAAAGAATTCTTGAAATTTCATCTGATGATCTTACCGAAGCAATTAACACACTAGAAAATAAAGGATATATAGAATTGAAGAACGAAAGTATGATTTTAACTACCAACGGTAAGTTAATAATGGATCAAAGAGAACTAAGCTTCTGTCCTTATCTGTGAGCTTAAAAACCTTCAGAGAATATCACTTTTCTTGAAAAAAGATAAAACCACTAACACCAAGTGTACCACATGAACGTAGAAGAGAGAATTAAAGAACTAGGAATTGAACTACCTGAAGCACCAGAACCAAAAGGAAATTACATAGGGGCTAAATGGGCTGGAAACATAGCATTCAGTTGTGGACAAGGGCCCTTCCCTACCACAAAACGTGGATTAGTAGGCAAAGAACTAACATTAGAGGAAGGTTATCAAGGCGCAAGGGAAACTGCATTAAATTGTCTTGCTCAGCTTAAGAAGCAGCTTGGAACGTTAAACAAGATAAAACAAGTTCTACAAGTAGTTGGATTTATCAACAGTGCAGAGGGTTTCATGGATCAGCCTAAGGTTCTAAATGGCTTCACTGATCTACTTATTGAGATCTGGGGTGAGTATAAGGGAAGACCGGCAAGAGCTGCTCTTCCTGCATATCATCCCGGGTGGATCTGTGTAGAAGCTTGGATGGTTGTTGAATTAGAAGAAGATTAACCTATTTTTTTTCTAAGGTCTTCCAACTCTAACTCTGCGTCTCTCAAGATTTTTTCCAGTCTACCGAGACGCCATTCTATCCTCGCATCTATAAATGAATCATTGGTCTTATAATCTGAATAGTTTGGTACCAAAGCTTCCTCTGCATCAGTGTCGAACAGATTACCAAAAATTTCAGACTTTTCATTATTTTCAACAATATTCATGATATATTCTCTACAGTTTTTGCATTTTTTAGCGTGCTCCAAGATATTCATCTCGGTACTTGTTTCAACAATAAAGTAGAGATATTTACCTTCTAATAGAATAAGCTCTAAATGTTCACAGTTTTCCATAGATGGGTTAAATCCTTAGCAGTTAATAAGTCCTTTAAAACTTAGTTTAATTAAAATAGTATTTAAGAAACAACTTTTTCAAGAGCTTCGAGCATCTGAGCTATATATTCATCGGGGATCCAGCCCATATTCCCAATCCTGAAAGTCGTATCTTTCATTACGCCATAACCTTGAGCCAGTTCAAAGCCCTCATCACGCATCCTCTGGTATACCTCTGGGCCGTTCATTCCATCAGGGGCCTCTATACAACTTACTGTTGGGCTTTCGTATCCTTTCATAGGGAAAGTATCTAATCCGAACCCTTTGATTCCTTCACGGATAGCTCTATTTCTCCTCTTATAGAGATCGAAATACCACTCCTTGCCACCATTATCTTGAATCATTTTCAACGCTGTATTCAGGCCTGCTACTTGTGGGATAGTAGTGGTCATGGGTGTGCCTCGTCCTTGATCGTGATATTTTTGCCAGTTCTTAAGATCAAAGTACCATCCCTTTCCTTTCATTTCCTCAGATACCTCCAGTGCTCTCTCACTAACAGACCCTATTCCTAAACCAGGGGGAACACCGAAACACTTCTGACTACTACTAAAACATATATCAATTTCCCAATCATCAGCCTTAATTATTGTCCCACCCATGCTACTCACAGCGTCAACAAACACTAGTAAGTCGTGCTCTTTGCAGATCTTCGTCAGTTTTGGTAAGTCATTTATCAATCCCATACTGGTCTCGTTATGAGTAATAGCTACCGCTTCAATATCTGGTTCACTATTGATCGCTGTCTCAATCATCTCGGGTTGAATGGGTTCACCGGGCTCAGCTACGACCGAGATCACATCTCTACCATTCTTAACCCCTATGCTAGCGAAGCGCTCACCAAAGCTCCCGTTCACGCATACAATCATCTTTTCTCGGACGCAGTTTAAAACAGATGCTTCCATGAAGCCTGTTCCTGTCGCACTAAAAAGGAAAACTCTCTCGTCAGTCTCAATAAAGTCTTGAATCATTTCAACTGTCTCAAAATGGAGATCTCTGTACTCCTCGCTACGATGACTCATCATCTGCATGCTCATTGCCTCAAGAACCTCAGGGTAACACGCAACCGGGCCTACTGTGAACAATTTCATACCTATCGATCTTGATAAAGTTCGAACAGCATAAAAACCTGTATACCCCATTCAAAAATATGGATACAAGAAGATTAGAAGGCGATGAAGCTACTAAAACAATCGTCGAGATACTAGAGCAAGCGGAGGAGCCATTAACTACGAGGCAGGTTCAAGAGGAGACTCAGAAGAGGATGGTTAGATGCCCAGACACCACAATCGTGTTCTTGAATCGCCTACGCCAAAAGGGGGTAATTCATGGAGAAAGAAACAAGAAAGCCAGGGGATGGATATGGTGGGTCGACTAAATCCAGCTGAATGTTCTCTCGGATTCTTCTAAAATCTTTACAAATTCAGTGTAATTAATTGCCTTAACTTCATCTTTAGGTGAATCAAACTCAGACGAAAATGTATATAGATCAGCGAAAGATAGCATCTCCATTATACCAGGACGATTAAGGTAATGAGTTCCTCTACCGGTGAAGACAATCGAGACATCCTCTCCATTCATATGAATCTCATCCGCTAGTTTGAATGCTGTCTCACTGTGAGCTCTACTGATCATAACAAGTGTCCTCACTCAACATCCTCTCCTAAAAACTTGTGATAATGCTGCATTCCTTAGTCATCTCCGCTAGTTCATCAAAATCTATCAATGTAGCCTGGATAAACTGTTCCAGATCTTCCTCTGTCAATTCCCGCTCCTCGAGACTCTCCTTTAGAACATAAACACCAAACAGGTCAGACATAACCCTCAGATAGTCCTTGAGACTATTCTTGTACAGGGCTTCACGGAGAAGTATCTCTACCCCGTTATCCAAGAAAACCAGGTAAGGAGCGTAATCCATACCTAGCATAGCGGCGGAAAGTCTTAGACCTTCCTCAACCCTTGCACCGGGGATAAGTCTTTTTCTCATAATAAGCATTGTATCTCCCATTTTTTATCATCCTAGGAACAGCGTCCTATCAGCTTCCTCCATTATTGTGATAACCTCTCCAAGGCTTGTCATACGTGCACCATCAACAAAATCCTTCTCCTGTATACCCGAGTACTCACAAGCCGTTACACAGGCGAGCATATCAGCTTCTAAGCCCCTTAATGCGCTGTGATCAAGTAGAAGTTTCACCGACTCTTCATTAAAGAAAATTGTTACCTCATGCTCTCTTTCTTTGGACGCTTGTGCAATTCCAAGCAAATGTATCAGAAGACGTGGATTCGAAATTATAAACAGGAAATGCAATTAACACTCGCCTGGTAACTAATATTCAGGAGACCTAAAAATTTGACCTATATTGTTTATAAATAATCTCTAAGAATAAGAAAAATATTAAAAACTAATTTTCTTTGAAATATTTTCTTGCTTCGGAAAGCAATTCTTGGTCTGAGAGAAGTTCAACAAGTGTAATTCCAAGAGCTTTAGCACCAATAATCATAGCATTCAATCCCTCCTCAGTCATAGTTGCATTAGCTAGTTGGACACTATGACCGGGTGTACCTTCCGGTGCAATATCAATATAGCTTCCAGCAGCTGGGGCCTTCTGCGATACATCCCCAAAATCAGTAGACGCTAATGGCATTTTAGAGACTGACTCCTTCCAGTCAGCTACTGGTGCACCCAATTCTCTGTAATTATTCCATAGTACCTTGATTAATGGTATATTCAGCTTTTTCGCGCTGTAGAGCTTCCTCTTCTCAATATCTACTTTTACTCCCATAGCGTGAGCCGCCCCCTCTGCGCATCTAGCGACTTTATCAGTCATCTCGACCAAGTATTCCTCTTCGCTGCTCCTTACACCAAAGTCACAGACCGCTTTATCGGGGATTATGTTGTTAGCCATACCCCCTTCAGGAATTATCCCATGTATAACTAAGTTTGCATCTCTTTTCGCTTCTTGTCTTAGCATATGCGTTGCCATATAGCATAACGTAGCAGCGTTCAGAGCGTTTTTTCCTTGATGAGGACTGGCCGCAGCGTGGCTCGTCTGGCCATGAAACGTCATTTTGATCTTTGAAACGCCGAGAGATTGATTTCCAACACCCCAACTCGTGGATGGATGGAGCATTATTACCGCATCAATGTCATCAAAGAAACCTCGCTCTGCCATTATCACTTTTGAACCTGCACTGGGACCGTGTCCTTCCTCAGCAGGTGTACCAACTATTAATACCTCACCAGAAATGTCATTGATCACCTTCTTGGCTCCAATTCCCGCACCAATAGCTGACGCTGCTATGAGGTTATGGCCACAGCCATGGCCAACACCGGGTAGTGCATCATACTCCGCTAGTACTGCAACACTGGGTCCCGGAGATTTACCAGCCATCCTAGCGACGAAAGCGGTCGGCATGCCAAAAATACCCTTTTCTACCTCAAATCCCTCTTCCTTTAATATATTTGTTAATTTTTCAAAAGCTAAAAACTCCTCACTTCCCAGTTCAGGATTATTGTAGAGATATTCCGCAATATTCACAAGTACTTCTCTGGATTCATCAATACTATCTTTGATCAATGATTTCATTTCCATTAAATCTGTCATATAATCAATTCAATAGCTGTAATAACACCTCTATATGCGTTATTGTAATACACTTTCACTCAACTCTCCCTCCCGCTAAGTAGTGCGTTCAGGTTATATTATTCAGAGAGACTGAGATGTCGAGTGAAATGGGAGAGGTAGTTGAAGCCGGTGACCTGAAAGGGGTAGCAAGTACCACCATCAAAAAGCTACACAAAGCCGGCTTGGTAACTCTGGAATCTATCGCAGTTACTCCCCCCCGCGATATTGTAGAACTTACCGGCATGGGCGCTGATACAGCTGAGAAGGTTAACAAGCTTGCGAGAATGAAAGTAGATCAAGGCTTTGTCTCAGCCTCCGATCTAATGGAAATTCGTAAACACATGCTTCGATGTAGAACTGGCTCCAACGAACTCAACCGCATACTGGGAGGAGGGGTCGAGACAGGTGTTATAACCGAACTTATCGGCGAATTCGGCTCCGGTAAGACCCAGATATGCTATACTCTATCCGTCTTAGCCTCTCGACCGATTGAGGAAGGAGGTCTAGATGGGAAAATTTGCGTTATTGATACAGAAGGCACATTCCTCCCTGAGAGGATTTTACAGATAGCTGAATCTAGAGGATACGACACTAATGAAGTTTTGAGCAATGTTCTCATTGCCAGAGCTTATAATAGCGAGCATCAGTTAACCTTGATAAGGAATCTGCCAAAAGTCGTACAGGAAAACGATGTGAAAATGGTCATCGTTGATAGTATGATAGGTCACTTTAGAGGAGAATATATCGGGAGAGCAAGCTTAGCGGAAAGACAACAGAAACTAGGTGGCGCACTGGGAAACTTATTAAGGGTTGCAGAAGCATTCAACTTGGCAGTCGTGTTAACAAATCAGGTACAATCAAAACCTGATGTTGTTTACGGAGATCCTAACCAACCAACCGGCGGTCATGTAATGGCTCATGCATGTACCCACAGGGTGTATCTAAGAAAAGGACGAGCGAATACAAGATTGATAAGGGTGATCGACAGCCCATACCTCCCCGAAGAAAAAATTAGGATAGCAATCACTGAGGCTGGTGTGACAGATGAGGATGGATCTTACCCTGAGTGGGGTCCTGGAGAGTATTCGGAAGGAAAAAGCCTTGAAATAGACGAAGACTTCATCATAGACGACGAAGAATAGCTACCTTATATATTCGAAAGGATTTCTCCATCCCTTTGAAACCAATGTTCTATAGAAAGTATCCTTCAGTTGACCAATTCCAGTCCCTTTTTTTGCGCTAATTGGGTAAACATTATTCCTGGCAATTATTGGATCGACTCTGGAAAGGTCCTCAAGGAAAACCTCTAAATTATCAATGACTTCCTTTTCGCTACTTTTATCTATTTTATTAGCTGCAACAAGGGGAAAATCCTGAACTGTATCATAGATATAATTTACCATCTCTACGTCAAGATTAATGAAACCCTTCTTGGCCAATCTTTCAGTAGTCTCAATAAATGTTGTAATATTCAAGACATGTACACAAAGTACGATATTATCTCTGTTATCAAAAATGAAGTCGAGTATCTTCTCCTTCGTCATATCCTCCCATCCTTTGCTAGCACCAAGTTTGGTGCCATAACCAGGCATATCTGCGAGAACAAGCCCTTGGGCAATGGTGTATTCATTGATATCTGTTGTAGTTCCAGGTCTCTTACCCGTAGGAAGCTTCAACCCTGTAAG
>WJIV01000225.1 GCA_014730055.1 Candidatus Bathyarchaeota archaeon
CATAAGGTCCAGAAGATACCACCTTGTGCTCTCTCTCCTCTTGAATCCTAACAGTAGGCTCAAAAAAAGGATTCACAACCATAGCCCAGTTAATTAAAACAGAAGAGACTACGAGTGAAACATATCCCAAGAATACATAAAATCGTCCAAGGTTTGACCAGCCATAACGTCCCACGTCCAATCCAGTTATCAGTGGCATAAGAAGTAGCGCTGTGAGGTTACTAACTCGCACTAGTACTTCATCCCATTTTTTGGAGCCGTTTCTCCTTATTTTCAGTCTCTGTATTAAGAGGTTTGGATTGTATTTGTAAAGAACTATGTTGCTTGAGAGAAAGTATATGAAAGCTACCGCAAAGAAATACCAAGACCTTGGTAAGTTAGTTCTACCTGCAGCAGAATAAAATATAATCATCATTATAGCTAGCATTGTTGATGAAAGTAATGTTTGTTTGATCAATGCTTTTTTCTTCTCGATAATTTTAACTCACCTTCTTCATTCCTGCATTTGAGAAACTTGTGTATGAATAAAATAGTGTGAAGTGATGATAAAATAATCGATTAAGTGGTCAATTTGGGTACTTCTATTGCTTGTTGTAGGTCTTCCTTAATCATTTCTCTTTTACTTTGTTCAATATAATAGGCATTACTTGCCTGAAGGTACGAAGGGAAAAAATGAATATCGCCATAAAAGTATTCCTTTCCCCGTATCTTATATGTAGAGCCACTTGGAATTACCTTCTTCCCGAGCTGTCTTTTTGTAATATAATATAATGCCTGGATAGCGATATCGCCCATAAGCATGATTACTTCAAGGTTTGGGATAATCCCAGCTCTTTTTCAAGAATGTGTGAACAATTCTTTATTGTTGCTGCTTTTACCAAGTAACCTGTTTTTCCACACCTGATCGCTGTCGTGAAATAGCCTCCCTCCTTCGCTCACATAGTTTCCTCCATAGTATTCGATGATCTCTGCGATGGGAGGAAAGTCACGTCCCAAGTAACGTCTAGGTTTTACTATTATTTTCTCGCCTTCTTCGTATATGTCGATTTCCCTGAGGTAAAAGTCTAGATCCCTTCTCAATGACTCCACTGTGGATTCTGGCTCTTCTCCTTCTTGAAGATGCTTCATGTATTTCCAAGTTGGCTTTATGGTGATCTCTATCTCTATACCCTCAACGATAATTATGGCCCCGTCTTCCTTGGAGGGTACATCAATTTTTAGGGATATCCTATGGGCACACATCGCTTATCAATAGATAAAGCTAGTAATAAGTTACAATTAATATATCGCATTAATTTAAAGCTGCAACTATTTTAGACTTGATATGACAAACAAACGGTGTTTTTGTTTTATTTGAAGCAAATTAGTTTTATACAAGCGGATAGTTTTAAAAAAGGGAGATAGAAAAATGGAGAAAGCACTTGTATTAACAATCTTAGACGCCACATTTGAGAACGAGGCTCTTGAGGAACTACGTAAGCTGGATGAAGTTAGGGAAGCACACTTTCTATATGGTCCATATGATACTTATGTTATGATAGAAGCAGACTCCTCACAGCAGCTTCAAGACATAGTATTCAACAAAATTAGAAGAATAAATGGGATAACCAGCACCATCACATGCTTTATAGCAGACTAATATTCGAGCAGTATCTGTAACATAGCATAGTGTTTATGTTTTATTGGTTTTATCCTTTATTTTTAATCTTGATTTATATTTTTGATTTAAATTAGGTATATATCATCTAATTTTGTATCTAAATTATTTAATTTGATATAGCGGCCTGAACAATTTGAGAATCCCTTAGAGGCATATATGGAAAGATCTTGAAGTGTATCAATATCAAATGCAAGAGTATAACTTTTTACAACATTAATATCGCATCCTGCAGATTTCGCCAGTTCCATATGTTTATTGAAGCTATATTTTCCATATCTTGATTTTATAATATCTGGAGGTCTACGTAGAAAGGCGTTTGTTCCCCCGTCTTTGGAAGGGGATAGAACTACGATTTGCTTATTTCTGGTAGATAATAATCTACTGATATCTGTTTCGGTAATTAGTGGTAGATCAGAGGGAATTACTAGCATTTCATTATAGCCTTCATCCATAGCCCAATAAGTCGCATCTTGAATTGAACAATTTAGGCCATCATGGGTTTCCCTTATATGACCGAGAGTATGACTTTCAGCATAGTTAACAATTTTTTGATCTTTACTCAGTAAATAGAGATCTGATTCTGTTCCTGTTTTGATTATAGTTTTTGTAACATCCTGAAGCATGGCTAAAATCAAGCCTTGTTTCTCGTCCTGGGTTAGCAATGATTCCAGTCTGGATTTTGCTTTGTCCAACGCCTTAACAGGGATTACTATCAGACTTGATTTTGACAACTTATCTACCTGGCTAATGCCTCTAGTGTTTTTTCAGCTAGAGATACTTTATCCTCGATAGTCTTCATGATTGTATTTGTTATACTAACATCGATACCAAGGTCTTTGATTACCTCTGCCTCTTCCTCATCCTCTTCGTCAATTACAAAGTGGTCCAAGAACTCTTTATATATCAAGGCAACTGATGAGGCTCTAACCTCGTATCCTAGCCCTTCCATAAGTTTATCTGCAGGCCCTTTAACGGGGATGCCTCCGATAATGGGACTTACTCCACCTATACGAGCATCTGTGGTAGCCAATGCTTCTTTTACTCCTTCTAGTGAAAGTATTGTACCTATACTCACTATCGGGTTACTCGGGGCAACCAGGACTAATTCCGATTCAGTAATGGAGTCGATTACGCTTTTTAATGGTTTAGCTGTCTCGCCACCGATAAATTCGACCCCCAGAACCGGCTTGCTTGCACCGTATTTTACCAAGTACTCCTCAAAATGAATCAATCCTTTCTCAGTCCTAATATGAGTTTCAAATCTATCATCGGACATCGGAAGAATTTCGGTTTTTACTCCTAATACTCTGCGTTGAATATCAGTAACTTCAGACAAGCTATGACCACTATTGAGGAGAATTGTTCTGTTGATATGTGTTGCAAGATCATGATCACCCAAGTTGAACCATGTATTATGCCCATATCTTCTTAGCTGCTCAAGGAAATTGAAGCTGTCATTCCTTATACCCCATCCTTTTTCCTCGTCCACGATGCCTGCCAGTGTATAAGTTATGATATCGATATCAGGTGAGATATGGAGACCGTAAAGATTCATGTCGTCCCCGGTGTTCACTATTACCGTCAGGTCTTCAGGGGGAATCACTTTGGTGACTCCTTGAAGGAAGCGCGCTGCCCCAACTCCACCGGCTAAACAGGTTATCTTCTTCAAACCATTTACCTCAAGTCACTCGCATTCATCAGAAAACATTGATCTGATGTATTCACTGAAGCCTTTGTTTCTTAAAATCGTCCCCATGAGTATTCCCAGTATAACCATCTCTCCCAGAG
>WJIV01000226.1 GCA_014730055.1 Candidatus Bathyarchaeota archaeon
CTTCACGAGGTACCAGGTGTAGTCAAGGTCCTCCCTTAGCTGATCATCTTGGAGAAGTACTTCTGCAAAATAGTCGATCAGATTACCACCATAGGGCTCCTCACAGTTAGGAAAACCATGTATAAACGCATTGTACTTACCGTCGCCTATCTTTAAGCAGTCAATTACCTCGCCGTTAGTCGATTTACCAACATCAATTAACTCAACCTTGCCCGGATACTCATTAATCATATCCGCATTTCGCTGGTGAAGCTCATCCACAGTCATATAGCGTGTGAATTCAGGAACGTCCTTGAGAACATTAGAAATGTCAATCATATATAATCCATATAATGAGGCTTAATAATTATTCACATAAAAATTTGGAAAAATAGAAAGGATCAGGACCAAGCTTTACTCTTCGTCCCAGTCATCATCCCAATCTTCGTCTTCCCAGTCGTCATCTTCGTCTTCCCAGTCATCGTCTTCATCTAAACAGTAGATGCAGAGCTTATCATCAGGACTACCGCAGTCAACGCAGAACTTTTCTCCGCACTGCTTACATTTTACGACTGTCTCCATATCTTCTCCGCATATCGCGCAGATAGGCATTCTAATTTCACTCCTTTATACCAGATACCTGGCAATAAGGCAAGAAATGAGGTTGTGTATAACGGATTCTTAAATTTAAAAACGTAAAAAACATACATCAGGAGTGTTGTTTTTGATTCTATTATGTATTTTATTTATATCCCAATAAGAGGGAAAAATTATATAAAAAAATTACAAAATTAAAGCAAAGTAAATTAATTGTAATCAATAATTTTGATTCTTAAATGAAATATATTATTTATATTAACTGGATTTACCGACAGATTGTACTATATTCGGTGTAGTCAAATCAATACCTGCCTTCGTAAATTCTGCATATATTGCTGCCTTGATGGAGCTATCTGTCTCTATTATGCTCTTAGAGTCTCCTAAATAGTAGAATAATGTATATTCCATGGCAAAGTTCTGAAGATCTGTCACCCACACGTAGGGGCTAGGTTCCCCCATTACGTTATCAACACTAGATATTGCATCCATCAATGCCTTCCTAACTGTAATTGGGTCAACATCGTATCCAGCTGTAACTGCAGCCCTTCTACGAATAACATTGTTTACGCCATAGCCGTGGATGACCGACTCGATTAGAACCTGATTTGGAACTGAGATGAGTATATTATCGGTAGTCCTCATACGTGTGTAGATCAGATCGATGTCCTCGACATCCACGAACTCCTCTTGGAAATATAACCTGTCTCCTATCTTGAAGGGTCGACTAAGCATCAGAATAAGTCCTGCTATCGCATTTCCGATTGTGTTTATTGAAGCAAATCCTATGATCGTTCCTCCTGCTAATACCCATAAGCCGATGAAAAAGTCTATCCTCAGCCCGAGGGTGTTGAAAACTATGACACCTGAGGTGATATAGAAGACCCAGGTAAGGATTCTTTTGATCAAGAAGGAAGAGTTATCATCGAAGTTCTCCTTTTTCTTTAGTCGATCAACCTGATTGCCCAGGAATTTGTATATTATAAAAAGTATACCAACTGCAAAAATTGAGATAATCAAGTTTCCTAGGTTGCTATCAATCCATGCTAGGAGCCTATTTAGATAATCGCCGAACATCTTCTAAGATATCATACATAAGGACATTTATGATTTATACATTGATCACTTAATGATCAGTAATTCCCATCATACCTATACGCAATGATCACCCCTCTATATATTGTGAAAGATATGACCGAACACAGAAAACATAGAAAGGAGTTTATGGAGAACCCCGAGGATCTAGCCGAGATACTGGATACAGTTAGTGACAAGGTCCCAAAGATGATAAGAGGCATAATAGATAGCTTCTTCAGCCCAGAGGCCGCGAGAAATATGGCTAAGAGCGTCGCGGAGTTCAGGAAAACTCTTATAGAAAACGGTATACCCGAGGAGGAGGCTATGGATATGACTCGTGATTACATGCAGACGGTTACCAATTGGAAGGGAATGATGAGAGAAGGCCGATTCGGGCACCATCACTACGAAGAGGAATAATTAATGAGTAGCTGGTCGAGCCTCAGGGTGGTAACCAAGAGTATCGCCCTCATGGCCAGGGCACCAGGCTGGCTGCTACAGTGGAACATAAACAGAAGAAGAGCGAAGAATACCTTCGAGAGAGAACTGCTCGCAGCTGGTTTATCCCCTTTGGAAGCCAAGGAGCTAGGGGAACTCTACCCATTCAGCATGGAAAACTTACTTGAGACTGCAAGATCTGTTGGATAACTCTCTTTTTTCAAAAGCTTTTTACCTTATCTCTGTTGCACATTTTTTGATATCGATATGGATAAAGGACCAAGACCACCTTGTATAGGATTCTATGGCTTTGAGGATGAATGCCAGGAGTGCAAGTGGCAGTTCGAGTGTAAGAAGATGGATGAGACCATCGAGTCAGCTGTTACTAGGAAAGGTACCCATGTACGCCTTACAGGCAAGTACAAGGAAAAGAAGTACAAGCCAAGAACAAGATAACCACTTTTTCCCGCCTCCCCTCTAAAATAATGTTCCTAATAGATTAAATCTACAGCCCTATACAGTTGTTAAGAGGTCATCCAATGAAGTTCATCGGAGAATTCGTGGAACAGCTAAACGGCAAGCAGGTAGAATACCGGGAACTTATGAATCTAGACGAAGAGGAATCAGAGCTACGCTTAACATTAAAGGAATCGCTTGAGGGTCACTGGCATAATCTACCAGAACCTGAGAAGGCTTTTGTCGCCGAATTCGCCGTGGACAGTAGTAGCGCTTCAAGAAGTCTCAACATAGGTGTCGAATTCTTCATAGTAAGGGCACTTATGTTAGGAAGTAATAATGAGAACTGGAAGAAGCTTATTTTTGAGATGGTGAAAGGGATCCGAGAATACAATGTCTCGAATGACTTTGAGAGAATACTCCGTGATCTGATAGAGATCGAGATCGTGATTGATAATATCTCGATGATACCGGATGAGTCAATAGTCCTAATAGATGGAAATCTCTATGGAAGATTCACACATCTTCTGAAAGAATTAAGGTTGAAAGGCTGGGGGTACCTGCCTTTAGAATTGGTTGATAAGCTGCAGAAGCTCTTTCAGTTATGCGAGTCTAGAAATATTATGCTGGTAGGGGTTTCCAAGTATAGTAAGACCCGTGTTGTGACAACTGCTATGCTGTCGGGCAGGGGACATAAGCTTAAAGATCCTGATTATCTTGACGTAGAGTTACTCTATCTTTGGAAAAGGGGTGAAACTGGTTACACAACTCCTCTTCTATTGGGAGACTACGCCATTGAGAAGGAAGTAAATCTGATGAATGGTAAGGCAGAGAGCTATCGGGAGAGGTATTTCAGGAACATTGATCCAGGCAAGCGGGATTGGGCGACAAAAGTTATTGATGCAATACCCTATTCTCCTGCTATTGTTATGTTTCATATAATTCCCAGTATCCAGGCACAGCCCCTTAGGATTGATATCCCTGCATGCTGCCTTGGTATAAATAAGAAAATAATGGATGTCAGCCCTTTTCAATTCATAGAAAAAGGCAGGGTTAGCAGTGTGGCTTCTCAATTGGTTGAAGATTTTGGGGGTAGAGATGTCTATAATGCCCTGCTTTAAATTGTGGACAAGGAGGTCAGGCTTGGGGCCAAGTCAGTTGATCATGTATACAGATCAATCTTGAGCCGTGAGCTTGGGATACCAATAGAGTATGATAGGAGTTCGAGGAGGTTTCAGGTTTGAAGACACAGCATATAGGTTACATTGTCGGAGAGGTCAACACGGGGAGCTTCGTATTTGTGAGTGACCCGGAGAACTACCCACCAAAACATGAGTACTTGATTATACCCGAAGTTAAAGAA
>WJIV01000227.1 GCA_014730055.1 Candidatus Bathyarchaeota archaeon
GAGGGATTCTCAAAGGTCCTGATGATCCCCCTTATGAATATCAGGGCTATGGCATGGATCAGCTGGATGTAGCCAGAGACGATTAAAAAACCAAAAAGCAGGCCACACACCGTGTAAAGGGAATAACAGATAATCAGCAGCCTCTGCCGGTCCATCTTATCCGTGGTTGCGCCGCCCACCATACCGAATAAAAGGTTAGGAGAGGAGCGTACCGCCCAGAATAGCCCCAGTGATAGCGGCGAGTCGGTTAGCTCAAGCACAAGCCACCCAGATGAGACATCCATAAACATATCCCCCAGGGACGCCGTGACGGTCGTCAGGAATATCAGTGAGAAGCCCTTGTCCTTGAAGGGTGATATCATCTGTCTAAGATAGCCCACATCAGTTTCAATGCTCAAGCAATATCACCCAGAATTTAACCAAATACCGCACCCTAGAATAAAAAATGCAGTGGTATATTCATCCAGAGAACCCAGTCTTTTATTATCCAATTATTTTAAAAATCGATGTTAGAACGTCATAATTATATGCTTTTTTAAAGTTATTCTTCTTTCATTTTCTAGGCTTTATGCTAAAACCTCTATATTCAGGCTATTATTCTTGGGAATGGGTTTTCGAGGTGTTTTTTAAAAATTATAAGGTGTATATAGTATGATATATCTATCAGAGAAGATGTTAGTGCATTAACTCAGACGATGTAGTACTCCATGGTTTTCCTGAATCTTTCTGGGGGAGGTTCTTCTCCAAATAGATCCTTTAGCAGTAGCATAAGCGCCGGGTTAACGCGAGCAATATCCGTTAAGGTGACGATGCCTACCAATCTTCTTTTCTCACCCTCTCCCTCTACGACTATGAGCTTCTTTATCTTGTACTGAAACATTACCCTGACTGCATCATCAATACTGAGACTGGGTACAGCGATCACAGGAGGCTCGGACATTATATCCTTAACCAGGGTCTCGTCTGGGTCCTTTTTATCCACTATTATTCTATTAATCAGGTCTCTCTCTGTTATTATCCCCACAGTGTGCTCTTCGTCTTGCACGACAAGGCTGCCTACTTCCTTAAGGCTCATATACTCAGCGGCTACCCTAACTGTACTGCCAGCGTCGATGACTAATACGGGTGAGACCATCACATCCTTTACTGTTATATTCATATTCTGTATATTCAATAAATTCCAGTAAAATAAATCAATTCATGCATCAATAGTTTCACCATGCTAAAAAGTAACCCCTCTGTAGGGTTTTTTGAATTATTCTAGGTTGCTGAAGCTTTGAATGCAAACTTTATTTTTCATATACCTTTGAATCGATTTAGCTGTCTGAATCTGTTTGTTCATAATTCTACTAGTTACTGCTACTATACCCCAGAGTGTAGCCCCCCAGATAGCTAGCCAGGTCAATAAATAAACTCCTGATAGTTCCAATGAAGGAAGCGTTAGGGTAGTGAATACAAGACTTGCGTGCATTAGAACCGTCACAAGGAGGCTCTTTGTCCTATCATATACATGCACCATGAGTGTCCTGAAAGGCGGTAACCAGGCGAACAACTGCCCAAGCAGAATAGATAGAGGTAAACCACCGGAGAAGCTATTTGTACCCCAGAAGGGCGGAAAATGCCATAAACCCCACAACAGTCCCACTATTAAGCCAGTAGAGTGAATACTGTAGCGCTGCCTCAATTGTGGGACCGCGAATCCCGTCCAGCCAAGCTCCTCAAAAAACCCCACCATCAGCCCTACAACAGCTCCAATCATGATCAAACCAGACTTTTCGTCAGTGGAAAAAATCTGAGGAGTAAACTCTGGTGAAAATAGGCTGAGTCCGAGTAGCAGTATTGTCGCAAGAATAGGTGTGCCAAATGCCGCAGCAGTGTACCATAGTATGTTGGACCTCCAGCTAGTTAACCTACCATATAGCTGCCTGTAACCATCCTTACCATTCATAAGGCCAGTTAAAAGCAGCCCTGAGACACTTGGCCCAAGAAGCATGCCAACGTAGAGCAATGGCCCTACGGTCTCAGACTGATCAGGGGTCAGGGGGAAGCTGTATGGTTTGATCATAAGGCTCATGCACCCCCACGAAAACGTGAAAGTCAGCAGAAAATATAATGCTACCCCATATCTCCTGGTTAAAGATTGAATGGAAGTCAATGTCTTATTCATTTTAGCCACGGCTACTCCTTAACCATCTGTTCAAGTTGAACAGGGTTCTTCTGCCTTAGCATTACTCCCTTTGCGAAAACTGAGGCCTTCTCCAGCCTAGAGGCATCTGGCTGTCCTTTACTATTATCCGTCCTCGCCCATTCACGGATCTGAGGATCAGGGGCAAACCTCATGACGGTCTTGACGATGCCGCTTAGCTGTCCCTGGCAATGGAAGACATCAAGAACCTCTGCTTCGGTGGTTGCATCCCTGAACCTCTGTATGATTTCAGGGATCTCAGGGGCATCCTCAGGTGCCGCATGGGTGATGAAAAGCGCTATCTGCTTACCAGCAGTATTTGTCTCCAGGTAGGACCTCGCTTTTGGGTTAGGCCCAGAGCCGTGTACCGGGAAGCCCAGGAAAGCTAGATCATAGTCTTCTAGGGATTCTACCTCCTGGAATGGCTTGATCTCTTTTGGCTCTGGGAGGGCCTTATAGATTGATTGTGCAACCTTCTTTGTGTTCCCCGTCTGTGACTGATATGCTACCAGAACCTTGTTTTCTAGGAGTTTATTACTCATTATACTCACCGACCGAGGGTACTCAGTGAATCCATATGAAACACCCGCAGGGTTAACTATGAAAAATCATACTCTGCCACTATAGGTTTTAAATAATGTGTTCTCGAGTTTGAGTTCGGTGTTTTTTTAAGTTCTGAGAAAAATGATGACTCAGATTCCGCTATGGAGAGGCTATGTGATCTTCTGTTTGAGCTTTCAAATGAGGATAGACTGATGATACTTGGTGAACTCAAAGAAGAGAACCTGAAACTCAGCCATATATCCCAGAGACTAAACTTCACGGCACAGGAAACCTCGAGAAATATCTCACGGCTTGCTGAGGCAAAGCTAGTTACAAGAACAGCAGATGGATCATACGAGATCTCTCCTTATGGTTTACAGGCATTACAGCTTCTACCGGGGTTCCAGTTTCTGTCAAAAAACGTCGATTATTTTTATGATCATACTCTCAAGAATCTACCAGAAAAGTTCGTCTCCAGGATAGGTGAACTGATTGAATGTGAGCGGATTACCCAGTTATTAGATGTTTTTGGTAACATTGAGCGGGTTTTCAAGGAGGCCGAAGAGTATTACCTTTACATCGGGGAGCCCCTGGGCCTATCTTCCACCTTACTACTGGTACGAGACGCCCTGGATAGAGGGGTTAAAGCAAGGGGCATAGAGCCGGCTAACTATGAATGGCCGGATGAGATACGAGATAGTGTACCGGAGGAGACCTGGCTGGGGCTCAGAAAACATCAGGCCGATGGTTCATTGCAGCAGAAATATCAGACTAGATTTGACATCACCTTTCTCATGAACGAGAAGGAAGTAGCAACTCTTAACTTCTTAAACCCAGGAGGCGAGTTTGAATACTTCGGCTTTACATCAAATGACAGAAAAGCAGTTGAGTGGTGTAAAGACATCTTTGAGTACTACTGGGAGAGAGTTAGTGGTATACGTAGACTAGAAGAAAATTAGCTAGGTTTTTGTCACCAAGCCGGTTACTGCTGAGCGATTTATGAACGACTTTCACTGCTGGCAGCCAGTCCCTCATACGAAAAAAGCAAAGGAAATAACTAAAAAAGGAATAGGCTAGTGGGCCTATGCAAGAGTAAGAATTGATACAGTCGCCATTATGGGAAGAAAGTAAAACCAATTAGTTAATTAATTGTAAATATTATCAAACATAATAATAGCTGACACAATTGAGAATTAAACTGGATTCTCCGTGGACATACTTCTTATGCACCCTTATCTTTTCATGGACCTTCTGGGGAATACTTCAAATTCAAAGCAATCAAACAGACCTCACGCCTTACGGGGCCTTATTCTATCTTGGGGGAGTTGCTCCTTTAATCTGCTCGGTTACTCTCACATATCTAGTAAGTGGAAAAAGGGATGCAAATGTTCTAATCAGGAAAACTCTTAGCTTCAAATCATTAACGGGGAAAGGTTTACTCCTGGTCCTAATAACCTCAACTCTTTCTAACACCTTGTCGGTGATATTATCCAAGGCACCTAATGAGCCATTGATCAAAATGGACCTCTCGTCAGGGTCAGCTATTTCATGGTTCACTTTCCTTTTCATAGTTGCAATAGTTGAGGAAACTGGTTGGAGGGGGTACGCCTTACCAAGGCTACTGGCACGGTAAAATCCACTGATATCATCGCTAATAATCGGGAGCGTCTGTGCGACATGGCATATACCTTTATTTCTAATCCCTGGTACGTGGCAGTACGGACTCGGTTTTATGACTCCCAGATTTACCAGCTACCTGCTTCAGCTACTACCCAGAACATAAATCATGACATGGGTTTTCCTCCGCACTGGAAACAACCCGGCATCGGCAGTTCTATATCATCAGTTATCAAACATGACAGGAGAACTATCCGACGTAACAAGCAGAGCTGATCTATAAAGATTCGGGATTGAAATAATACTATCAACTATCATATATATCTTATAAGATATCAAAAATCAAGTAACTGCAATTACCAGAAAAATATCTATCTAAAAGATTCATGACCATACAAGATCTGGTTAATCGTTCTGTTGGTACGTTTTTACTTAAATCATGTTAAACTTTTAAAGTATTGACTGCAAAAATAATTATACATACCGCAATCGATGAATTTATCCTTATATTGTCTATTTAATAGTGTATGGTCAATTTATCAGATATTATTGGAGATAATAAGGTAGAAAAGGTCTTATCTGGTTTTCAGTTTACCGAGGGACCGGTCTGGGTCCCTGAAGGATTCTTGTTATTTTCTGATATTCCTGCGGATACTATCTACAAATATGAGCCAGGGTCAGAGGCAGAAATATTTCTCAGGCCCAGTGGACATAGTAACGGGCTCACCCTTGATAAGCTGGGTAGATTGGTAAAATGTGAGCATGATAGGCGGGTAACACGTTTAGAAAAGACTGGAACAATGAGTGTGTTGGCGGAGTATTATATGGGAAAGCGCCTCAATAGTCCCAACGATATAGTTGTTAAATCCGATGAATCTATCTACTTTACTGATCCATCCTTTGGATTACCCAATAGGGTTGAGGGTAAGGAGCTTGACTTCTGTGGGATTTACCGGATAGAAACAGACGGGGAAATTACTCTACTGGATAGCAGCCTTTCTCTGCCCAATGGTTTAGCGTTTTTCCCCTGATGAGAGTAGCCTGTATGTTGATGACTCTAGTAATGGTCATGTCTACGTTTTCGATGTCTCTGAAGATGGATTACTAAGTGATAAGCGGCTATTCGCTGATGTTGGAGGGGATGATGGTAGAGGTGGTGATGGACTTAAGGTTGATGTGGAGGGTAACGTGTTTGTTACCGGCCCTGAGGGGGTTAATGTTTTCAGCCCTGATGGTTTAAGAATTGGGATTATTGAGTGCCCTGAGAAGCCATCAAACTTAGCCTGGGGTGACAATGATTATATGACCTTGTACATTACCGCAAGAACCAGTATTTACAGAATCGGAGTACAAACCGGTGGAACAAGTTTACTCCCCAACTTCGAACCATCTCCAGTTTATTAACGATGAAATTCAATCAAAAATTATTCCGTTATCCCCTATAGCAGTTTAACATCCATTTCAAAAATTACTAGGAATGCCTCTAAAATCATACTACATTTATGAAGTCAAAGGTTCTAATCCCTCTACATTTGATTTATATACTATAACATATTGTGCGTAATTACGTACAAAATATCATAAAAGGATCTAAACCTAAGGAAAAATTACCTGTAATTATTAGATAACCTTAAATAGACAATGTTAGAATAATCTAACATGGTGTTAAACGAATTTAACATTATGTTAGATGAGTCTAAAATTAAGGTGGTATGATGCAGGTTGTAAAAACTCTCGGAGTACTGGTATGCCTGTTTGGGGCGTATCTTATGTATGATGGAAATATATTGGGTGAGAACACAGCCGGGTTAGATACGGTAATTGGAATTATTGGTATTGGGATAATAGGGTCATCCATTAATTCAAGAAGTTTGGAAGAAGAAAGGCACTTGGAGGGTGATTAAATGGTTGATATTCCCTGGTATGGTGTAAGTGGTTTTATTCTCTTCACAATAGTTGTACTTGCCGTTTTCGCGTTGTGGCGGATGAATAAGGAGTTAAAGTCAGGGTTTCCTCTTCAGGATGAGCGGACAAGGATAATTACGGGCAGAGCAGCTACCTTTGCCTTTTACATTGGTTCATATTTCATGGTCGTGCTGATGCTTGTGAACATCATTTTCCTTGAGACCCGGGATGTACCTATTTTGGATACAGGTTATGCCTTGGTGGTCTCTTTACTTGTACAGAATTTGTCTTTCATGGGTTTACGTTACTACTTTGATACGAGAGAGGCTTGAGAGTGGGATTCAGGACGAGGATCAAGGAGTACAGGGCAAGGTATGATATGACCCAGGAGGAGCTTGCCTTGAAGGTGGGGGTTAGGAGGGAGACCATCAGCTTCCTGGAGAGGGGGGTATACATGCCATCTCTGCAGCTAGCTTATGATGTAGCGCAGGTATTCAATACAACGATAGAAGATGTTTTTATCTTCCATGATGAGAAAACTGAGAAGAAAAACCAAAAATGAACAGGTGAGGAGAAGTATTACAATTATTCACTTTTTGATCAATTTTTCCCACAACTTTAATGTTAACTGATCATGATTAATATTATGAGAGAAAGTTCAATTGAAGATAAAAACCTTAAAACCATTAGATGCTTTTCGAAGAATAATGCCTACAAACTATTTCCTTGCGCTTATGGCATTATCAATAATCTCGCACTTTTTTATTCCCCTGGGTAAACTCCTTTACTACCCAGTAACATATGCCGGGTATCTTCTGCTCATAACCGGTATTACCCTTAACCTGTGGACGGATAGGTTATTCAAGGAGAATGAGACCACGGTTAAGCCACATTTGGAACCCGCTGCCTTTATTACATCCGGGCCTTTCAGAGTTAGCAGGCACCCCATGTATCTGGGTATGGCTCTAGTTTTGCTTGGAGTCGCAGTTATCCACGGTACAATTATTTCTTTTCTTTATCCTGTAATATTCGTCATGCTTATGGAGGCGCTCTTTATTCCCGTAGAGGAGACCAATCTTACGAGGCTATTCGGGAAAGATTACCTAGACTATCAGAAGAAGGTAAGAAAATGGGCATAACTTGCAGTCTGGTTAATCATATTTTTCATTATGTTCTACCGAATTGGTAATGGGTTATTTATCAAAATATCTGTTTTAATAACTTTAATTGCTAATCTTTATGATCTGGAGGATATATTCGATTGCTTTCATGTGATGTATTCTATTTTTCTATCTTAATCGAAATCAAGTTGAACTCACCTGTAAACATAACATCATTAATGCAAGTAATCAGATTAACTGGGGCAAGTAATAGAAATATGTTTAATAATTCACTTTCTTAAGGTTACCAGATAATCCCACTGTTTGAAAGGTATAGTAGATGAATATCGGATTCTTTGTCGAGTTTCCAAAGGAGGAGATCCCTAAACTATCCCTTCTTAATTTCCACGTCAAGGTATACTTGGCTGCAAACTCCCTGGAGGAATACAGGAGCCCAGAGAGATCTGAGAGAGAAGTAAACCCAGGCATAGAGACCGCGTACTGGCCACTGCTGGAGAAATCCACCTGAGTATCACCATTCTCGGACAACAGGGAGCTCGACCGGCTTCACGGAGACCTAAGCCAGAATGAGGAGAAGCTTGAGGTACTCATAGACCTGGAGTTACCAAAATTCTGGCTGCGCTACATTATACTTCATATAATCAGGGTGCTGGCGAACGCTCTGAAGTATCGTTTGAGGTTCAGGAGGAAAAGGATAAGAAGCTATTCAGGGAAAGGGTAAGATATAACATCGAGATCACAACCACATCGTACCCAGTAACCTCAAAATTCTATCTAAAAACTATCCTACCTTCAAGCTATTCGGGCTACTAGTGGTCCACTTCAACCCGAAAGCCTACAACCATAATGTTATATTGCTACTCAAGTATAAGAAAGGACCTTCTCAGAAAGACACTGAGGAACATAAGCAGGAAAAAGCACATTTAATACTATCAGGTAGGACTGGGGTTACTTGAGTACGGTATCCTATCAAAAACAGGCTTCATACTAGAGACTACAGAGATTAGGAATATTGAAAAAATTTAGCCTGCTGACACCCCTTGAGTTGGACAAGGATCTGGCCCTCGTTATAGAGTACAGGATAAACCATGTAACAATATACAGCCTTGGAGGCCTGGATCAAGAATTTGTAAAAGTTCTCAGAAAGTACGTCTCCACGTAATAACTTATAATACTTTCACAGCAAATCATTTCCAATTAAGATCATAATACCCCTTTAAAGGGGGTATAACTTGTAATACAAGAAATGAGGAGGGCATAAACTACCTCTGCGGTATTGTCTAATGAGAACGGTAGATGAACTTGCTATCTCCAAGCTTTTCCCAATCCTCCTTTTTTCCTTTTTTAGAATTAGTTCGAATAATAAGATCTCTAGTTTTTATTATTTTTTAAATAAATTAATTTCCAATGCATTGATTACTTTTTTTATTTAAAAATAATATTTTTCTAGAAAATTAATGAATAAATATATAAATACGTATTTTTATTAGGCTATTGGACAGAGATTGTACTACGAATCTCGCGTAACAAGACAGGGTCAGACGACTATTCCTAAGGACCTGAGGGAGAAATACGGGCTCGAGGAAGGGGATGAGGTAACCTATCTTGATCTTGGAGATAGGATAGTTCTGCTACCCAAGCCAAGGGATCCCATTAAGGCACTCAAGAGGATCGCTGTTGATACGGATCAGAACATTCAAGACATTAAAAAAGAAGCTCTCGAAGCCGCGCTAAAGGAAGCTACTCAGGGAAGGGGTGAATAGTATGCTCATTGAATCTGATTTACTAATACCCCTGTTTAAGAAATCAGATAGATATAGACCACTCTCAGAAAAGATACTCACCGACATCCAGGATGATGTAATTAAAGGTGTATACAGCTCCACGGCAACGATTCAGGAGATAGTATTCTGGCTTTATAATCGAGGCCTTTACCGAGAGTCTATAGACGCAGTGAATGCCCTAAGCGTGCTAAAGAATATTGAGTGGGTTCCAGTTACGCCCAGGATATGCATAAATGCCACTATACTCATAGAGCAGTACAAGCTAAGCCCATTTGATGCATACCATGCATCAACCGCTCTCTCCCGAGACTCGATCATACTCAGCACAGATCAAGCTTACGACAGGATAAACCAGATCACAAGGCTACATCCAGAGGAACTAGTAACTTAATGGGAACTCAAATAGTAGAGACATGATTTTGGGGTAGGGGCAGGAGATCCCCCCACATGATTACTTTATGGATTGGTAAAACTATTTTATTATATTCAAATACCAAATGTTTTCATTTACTTGAATTTATTTCTAGCTGAATATTAATGGTAAATCCAGGAAAACACATGAATGGACTGGAGGGTTCTACTTGGGTTATTGTGGCTTTAGGTGATTCTACACCCACAGGATATGGCTTAGACTCTGGATTATCTTACGTCTACATTTATGCGAGTTAGCTGGAAAGGGATCATAATGTAATGTGGGTGTACGTAACTGGTCTACTAATAATATCCTTACAGTCTCTGACTGGGTTAATGAGGTGCAGAATAAGGAAGCCCTACGTAGGGACTTGCGGGAGGACTGCGACTTATATGTGATAATAACTTTATTTAAGGCGATGTTGCTGCTGGTCTTCGTATTCCTATTTATCCTCTTTTTGATGATTCCTAAGGATACTGAGGATGAATTTGAGGATGAGGATATGTTCCTCGAGGAGATGATACTTTTCCTCGATGAGGAGGAAGAAGAGTACTAGATAGAATGAGATCCTGGGTATATCTGTAATTAGGAAATTTTTCCAGTATCTTGAGGGTGTCTTCTTTCTCCGTCTTCACCGTTAACTCGGATATTTCTATATGGGTGTTTCTTATAATAGACTTGATATCTTCCTCGTCTTTGTATGCTTTCCTCCGGTCCCTAGTGGCTTTTATCCTACTTAGTTTTGCGAGTATAAGATCTGTAGGTGTCTGGATGAATGTTGGCTCTCCCAGGATGGTGCTGGCTCTCCTGTCAAGTGAGTTCCTTACAAAAATGCAGTCAACGCTATATGGACTCACCTTGTCCTCCAGTGTTATTATGTTGTACTCTGATTCTAGGGACTGCTTCAGTCTATGCTCACTGAAACTGAGTCCTGCTTCTCTTAGTGCTCCAGTTAAACGGTTTATGTCCTCTGGTCTTGTGTGGATTATTATGTCGATGTCAGTGGTGGTTCTTGGTCTTCCGTAGTAGCTTACTGCCAGGGCGCCGGTGAACATGTACTCCTGCTGGGAGTTGTTTAGCTCCTTGATAAGTCGCTTCACCAATCCTTGGAAGGTA
>WJIV01000228.1 GCA_014730055.1 Candidatus Bathyarchaeota archaeon
GCCTCCTATCGTAAAGCGCCCTCTCCTCTAGGGCCAGTATATTCCTCAGCGCTGAGGCGATATGAAGTGACAGGAGTTCCATCAACCTGACATCCTCCTCATCAAAGTCGTCCAATCGTTCACTCTCCAGGTTAAGCACCAAAAGGGCCTGTCCATCCACCATTACAGGCACGGCTAGCTCCGATAGATTCAGCTTGTACCCTTCCTTAATAACGATGTAACCCGGCTCCTTTCTCGTATCTGATACAAGCTGGGTTAACCCTGTTCTCACGGCCCTCACTGTTACACCGGGACCATCCAGGGAGAGAGAGACGCCATTGTACTCACCATGATTGGATCTGATGTATTTCAAACAGTCCTCCTCTACCCTACCTATACCAACCCAGGAGTAGCCGAGGTCGTCTTTCATTATATCAAGGGCATTATCGTAGATCTCAGCCCTAGACGTGGCGGAAGCTATACGGGTGGAGCATCTATGAAGGGCCTCAAGCTTCCTTGTATACGTTTTACGTCTCTCCTCCTCGTGGAGTCTCTTGAAAGCTGATGATACGTGGATAGCTAGGAGTTCTAATAGACGGATTTGGTTAGAGGAGAAGGCGTCCACCTCGTCGTGTTCAACGTTTATTACGGCGACAACATCACTATCCAACCTCACCGGGACATCCAGCTCAGATAAGTGAATTCTCTCCAACTTCTCAGCGTAATAGGAGATATAATCCCCATCAAGCCTGGTGTCTAATATATGCTGGGTCTCAGAGGTATTGACAGCCCTAACCGAAATCCCGGGGCCATTGAGGCTATACCTAACCTCTCTGAATGGATCTAGGCCTAAGGCATGAGTGAATACGAGCTCCTCACACTCCACCACACCGAAGGAAGCTGAGGAGAAGCCCATAAGCTCCTCAATAGCCTGTAGGCTGATCTCAGCGATCTTGTCTTTTTCTGCTGATCCTTGAAGCCTTGCCCCGTACCTGTGCAGAGCTTTAAGCTGCTTCTCATACATCACATGCTCGGTCAGGTCCACCAAGCTGTGGAGGACGGCAGGTTCACCCTCCCAGATGGTATCCGACATATGATCCTCCACGTAGATAACCGGTCCATTGGATCGTAACAAGCGGAATGAGGTTACAGAGGAGACCTCCTCTCCGTTGAGCCTAGATCTGAGCCTTTTCAAGACATGGCCCCTATCTTCAGGGTGTATGCTCTCAAGGCCGCTTGAGCCAACAATTTCCTCGGGCCTCTTTTCTCCCGTTAGTTCCAACCTTTTCTGGTTAACAAAGACGATCTCGTCCCTTGAAGTGACGCTCATTGGTAGAGGTGAGTCCTCCACGAGCTTTCGGTACCTGCGCTCTGACTCAGCGAGGAGGAGGCTCGCCCTGTGTCTCTCCACGACGTTTTTGATACTCTGCCCGAGAACATGGTAGTTAGCGGGGTGCATCTCCTTACGGATGTAGCTGTCTATTCCCGCTCTGAAGGCCTGTTCTGCTACTTCCTCGCTACCTTGGCCCGTGTACAAGATTATGGGAATGCTGTACTTTTCTCTAATTTTTCTTGCAAGCTCTAACCCATCTAATGATGGCATGTTGTAGTCCGAGACCAAACAGTCATAATGCTTGTTTCCTATCTCTAAGAATGCCTTCTCAGGGGATCTCACTGATGTTATCTTGAATGAGGGGTTATTCTGCTCAAGGAATAGCTTGGTGAACCTTAACAGATCTTCACTATCGTCGACGTGAAGCACCTCCACATCCAATTCACTGTCAATGTTACCTGAGCTGCCTAATGCTATACTGGTCTCTGAGCCTGTTTGCAAGTACGTGATACCTATTCCTCTCTTCAACGATCACTGCATTTGTAAAAAGGAAAATGTACCACTATTCTGGATTACCTTCATAATAAATAATCTCAAGTCAAATACTACTGGTTTGAGGGTTAAATAACACGTCTGGCACATCCGTTTACATCAAAATACTCTGATTTACACGTTTCATAAATTTACTTTTATAAAAAAGATCCTAAACCTATTTTCTGTGTATTAGTACTCTACCCATCCAAAACAACAATAAGCCCTAATGCCAAAGTTACCCTTAATAATAACTCATTTTTAACCATCATAAAGTGC
The DNA here is from genome assembly GCA_014730055.1 of Candidatus Bathyarchaeota archaeon. The sequence continues at coordinate 2,123 of WJIV01000228.1, forward strand.
ACTAAACCGTTTTTATTCGCACACTATAAGGTGCAATAAATTACTATTTTGTGGCCACTATAACGGTCATAAAGTTGAAGTGCCTTGAGTGGTGAAACTGGCATTCATGCATGTCCTCTTGAGATCAGGACAATTTCTATGTCATGAACCCTCTTACTGAGACATCTTTTACTCCCAGCAACTTCCGCCCTCTCCACCAGGGACCCGCCGCCTATCAGGATACCAATAGCAACCCATGCAGCTTCCCCTCAAACGGTGAAAGTTCTTTACCAATTGATTCCCTCCGAAAGGCATCCCTCACCGGCGGCGCCTCCTGCTATCCTCCTGCTCTGGAACCCCAGGGACTTTATCAAACGCCCCACCGAGGTCGGGGCCCAGTCGTGACCAAACTCTGAGTTATAGTACTCGGTCACCCAGGAGGTGGCGAACTTCCCTGACTGGATCCTGTCTCTGCAAGCCATTATAGAGTATAGTACCTGTGTCTCCGGGCTAGTGGCCTCCTCCTCCACGTTCTGCACGTGGCTCTCCACGGCGTGGTCTATGATGCTCTGCCTGGCTTCCAGCGTCTCCGACAGCTTGATGAGAGGAGCGTAGAGCTCCACTATCCTGCTGTTCTCCACCTGGTGAAGTCCCTGGGGGGCCTCTAGGTTGCCTTCACTGCCTTCACTAACTTCACCTGTCAGGGTCTCCAGGTCGTGCAATTAGAGAAGGCTATCTACCATAATTACAATGATGACTTTGTCTGTAAGGTAGCTAAGACACCGGTTGAAGCTAAGGAATTAATCGAACTAGGTTTTGAGTTTGTCAATGAAATTAATGGGTCTTTCCTTTACAGGAAACGGAAGTAGAAACAGGGTCCGGTTCAGTAAAAAGCGGGCTCGGTGGGATTCGAACCCACGACCTCCGGTTCCGCAGACCGAAATCATATCCAGACTAGACTACGAGCCCATCCAGATTATATGGTGCTTATAAATAAAGGTACTTGAAGGTTATGTTGTTAAATCGTAGTTATTATGCTCTTTCGGTATTTTTCATTTCTCAGAGTTATTTTTGGTTACGATTTAATTATTGGTATTTGCGGAAAGCGTTGTAATTTATTTTATTTTTTCTTATATTTCGTAGGTTTCCTGCGATTTATGATATGTTTAAATATTTCTTCGCATCATGAACGATATCTAATATGTCCCTTGATACTTGTCCACGGGTGTTGTTGGGAGGTACTCTTATCGATGGAACGGGTGCTCCTCCTCTCAAAGACTCAGTTATCGTAATAGAGAATGAATACATAATGGCCGCGGGTAAACGCTCAGATATCCAGGTTCCCGATGGCTCAGAGGTATATAATGTAGAAGGAATGACCATACTACCTGGTTTAATCGATAGCCATTGTCATTTCCTCAATATGGGTGTCTCCCGTATGAAAAACCTACAGCTCGGGGATACAAAAACTCTGGAGGAAGCTCTTAGCAGGGTTAAATATAAAGTGAATAATTCGGAGCTCGGAGAATGGGTGATTGGGAGAGGATGGGACGAGTCCAAGTGGCCCGATAACAGATACTTAACAAAAGATGATCTTGACCCAATAGCACCGAATAATCCAGTTATGCTAGTCAGGGTCTGTGGCCACATGGTTAGCATTAACACTAAGGCTCTAGAGCTAGCAGATATAACGTCTGAGACGAAACCACCGGATGGTGGAAGCATTGACAAGGACGAGAATGGAGAACCCACAGGTGTATTGAGGGACTGCCGGAGGCTTGTTACGGATGTTATTCCTCCAACTACAGAGGAGGAGATGGTAGAAGGCCTTGAGGCTGCTAGTGAACTTGCCCTTAGACTTGGGTGCACAGGTGTACACGATGCAGGCTTAGGCCCTAAGGAGATAAGGGCTTACCAGGATGCATTACAAGGAGGCGAGTTGAGGGTACGGGCGTACCTGATGATGCGTGAGGAAGCCCCACATGGGGCTGTAAAACTGGGCCTAAAGACCGGGTTCGGGGATTCTATGCTCAGGATTGGACCCGCTAAACTGATGATGGATGGTAGTCTCGGTGCCAGAACGGCTGCTCTCTTTGAGCCCTATGAGGATGACCCAGGCACGAGTGGTCTATTGCTTATGGAACCCGAACGACTTAAGGAATTAGTCTACGAGGGTCACATTAACTGGATCCAGACCGCGACTCATGCTATTGGGGATCTTGCTATAGAGCATGCCATCGACGCTATCGATGATTCCCTGAGGAGGTCTCCGAGGAAGGACCATCGTCACAGGATAGAGCACTGTGAGATACTTAGCAGTCAGCAGATTGAGAGGATAGCAAGGTTAGGAATAGTCCCGGACATGCAGCCAAATTTCCCGGGGGAGTGGAGTGGAGAGGACAGCATGTACCGTCAAAGACTAGGGGAAAAAAGGGACAGGATGAACAATCCCTATAGAGCTATGCTCGATGAGGGTATTCCAGTAGCCTTCGGTAGCGATGGTATGCCTTTTGATCCCATCTACGGTATCTGGGGCGCGGTTGACCATCCTATAAGGGAGAACGCGATAGACCTTGTAGAAGCAGTCAAATGCTATACTTACAATGCCGCATACGCATCCTTCCAGGAGGACCACGTCGGCAGCATAGAGCCCGGAAAACTAGCAGACATAGCAGTCTTTGACAAGGAACTCGACGAACTACCCCGAGAGGAGCTAAAGGAGGCCAGTTGCTATATGACATTAGTTAACGGAAAAATACTATACCACAAGAAAGCCTAGGGAGATTTAAGCCCAACTCTCTCACTTATGTCCACGAGCTTAACTATCACCAGATCTTTCTCCTCGCTGAACTGATCCCATCCTTTTTCCGGATCAAAACCATGTGCTGCCAGGAACTTTGTGGACAATTCTTTTTCTCCTGTCTCCCTGAATAAGGCTATTGCCTTTCGACGTTCATCCTCCTCCTTAACTCTATGCAGCCTACCTCTGTAGGATACAAATTTATAGTCAGAGAGATCCGGCTTGTAGCTCTCGATCTGTATGCATGCCCTCTCATCGTTTGAAAGAAACCTCATCTTCTTCCCATAGTCTGTGAAGTGAAAGTACAGGGTGTCATTCATCTTGATATATCTAAATGGAGCCAGATAAGGATAGTCTCCTCCCTTGAAAGCAATCCGGCACATCATCTGCTGCTCTTCAAGGTCATTTATCTCATCATCGCTCATCCATGGAAGCTTAAACAAACTCATACATTCAAAATAGTATGCGGTACTGATAAAAATATGACCTTTATAATATTGCTAAGAAAAGTCATTGTAGAAGAATAGCTTCTTTATTCAATTAATAATGTTTATTTTGACTCCCTCGATGATAAGTTTATAAACGTGGTTAATTCAGATCACGGATTTCATTGAAAGGTGAGAATGGTGGCAAAGATAGTAACCGTCGAGATGATAATCAGGGGAGACATTATCGATAATAATGTCCTCAGAAAGTTCGCTGATAAGCTAAAGGCCCAAAAGTTTCAGGCAGATTTCACAAGCAGTGTGGCTATCCCCCCATTTCTAGTAGCTTCCGAGAAGCAGTATCCAAGCCTTGCTGTACTCTATGGGCAGGTTGAGATAGAGTACATCTTCGAGTTAAAGCGCCTGTTAGAGGAGCTTGCTGAACAAGAAAGACTTGAGATCATCACATTCAAACAGCTCTGAGGCTAAACCATTGGATAGAAAAAGACTTGTCGTACTCGTGGCGGTAGTTCTTCTCTCTGTATTCGCTTATACCCAGACTCGGGATACGTTGACGGTTGATCAGAGAGGAGCACTAGTTGTCCTGATCGTAGCGTCAGGTTTCTGGACAACGGAGGCTCTACCATTATCCGCTACAAGTATCCTGATTCCCTTGCTTCAGACTTTCCTGGGGGTCCAGGGATTCAGTCAGGCCTTGGTGCCCTTTTTTGACCCTGTCGTTATGCTGCTTCTGGGAGGGTTCATGCTAGCTGTTGCAGTTGAAAAGTATGACCTGGACGAGTACTTTGCATATTTGATTGTCTCAAACGTAAAAGCTGGTCCTCGAAGCCTTGTTCTAGCCGTTATGCTGACAGCAGGGTTTATGAGTATGTGGATAAGCAACACTGCCGCCACAGCTCTTCTTATAACCATGGCTATCAGGATCTGTGAGAACATCCAGGACGAGAAAGGAAACTTCACAAAAATTATGATTCTCTCCATAGCGTACAGTAGCACGGCAGGCGGTCTTAGTACGCTGGTTGGTACAACCACATGCGCCATGGCAGCGGCCAGTCTTCAGGAGTTAATAGGTTACGAGATAAGCTTCTTCGGATGGATCTTTTACGGCTTCCCAATAGCGATAATTCAGATCCTCATTATCTGGGTGGTTCTTTTTGCCCTATTTCCGACAACAGTAAAAGAGATCCCTCCCATCGAGCGAGAGAGAACTCAGCTCACAGCGAAGCAGAGACAGACCCTGGTTGTATTCGGATTCGCCGTGATAGCATGGTTGACGGGAAAATTACCTGATCCCCTAGCTAATCTAATTGGCTGGCCTGGTCACGGGTATGGGAGCAGCGTAGTTGCGGCAGTTATCATAGTGTTACTTTTCTTCGTTGATCTGCTGGACGAGAACGATATAAAAAACGGAAAATGGGGAACCCTTCTCCTTATCGGAGGTGGACTCAGCCTAGGTAGTGCTTTAGAGGTATCGGGGCTTGTCAACGTCATCAGCAACCTTCTTGTGAGTTTCACTGGGGGAGGATCTCCCCTACTCATAGTATCCATGGTTACATTCGCAGGATTAGGTATCAGCATTATTGCCAGCAATACAGCAAGCGCTGGAATATTTCTACCTATAGCTATCAGCCTTGGTCAGCAGACCGGTTTTAGCCCTGTAATACTTGCAGTTGTTGTCGGAATAGGAACAAGCCTGGACTTCATGCTGCCCGTAGGCACTCCACCCAATGCCATCGCCTATAGCACCGGAAAGGTCAGCATGCCCGAGATGATAAAAGCCGGGATCCTCCTGGACATAACAGGAGCACTATTGACGATAACCATGGCTGTCCTCCTCTGGCCATATTTAGTCTAATTATTTCTAGAAACAGATTAATTGCCTCCAATCTTTTCTTTACAAATGATCACCCGGGATGAGGTGCTTGAGGCTGAGAAAGAGTGGGCTCAAGCACATCTAGAGACAGATATTAACAAATTAGACAGGCTAATGCACCCAGATTATACCATTATAAGGCCAGACGGAAGTGTATGGAGTAAGGAAAAAGCTCTAACCAGCTACATTCCAGGTAAGAGAGACTGGGAAGAAGCAGGGAGCAGTGAACACATCATCAATATCTATGGGCGTATAGCAATTGTAATAGGTCTATGGAGGGCTAAAGGTGTCAATAATGGAGTACCTTTTGATTACTATGCAAGGTACTCCTCTGTTTGGGTCAAAGATGAAGATGAGTTGAGGATAGTATCTGATCATAGTACCGAGATTGACCATTTATTAAAAGGGTCCAAATAAGGATAAAAATATCAATTATTGTTCTCTTACATCCAAATTGATTCCTTGTTGGTTAATAATGGGTTAATCTAAGAGAGGTTTTAAATACAGAATTAATAGTCATCTTTTTATGAAGTCCTTAAAATTATGTTTAATCCTAATATCATCGTTTTGTATCTTATCAAATATTTTTATTGTGAACGCTTTAAAGTCTGAGCCACTAGGTGAGTTTGATACTCCTCCCTTAATTGATGGAGTATTCACCAAAGGTGAATGGAAGGTCAGTCAGATCTATATAGTCAACAATACTGAAATTAATGAAAAAACTTCAATAGAAACATATGTCTATTTCCTAAATGACAACAAATTCCTTTACGTTATGGTCGATGCAACCGGAGATCCTACGGATAGCACTGGGCTCTCTGATATTTGTCTTTTAGTCTTCCAGAAAAATGGAGATGAAGTACGAATCCATATTGAAGGAACAGCTGGTACTACAGTTGATAATGATTTTTTCGCGAAAATAGGATACGGAGCATCGCCAAATAATCCGAATAATCACAAAATTTACGAGTTTAAGATCCCACTCGAATATCTCAATATTAAGGCTGGAGAGAATCTTGATTTTTGTTCTCCTATGGAAGGAAAACATGGAAGCATGCCTTATGATGGTAATACTTTAAGGGACAATATCTATCCTCCAGGACTCCTATACGATGATCTTTCGACTTGGGATGAAGTTGAAATCAGTAAAAAACCAGTAGCTGTAGGTGGCCAACTTTTACCAAATATTCTACCACCTTTATCATTTGCATCGATAATCCTTTTAATACTAGTATTTTTCTCGAAGAGAACTGATAAATTAAATTTTAATTATTACAAGTTTCATATACCCTGAGAAAATTTTTGCATTAAATCTCAAAGTAGCTAAAAAAATAGAATTATTAATCCACTTTCACACCGAAGGTGAACAGAGTCCATGAAGAAGCAAATACCACCATACTGGCTATAAAGACCGTGAATATCCCGAAGCTATCTGCAATGAATGCTGCGACAATTGGTCCGATAGCTCCCATTATGCTTCCAGGGAGGAAGTATAGAGCAAATCCCAATCCCCTCTGTCTGCTTGGGCTTAATTTTGCCATTATGGCACTGTTTGCAGCCATGCTCAGCAGGTTGAAAAATCCGTAGCCCAGGTAGAATACGGGGAAAACCCATTTTATGCGCAACAGGAACGCTAAAGCGAAGCTAGAGATTGAGATGATGAGGGTCGAGTATGTCCATCTTTTCTCTCCGTATCTTGCAGCTAACGCACCACCTATAGGTGCAGCAAATATTCCCATCAAGCTACTTGCTCCTATGATCAAACTGGTAGTAGATACCGTGAATCCTATATCATTGACCAGCCATAAACTGAGGAAAGTCAGCGTCATGTTAGAGGCAGCCATCTTAAGTCCGCTGTAAACAAGGAAAAGTATCAGACTGGTCGTCCATAGTTTCTGAGCTCCCTTGATCCCGTTCTCCATGCTGGTCTTGTCCTCATCGTCGGCAGTCGGGACCACCTTAATGGCGTAGACTGCTATTAGGCTCAGTAGTAAAGGGATAACCCATGCGAGGTAAACATACCTCCATCCAAGTCCGAGTAATCCCACGATAATAGAGACTGAAATTGGTCCGATTGCCATTCCCAGAGTGCCTCCGGCTCCGTGAAGGCCAAGCGCTTTTGATCTATCCTGGGGCTTGAATAGGAAGGTTGTGAAGCTGTAACTGGCGGGATGATAGATAGTAGTATTAACGTAAAGCATGCTCACTGCAAGTATCAGCATCAGGGGATTCTGGGCTACTCCCGCTATTACTGCACCTGTTATAGCTACTAGGTTGCTCAGCAGAATCATTTTTTTCGAACCGATTTTGTCGGATAGTAATCCTGTTGGGATCGATAGAAGTGCTGACGATAGACTTGGTATGCTTGATATCAGCCCTATCTGCTGGTTTGATAGCATGAACTCCTCTTTGAGTATCGGGTAGAGTGTGCTGTGCATGTTTTGGAAGGCGTGGGTGAGAGTGTGGGTAAGAGCCATGACGATGAGCCCATAGCTAAGTATCTCCCTGTATCTCAACTGCTGCTGGGGTTCGGTCATATTATTTCAACTTGAATATCCTCAATGCCTGCATCCCGGTATTTAAGCCAAACCATCCTAACGCTTAAACCAAGCCATAGAGGTGATTAAGGCATGATCAACAGGGATGAAGCCATAAAACTTGTAAAGGAACACGTTGAGAACGAGAACCTCGTGAATCACATGATAGCCGTAGGATCCATAATGAAAGGACTCGCAGAGGAGTTCGAAGAGGATCCAGAGCTCTGGGAAGCAGTTGGAATACTTCACGACATAGACTACGAGACATTTGGAGACGACTTTAGCAGCCATGGGGCAAAATCAGCGGAGATGGTGAAGGACATTCTTCCTGAGGAAGGGGTAAAGGCGATCAAGAGCCACAACCCCATGACTGGCTTTGAACC
>WJIV01000229.1 GCA_014730055.1 Candidatus Bathyarchaeota archaeon
CGGTTTTCATTCTCGCGCTCCAGATTTTAGTACCATTGACTATTAGGAATGGTTCATCTATATCACCAATATCGTATGAAGAGAATTCGCTACTGTCATTTGGTCTATGACAAGTAAGTGAAACAAGTCTAAGGCTTGGCATGTATATACTAGTCATTTTAATGTTAAAATTATTTTCGTATACTTACTAACTATCTTAACGTATTAGAAAAACCTGAATAAGTATATTTCTTTCATTACTTAAAAATATATTATCTTCACATTCCTATATTTTTGTTTCTTAGATAATTTTTATATAAAAATTAGAAAATAATATTGAAAATAAATAAAAATTAGGTTAAATACAAAAGAGTCTCAATATTGATCTTATTTTTAGGAATATATTTAATCATCCATAATAGAAGTTTATCAGTTCCATAATAGATATAATAAAGTCATCTTTGATACGTAAGTCAAAAATATTAAACACTAGTAGTCACATATTCTCCTCTATCAATAAGGGTTCGTAAGGATTGAATAACTTGAAAAGAAATCTATCTATACTGCTTTTTTCTATAATAGTCGTATTATTATCAGGGATATCCCTAGCTAAGGGAGATATGGATGATATCACCTGGACATATGAAGACGAGAACATACTTGTATCTGTTGAGGTTAACCAGAGAAACATCATTGATGCGGTTAACACAAAGAATGCGATTAGAATAAATCCTGAAGGTGAATTTATCTTAACTACAAACTATACAGCAGTTGGAGATCATCCTGTTAATATTACAGATTTTATTGTTACTCTCACAATTTTCGATGTCAGTGTCTACTCCTACTCAGAACCTGTCGAGGTAATAGGACAACCAGGAGAACCGGTAGTCTTCAACCAGTCCTTCTTCCTTGATGATTATCTTACATTTGGTGACGTAAAATCTGTCTCTGGAATCTATAAACTGAAGGTCGGTTTTAACTATCAAGTCGAAAAAAATGAGCATGCCTTATCTCTTGATCCGTTCTATGTCAAGATGGATGTAAATCCTTTGCTGACTGTGACAGGTATCATCACGACCGCCGGGGTGGCCTCTGCTGGTTATTATCTATACCAGTCATCAAGGCTGGTAACACACTTACAAACAGGAGCTTTATATAACCCTATAGATTCCAGTAACGTTTTCCCCACAGACCAACTCCTAAACTTCCTTAAAGGCGAGTATACCGACAAGCTTCAATCCGAATTTGGTCAAAAACTGATCAACAACGCCAAGCAGATGTGGAAGAAACAAAAATGCCCCTCATGTGCGTCCACCTGGTCTTTATCCAATAGTTTATGTGGAGGATGTGGGATAACCCTTGAACTCGCTGAGGAAATATTCTCGAAACAGTTCGTATCAAACGCTCTAAATGTTGGGGAAGAGCTCTCAGGCTCTGTATCGGGGCTTCAACTTTACCAAATATCCCAGGGAATCGGACAGGGGTTAGATGCGACAACAGACATCGTCTCATTTTTAGCCGTCTCCGGTTTAGGAATGATTGAACCCCGTCTGGGAAAGAAAATGAACGAGACGACCAGAACCCTATTATTTACAGGTGTCTACATTGTAGTTGTTTCCTTCTTCTGGATTCAGGCTATGGGTATCCAGTCTATGAGCTTGTTAACACTAATCCTCGGAATTATCGCAGGGATACTGCTCCCTCTTCTAATCAGCAACTTCCTTAAGAACCGAGCACGATCGAAGGTTACGCAGTTCTGGGATGAAAAACAATCACAAATCAAAATAGAAGAATAGAAATATTGTGTGGTTTATCGAATTAACTCCTCTTTTTATACTTAAATTAGTGAGACTTCAACTTATCTGGCTCCAGAATAACAAGTTATACGAATAGTCTATTCGTTTTTTTCTTAACATACATTAACTTAAATAGGGAGCAATGTGGGTATGCTTAGATAACATAAATTGAGGGGCAATGTTAGACATAATTAATCATACTAAAAATATAATAAACGATCCAATTTTAGACATTTTAATTAATTCCAGCGAAGAAAAACACACTTTTTGCACTTTTCCTATAAGCAACATTACCCAAAATCAAGACACTATAAATAATCATGATTCTACCCATTTTAAAATAGTAGAAAATCCCCCAAGTTTAGCTTTAAAAATATCACAAGATAAAATAACTTTAATAAAACACGATACTGAACATAATAGGAATCATAATAAGGAAAAGATAAACAATATCTTAAATGAGTATTCTTGGAATACATCATTAATCAATATTAACGATATGATAATGAAAACGGATGGAACATTGAAGGGGGAAAATTAGATGGATGAAGCGAGTTTACAGCAAGAGCGTTTAGAAGAGGAAACGCTCGTTGAGCCTAGTGGTCTTAGTTTTAAGGAGTTTTACCCTGTAAATCCCCCCTTCGGATTTGTTGGCATACAGATCGACGAGGAAACCGGGAAGGCCCTGTATAGAACCTTTGAACCTACTCTCGATGAGGATGAGGAAGAGCTTCTCGCAACATTAAAGGAGACATTACTGAACAGCACCGATATGTCTCTAGATCTACTGAACGATGAGGAAGAGATGCAGGAATACCTTGACAATAAGATGGATCAGGTTTTCAAGAAATATAAACGAAAGATCCCCTCAGAGTCCAGAGAAAAATTCATTTACTATCTCCTCAGAGATTTCCTTGGTTACGGTAAGATAGATCTACTGATGAAGGATCCAAACATCGAGGACATATCCTGTAACGGCGTAGATACTCCCATATACGTTTGGCACAGGAGACACGAGTCCCTTCCATCAAACGTTATCTATGAATCCGCCGCGAGACTAAACTTCATTGTAACCCGTATTGTATACAAGACGGGTAATCAGATCTCAATAGCCCATCCGATCCTAGAGGGAACACTACCTGAAGGTTATCGTGCCCATGTGACACTCGATGAGATATCTAAGAAAGGTGACACATTTACTATCCGAAAGTTCCAGCCAAACCCTTACACTATTATTGACCTTATCAACTTCGGGACAGTAACCGC
>WJIV01000028.1 GCA_014730055.1 Candidatus Bathyarchaeota archaeon
CTAAATCATGGAGCTATCGTTACCCGAGATCACTTGTACCAGCGGGTCTTGATCTCTTCCATAATCTGGAAATGGGGGTCATCAGTAACTACTGGGCAGCCTTGTGCCCTTGATGTGGCCGCGATGATACTGTCAGCCATTGGGATCATGTACAGTTTCCTCATCTCTGCGCTCTTTACCGCAATATCGTGATCGACACTCAGTACATCAAAGCTCCGTCGAATCGTCTCGCTCCTGATCCTGGCAACATCCCTGCCTTCCTTTTCCAGGTCTATCCTATAGATCTCGTGTATAGTTACGGCTGATACCTTTCTTTCCTTGACCGATCTTAGATCCTCTTTTAGCTTCCTTAAGAACCCCGGGTCGCTGGAGTAAAAGTACTCTACGAAGAACCTGGTGTCATAGAGGCTCTTCTTGGGCATTCTCTTCCCTCAATGCATCGAGCATCTTCTTTAAATCGTCCACCTCGCCCTTTCCTCCGCTCTCTCCGGCAAGGTCAAAGATGGTTGTCTGACGCCTTATTACTATCTTACCGTCCTCCTCTATGACCTCTACCTTTGACCCCTCCTCAATATCAAATCTCCTCCTCAGTTCAACCGGTATAGTGATCTGCCCTTTCCCGGTAACTGTGACCTCGGTCATACTTTCACCATGTACATACTTCACCCTGTGTATAACATAAACATTATGTCCTACCTATAATACAGGTTGTAAATGTTTAATGCGTATAAGACTAGTTACTGGATCTACGTGTAAATGCTGGTTACCCCTTTGGCGTCTACAACATTGTAGGTACTGTTCTTGTCGGCGGAGAGCTTTATGATACCATGCTAAAGATGTATTTTACAGACTCTTAACCACTCTTTTTTAGAAACTAGATGCTTGTACGAGATATTTCTCTGATTATAAGGTACACAATCCGTTATCTTGCATGCTCTCAGCCTCAAGGGATATGTATAAATGGTTCCGTAGAAATATGGAATGAACTATTTTTCTTTACATTGAATTAAAGTTACTGTAATAAATCCTGGGTATGTCCTGTCTCATGGTTGAGCATGATAAGCACAGCCAACAGGAAGTGAACTGATTGGAAAAATGAGAAAAAACTTTCTCTTACTAATATTTGCTTCACTAGTACTCTCGGTAGGCACAATCCTGGCCAAGCAACAAACAGAATGGACTCACTATGCCTATGGAACACTTGATAACTACGATGAGGTTGAGGCCTCCGCTGAAGTAGTCTCAGGATTCTGGAACCTCAAGGTCCTTGGAGACAAGGTATGGTTCAATGGATATTACCTTGAAAAGAACCTGGACCAGAGGGAAGACGAGCCAATAGGATCAACAGATATCTTTGAATGGGAAATGGACGGCAAACCCAGGATGAGCTGGGACGAAAACAACCTCACCATAGAAGGCAACATGAAAATAACAAAAACCGCGGCAATGCACGATGGAACCTACAAGCAAACAACAACCATAATAACACAGACACTGATTTTCAACTTCGATGAGGGAGAATTCCTCAGAGATACATACCCACCAGACCCCGAGGACCCTGATATATACGGTGAACCGCCACCATGGTGGCAGGACTGGGACCTCAGAGGAACGCTCATCGACCACAACTGGTCATCATAAACAACACACTATCCCCATATTTTTTATTCGAAGCTTCTCTCCTGCTATTCTGTTAGCTGGCTTATTTGCTGTCCTACAATAAGTGATACAGTGAACAGAGCAAACCCGGACTGACACATATTAGCTAGTACTGGAGCATAGCCATGGAGCTGTCGTTACCTGAGATCACTCGTACCTGCGGGTCTTATTGTCTTCCATATCATTCGAGTTAACTAGTTTTATTAATTGGGTATGTGTATACACTATTTAGTTTACAACCTATAGTAGTGTCATATATTGGCTGAGACGAATATTGATGAGGACTCAAAATTGAAGCGGATAACCCGTCATGATTTTGAGAATGTTGTAGATGTATTAGGTAACCCAGTTAGACGTCAGATTATCAGAAAGCTCAGTGAAGGCCCAGATTATGCGTTAAGGATTAGCAATGAGCTTAACGTTAGTCAGCAACTTGCATCTAAACACTTGAAGGTGATTAAACAGGCTGAGCTGGTCAACATGTTCAGACAAAAAAGCACAAAAGGTGCTGACAAGAAGATGTTTTCTCTCAACAAGTTTTACAGCCTCCAGATCGACTTCAGCCCAAACCTGTATAATGAGAGCCTTATAAGCTTCAACAACCCGCATCTCTGGATCAACGCAGATAGCTATATGGATAAAATTGAGGAAAAAATTGATGGACTCTTAGAGGAGGAGAGCGGGACCGATAAGATCTCTCCACTAGGTCAGATTGTATCAGCTATAGACGAGGAGCTAGATAGTCTTGAAAAACGGAGAGCTAGACTATTATACCTAAGAAATCTAGCCATGAACGCCAGCCAACATGCCATGGAAGACCTCGATCGCCGTAAAAGACAAATAGTACACTTAATCCTTGATCAAGGCTCCTGTACCATAGAACATCTATCAAGGTACATGCAGCTAAGAGAACAATCTATTAAGAACATTGTCAAAGAACTGGAGAATGAAGGGCTGGTCAGCTGTATCGGGAACACGGTGTACTTTTCAGGCTCTTTATAAAAACAAACCATAAGGTTTTTTAAACAAAGCATAGTATACAACGAACGGTTTACAACTTTACGTGGTATATTATGAATGGTGTAGCAGGTCTAAATAAACAAAAACAAACCTCGTTATACCCAGGTATACCCAAAGTAAACGTTAAGGTGAAAAATATATGAGTTCAGGACAACCAGTCCTCATTCTAAAGGAAGGAACTGAACGTTCTACCGGCAGGGACGCACGCAGCAGCAACATAATGGCTGCAAGAATCGTCTCTGAAGCCGTCAAG
>WJIV01000029.1 GCA_014730055.1 Candidatus Bathyarchaeota archaeon
CCTATAACCCTCTAGGATTCGAAAAAACTAATAAAATCTGTACTCTAATTCTATTGTAAATATATGTTTAATTTTATAAGTCGTCTTAAAAATACCGCAATTTTCCAAGGAAATTTAAACAAAAGGGGGTATTTTGAAGGTTGGTATTTTAAACAGGTTGGAAATTTCGGGAATAACAAATTAGCTTTCATTCCTGGAATTTCATTAAGTGGTGTTGACGATCACTCATTTATTCAAGTTTATGACGGATCATCTGGCTATTCTAAATATATAAAATTCGAACTAGAGGAGTTTCTACCTAAAAAAGATCCTTTCAGCATAGAAATAGGTAACTGCTGCTTCAAACTTACTGGAATAGAAATAGATATTCCAGAAATGGATATTGTTGGATCATTAAAATATTCCAAACATTCCCTCTACAAGTCGAGATGGTTTGAACATGGGATAATGGGCTGGTATGGCTTTGTACCTTTTCTGGAGACGTATCATGGATTAATTAGTATGAACCATAATGTCGATGGAAAAATGAATATTGGAGGTACAGATCATGTTTTTAATGGGGGTAAAGGCTATATTGAAAAAGACTGGGGACACAGTTTCCCCTCTTCTTGGATTTGGATGCAATCTAACAGTTTTTCAAAAACTAGAACAAGTCTTATGGTATCAGTAGCAGTAATACCTTGGCTAAGATCCAGCTTCGTTGGGCATATTGCCGTATTGCTAATCGATGATGAAATTATTAACTTTTCTACTTACAGAGGGGGGAAGATTACCTCCCTTGTATATCGGGAAGATGGTGTATCTTTGATAGTAGAAACAGGAATATACTCACTGAAAATTAATGCTATTAGAGGGGACTCTGCTGTGCTCCATTCTCCATTAAAAGGTGAAATGAAAGGTAGGACCATCGAGAGCTTATCTGGAATCTTAGAGGTATCTTTGATCTGTAAAAAAGGAGATAAACAAGTATTTTCTGATATAGGGCAAAATGCAGGTCTAGAGATTATGGATGAGAATAAGGATTTAGGACGAAGATTAGGGTTTAAAAGTGTATCAGATGCTTAATGTTTTAATCGATAATCTTTTTTTAGGATCAAATTTTACATTTGTTTTAAAGGATTTTATTTAGATGCTAGAACCTTGGAACGTATGATACAGGAAATTGGTTGAAATGTTTTTTATTGTTGATTGAACTCAGTATAATTAGATTCGTTTAAAGTACTTTCTCACCTCCTGGAGTATAAATGCAAGACTTGAGAATGATATTACTCTCACCCAGTCCGTCATTGATAGTTGCATCGTACCTAGGAATCTCTGCAGGAATGGGTTAATTGTTGATAAGTATAGTAGTAAAACGCTTACAATTGTTGATAATATCATATACCTATTTGTTAAGAACCCTTTACTGAATATTGACTCTAATCTTGATCTACAGTTATGAGCGTTAAAGACCTGATACATTGCTAGAGAGATGAAGGCAATATTCTGAGCTTGAAATACAGAAGAGGTGTTAAGCTTATTGCTGTATAGATATAATATCCCTGCAGCCATTATAGTGCTTACATATCCTATACTCTCCATAATTTCTTTATCAATTATCGGTTTATGCCTTGGTCTGGGTGGCTGATTCATATAACCTTCTTCCATAGGCTCCAGTGCCAAAGGAATGGTGAGTAAACCATCGGTAACTAGGTTAACCCATAATATCTGTATAGGGGTCACTATAATTGGGGCTCTAGGAAAGAGGATTAACGCACCTATTAGAGCTATGATCTCTCCTACGTTAGTGGTTACGAGGAATTTCACTACTTTTGTAATGTTCTCGAAAACTAGACGCCCCTCCTCTATGGCGTTTACTATAGTGGCAAAGTTATCATCTGCGAGAATCATATCTGCTGTTTCTTTAGTGACATCGGTCCCGGTAATACCCATCGCTATACCAATGTCAGCAATCTTTAGAGCTGGTGCGTCATTTACCCCATCACCAGTCATTGCAACTACATGATCTTGTCTACGGAGGGACTCGATAACCCTATATTTTTGAGAGGGAGAGGTCCTAGCAAATACCGAAATTTTATCAATACTGTTATCTATTTCATAATCATCCATCATATCAAGTTCCTCTCCAGTAAAGACCAAACCGTCATTAAGGATACCAACCTCTTTTGCAATCGCCTCCGCAGTAGTTTTGTGATCACCTGTAGCCATTATAACCCTCAGACCAGCTGCTTTACATATCTCAATGGATTCGACTACTTCATCTCTAGGAGGATCTATCATTCCTACAAGGCCAACAAAAATTAATGTCCGGTCACCGGACTCTAATCCGTTGAATATTTCGTGAATAGAAGACCCTCCCTCTAGGTAAGCAATACCGAGAACCCTGTAGGCTTTGTGAGCAAGTTTCTCAGCCTGATTGAGGATCATTTCCTCTAGTTTTTCATCAATTACTAGACATTTATCTGAGATACAGTAATGGCTTGATAAACTTAGAACGGTCTCGGGAGCCCCTTTTAGATTTATTAAGAAATTATCTTGCTTTTCCATATCTAAAGTAGCCATGAATCTCCTCTTCGGATCGAAAGGGATCTCATTAACCCGTTTATACTTCGAATCAAATTCAGAGGGCTCAAGTCCTCCTTTATTTGCCGCCACAATTAATGCTGCTTCAGTTGGATCTCCGAATATTTTCCAGGTTGTTTCTTTTTCTATCTCGTCTCTAACAAGCTTGGCATCATTGCATAATGAAGAGGTTCTCAATAGTAAATCTAAGGCAGGGTGATCCGATGCTTTAACGATTTTTCCGTCTTTGATTATGTCCCCCTTAGGTTCGTATCCAATACCATCAATGTTGTAAATCCCATCCGGGGTTACTATCTCTCTAACTGTCATCTGGTTAAGGGTCAATGTTCCAGTCTTGTCGGTCACTATTACCTCAGCGGTCCCTAAAGTATCGACCGCCTGCAGTTTTCGTATAATGGCTTTTCTTTTAGCCATTCTATTTACCCCAACAGCCATTGTAACTGTCAATACGGCAGGTAATCCCTCTGGAATTGCTGAGACTAGAGTTGCCAAAGATATCAAAAACATCTCAAGTAGAGAATAACCTCGTAATACCCCAATTATAATTGTCAAGAAGCTGGAAATAACAGCTAAGCCACCGAGTGACCTCGTAAGCCTGTTTAAATCCATCTGTATCGGTGTAATTACCTCACCGGATTCCTCGATCAATCCAGCAATCTTGCCGATCTCAGTATCCATTCCTGTTTCTACTATCACCGCACGCCCTCTACCATGGGTCAACAGTGTACCTGAGAAGAGCATATTCACCCTATCAGCCACTGATGTCTCAATAGGTAATTTTTCACTACTCTTTCTAACCGGAGTGCTTTCTCCGGTCAACATCGATTCATCAACTTCAAGATTAAGTGCCTCAATAATTCTAGCGTCGGCAGGTACCCTATCTCCTGTTTCAATAATCAATAAATCACCAGGCACTATACTTCTAGCCTTTATTCTGGTAGCTATACATCCCCCAAAATCAGGGCAATCTCTAAGTACCTTGGACTCAGGAGAACTCAGTGACTTAATAGCCTCAAGAGCCTTTTCTGCCCGATACTCCTGAACAAATCCGACAATAGTGTTTAATATAATTACAGATAAAATCACGATACTATCAAATGTCTTACCAGCCAGGAAGGATACTAAAGATGCTATGAAAAGCAGAATAACAAGATAATTTGAGAGTTGCCTAAGTAGTAATCTTAAAGTCGAACCCGATTCATCTTTGTGAAGCTCGTTATAGCCATATTTCTCAAGACGTCTCTGCGCCTCATCCATGGTAATACCAGAATCAGTGGACTCAAGTTTTTCCAAAACGTCGTTTTCAGTAAGAGCATGCCAGGACATTCAGAATACAGTTAACTGGTAAAAGATAAAAATATTAATTTAAAAAAAATGCTAGAAATGCGAACTTCTCAATCAAATAAAAATGAAGATTAATAGAAGTTTCTGTTACTTAGTTTTTGAGTCTCTCAACTATATGTTAAAAAATACGAGTTGACACAAAATCAACCAACTAAAAGTTCAGCTATTTAGTAGTTTAGGTTCATAATCAAAAATAGCTATTGAACTTATTCAGCAAGGTGGAAATATCAAGGATTTGTCAAGTAATAACGTTGGATAAATATTCTATTTCTTTTATTATCAAACTGTTAAATACTTAGTACAAATACACGATTATGGGAAATTTATGATCGGATCAGCTTTAATTTACGCATTAGTTTTGTGGTTCATCCGTGCATTACTTTCAAGTGTAATATGCCTACTAATTGGATACCTAGGTATCAAGAGTGTCTCATTCATCACCAGCAAGGTGAACGAATTTGAAAGTATTAAGGGCAATGCGATTGCTACAAGCCTATTCCTCGGTGGTTTTTTCGTTTATGCAGGATTGGTCATTTATGGCTCCATGGTCAATCCATTTGTTCTTTCTCAGAGAGTCCAATTCTTCTCTTTTTTCAACATAACGAGACTACTCGTGGTTCTCATGAGTTTCATAGTTAGCTTCCTTTTTGGAGGTCTACTTTACTTCATTTTTGCTCAACTCAATATCTTCAACGTGGACCTAGATGATATTAATAAGGACCCTGTGGCCATAGGGGCGTTTCTGCTGTGCTACCAAATATTCCTTGGACTCATAGTATTTGCCAGTCTTAACGTGCCATTGGGATGAATATGAGCACGAGAATTCTCAGAAAAACAGTCATCTCGATATTACTATTACTGACCTTAATAGTGCCCTATTGCAATGCTACGACAAGCGGAGGAGTATATCCACCTCAGTTCACCTATAAATCAGGGGAATGGTATGACTCCTGGGGCATCACACGCACCAATGCCTATGGCGGGAACGGTTATCTTCCATTTATTCTCTCCGAAACAATTGGGGAAAACAGGGATATAGCTTTCATGATGGGTGAGAACTTCAGGAACAGCTACCTTGATAGACAAAATATGGCAGCTATGATACTAGATTATGTTCAAACATGGGTCCAGTACGGATATGACGTCGATAATGTATTTCTGAACAAGGTTCCACAAGATGAATGGGCATGGAATGCGGACGAACTGGCATATGCATTCAATGAGACTACAGGAGTAGCAGCCATAGGGGACTGCGAGGATATGGCCTTTCTGTGTGCTACCCTATATCTAGGAGCTGGGATAGACATAGCCATAGTTGATGCTCCGGGACACGTCGCGTTATTAATATGGTTACCCGATTATCCAAACGCCAATAAATACTGGGACCTTACAAATGATGAGCGAGGAACGGGTTGGATCTGGGTCGAGGCAACTGGACCAACAAATCCTCTAGGCTGGACACCATCAGAGTATACGGACGGCTTCTGGACCGCTTGGTCAATGGATGGCGACACATATATCGAACATGACCCTGTTGATAATTTGACTGAAGACTCAGAAGAGGGCGAAATAAGTATCTGGGATATAATTATTACCATCATAATTATAGTATTTTTCCTACTTTCTAACAGAAAATAGTCTGATCAAGGTTATTCATATTTTAAAGAACCCTCAATTCACTAAAAGCCAAAAGAAGCGAAAATAGCTAGAAGGACAGAATAAGAGGACAACTATTATCACACTTGATTTCATCATATTTCTGTCCATATTTGCTTACTTTATTAATATTGATTCCACTTTGGGTGGATCAGAGGAAGATCAAAGCCAGAAATCATTATATCTCAAAATTAAGCGTATCCTAGTTCGCTGCAGACACCTTATCGACTACATGCATGGTCAGAGTGGACTTTACATTGTTTATTCTTCTTAGCCTTGTGAGGATTAATTCTTTTATCTGCTGGGTTGTCTCAGAGTTGATGATCGCGATTATATCATATGATCCATACACTGCGAATATTTCCTTGACGTCAGGGATGCTCCTAAGTTCCTCCATTACCTCCTCTTCAGTACCCAAATTAGTGGTCAATAGTACATACGCGGAATTCATGTTTTATCCAAGAATTATAGCAAAATTAATCTTACCACCATAAAATATAGAGAAGAAAATAGAAAAATAAGCTAACACAATAATTTCCTAGAGATATAACATAATAAAACGAAAGATCTGCATATTTAATTGAAAAAAGAATAATTGAATGCAGGTCTAATCCCTTGCTTCAATGCTTATTTGCAGATCTGATCATCTATATTTCGATAGACATGGAGTTCAAAGAGCTTGTTAGAAAAAGAAGGAGCATCCATTACTTTACTGATCAAACTGTATCATTGGATTCTATTGAGTATGTTATAGATGCGGCTAGGTGGGCGCCTTCAGCAGGAAACGCCCAGCCAACACGGTTCATAGTGGTACGAGACGAAGAAATACGAGAAGGTATCTGGAAATCCACAACTGGGATAGAGGGCATAATGCCACAGAACTTCATCAAGAAAGCACCTATCAATATAGTTGTGGTTACCGACACGGAAGCTTATAGAGGTAAGCAATCAAGAATCAGATCAGATCTCTTCTCGATACAAGACTCATCGGCAGCCATCATGAATCTTCTATTAGCAGCAGCGAACCTCAATATGGGTGCCTGCTGGGTGGGAATGTTCAGAGAAGAACCATTAAGAGAACTATTCAATCTACCCCCACACATCAAACCTGTAGCAATAATACCCTTCGGACATACGAAATCAAAAGAGAAGCCAAGGAAGAGGAAGTCAATCAAGGAGATAATTTATTATGACTCCTTCCAATAAAAACATGAATAGAATAATATCCACGGAAAATTAGACCATAATAAAATGTTTAGCATGTTTTAGAGAATAATTCTTCAAGAAGTATATACTAGCAAAAAAAGACTGGAGAATTTAATAACGCTCTAATTATTACAAGGGACGGTTGGCAGTTTCTGAGAACATTGGAACCGCGGAGTACATCTTTGGGCTATACGAGGAGTATGGATTTGAGGATCCTAATCTCGAGTCATTCAAGTTCCTAGGATGCAGCGTAGGTGGTTCCATTCTAGAGGTAGCCTGCTACGAAGCCAGCGTAGCTGGATCCGTGTGTATTCACCCTTTCCCGATGATGGATCCTTCTACAGGTGGTTCCAACTCTTCCCCTCAGTCTCGCTGAAACATGAAAAGACTGGAAGATATCTTTATGATTCCCTAAAAGTCGACATATTATTAATCGAGCCTACAAATTACAAGATGAGAGTATCAGTTTGGAATTAAATATCATGTATCTCGGGCAGTCTGGGTTTCTTATATCTAAAGATGAATCAAGTCTACTCATTGACCCGTACGGTGAAAAATCAGGGGACGTTGAAGGGGATCTAGTATACTGCACTCACGCCCATTCAGACCACACGAGTGGCGTACCCGCCTTCATGGAGCGTAATCCGAAGGCGATCTTGGTTGCAAACCACGAGGTTATTCAAAAGTTTCAGAAATTCAAGGATAGGGTTGTGGTAGCAAGAGAGGGTGAAATCTATAATCATGGAAATTGGGCGCTTGAGTTTATCAAGGGAGAGCATGGGCTACTGGGTTGTCTAAATATGATGGTGGCTGTGAGAAATGGTGAGGATTCCTTCGGGCACTGTGGTGATACTATAACTTTGAAAGGTTTCTATAATGCAGGACTAAACGTTCTGGCTGTACCCATTATTGGATTATTAACCACATCACCTAGCAAAGCTATAGAGGAGTTGAAAAAATTTACAAAGCCTCTCCCCGTGGTTGTGCCTATGCATTGGTTACTTAGGAGCCCTAATTCTTTCTGTGAAAGCCTTTCTGAGAACCTGCCAAGTACAAGATGCATAGTACCTGATAAAGGGAAGATTCTTCAAATTTGAGAATAATTTAGATTGAAGTTGACAGCTATTTACTACTTCTCAGGTACAGGAAACAGTTACGCTGTAGCTAGGGATATAAGCGAAAAGCTAGATGGAGAAATGATACCTATAGCAAAGCTGGAGGCCTCGGATGATATTAGAGTCTCAGAGAATATTCTTGGGCTAGTCTTCCCCGATTATCATTCAAGTCTTCCCAATATTGTTAGGAGATTTGTAAATAAACTTGAGAATATCCAAGAGACTTACGTTTTTGGAGTATGCACCAATGGTGGTACTGGACCTGGATTGACTATGATGAATCTAAAGGAAGCAATCGAAAACCGACAAGGAGAATTAGCAGCTGGCTTTGCAGTTAGAATGCCTTACAACTATATTATACCCTCATTAAACTTTGGTAATCCAATTATTAGGGTAAAACTAAATACAGAAAGCCAGGAAAAGCAGCAGACTAAATTTTCTGAATGGAATAAACGCTTTGAGGAAATCGTGAAATTTGTCGAACAAAGAGAAACAGGGTTTTTTGAGGCTAGCGGAGAGTTAATACTCAATGTAATTGATCGCCTAGGTCTTAGGGATACCCTAGGTAGATATATTTGGATGAGTTTTGCAGGTTACAACGGGGAAACACTCAACAGTTTTAATGAAAATTGGCGCTTTATGGATTATGGCTTCTTTGCTGATGAGGCCTGTATTACTTGTGGGACCTGTGAAAAGATATGTTCGGTAGGGAATATAGAGATGAAAAATGAAAAGCCTTCGTGGAACCATAAATGTGAACATTGTTTCGCCTGCTTACAATGGTGTCCTAAATCAGCTATACAGTTCGGAGATAAAATGAAAAAACAGTTAAGATACCATCACCCTAAAGTAGAATCCACTGATTTGATCCTTAATAACGAAAATGTGAGAACTTAAGATTATAAAATAATAATAAATTTAACTCTTGATTAATTAATTACATCAATAATTGGGAAAGGGGTAAGAATGTCTAATAGAACATTGCTTGTATATTATTCAAAGACTGGAAATACTAGGAAAGTTGCTCAAAAAATAGCGGAAAATCTGGAATGTGATCTAGAGGAAGTAGATGAGACTGGTAAAACTATTGATAAAGTTGATCCTTCAGAATATGACTTAGTCGTAATAGGATCTCCAGTTCATGGTTTTAGGGCTTCAGAGCCTATTCAAGAGTTCGTTAAGCAAAATAAGGATGTACTACCTAGAATATCCATTTTTCTCACATTCAATCTCTGGCCTGCTAGGACTATTTCGGGGTTGGAAAAGATTGCCGGGAAAAAGTGTATAGCCTCAGAGAAATTTAAGGATAAGGATGTTAAACAAAATCAAATAGATTCAAAAGTAAATGCTTATACAGAAGCCATATTAAAATCATAAAATTATTTCACAAAAATATTGATACAGCTAATATAGACGTGTCATAACTCATTTTTATTACTTAAGTAGTCGTATTTATTTTTTTAGTCAATTTGAAAATGATCGAGAAAGGGTATATGGCTATCCGATTAGAAAAGTGCAATACACAATTATTAGAAAAGTTTACATAAATTAATGCTCATGCCATGGTTTTTACAGCTTTTGATTTAAATCGGGAAATTTTTCTAAGTAATACTCAAGATCGTATGTATTGCTTCTTATTGGCAAAACCCATTTTTCTCCTTTCTCTATTATTATGAAAGCCAAAGTTTCCAATGTGTAACCGATTAAGGCTAAGTTCATTTTAGGATTTTGTGATTCGTTGCATAAGGAGTAGGTGATTAACTCTATGATTGGGATAAGAGTTCTTTCTGCGATTTCTAGGGATTTTCCCAGCATTATCTTCGAACTCTTACTAAGACCATTTATCTTCTGATAGGGATTTAATGAATTCATATCGTTACCTCCTTGACCTCCTGTAAGCCCTGAACTCCTTGCTTGTGAAGAATCTTATCAACGGATAGACGAGCAATATCAGTCTTATACTCAATTTAGTATCTAGAAAACCAAAGAAAGTATTCTCAATGAAAACCGGTGTCAGATTTATAGATGCATCTGGGAACCTGACCTTAATGATCTCTACAAGAGGAAATATTACCCCAAAAATCATTCCTGAAGTATAGGGATCAGATATACCTGCTCGGATTCTTAGGTTAAAACGGGTAAATCTAATACGTCTGAGCATCGACCTGAGTAATTTAAGACCAGGATCAATAAGCCTTCTAAAGCTTCCAAAATCACCACTTCTTTTCTTTTTATCTGTTTTCTCCTCAGTTTTCTCCTCCACCTCCTCACTCTCCAAGGGAGATTTAAAAACAGAAATTGAAGCCACTCTCATCCTGAAGTAACTCTCATCCTCACTGAAGTAAATTATTCCATTTAAGAACCCCAAGAGTATCCCAAAATTGAACTCTCCTCTATAATGGATTCCATCCAGCTCAGCTTTACCTGATAGCGTAAGAGGGAAAACAAGAATAAGTAAAATTAGCGTTATTATTAATAATAAAAAATAGAGAATAAGCCTAAGTACTAGTAATAACCAACTCATGAAGTCTCATCAGTGGTTATTTAGTTCTCTTCAGTAGGGGTCTCGGGCTCTTCTTTTTTCTCTGCTTTCTCTTCCATCTTCTTTTTTGCCATTTCACCAAAGGTTTCCATAGCCTTCTCGAGAACCTCTGGCATCCTGCTTGGTGATTTTAACGGGAGAACCTCGACACCATCTGGGCCAGAAATATCCTTATAGACAGCGATTAGAGCTACCGGCTCGATACCTCCACCACCACCGCCACCCGTTCCTTCGCCTGTTCCCGTCTCACCAGAGCCTTTTCCGCTACCTGTGCCCATGACAAATCCCATCTTTATGACAGGGATAAGCACCTTATCTTCTTGAACAATGGGTTCACCAACTACACTGTTAGCTGAAATAGCCTTTGAAAGCTCATCTGCTAGTGTCTTCATATATGATTCAGACATTTTCTCTCATTTTAGACTATTTTATCAGCCTATTTATACTTGTTCATAAAAATTAGATTGTGTAAATTCGACGTATCTAATGATAAGGTATATATGAAGTGTACAAAATTCTGGCAGGAATGGATATGATAGGCCTTAGACATTGGTTAGTTGGGCTTCCAGCATTATTCCTAATCATCCCGTTTATCTTCCTAGCAATAACAATATATCTGGCAGTCTGGATCTACAGGGACGCAGAGAAACGTGGAGCAGAACCGGCTATATGGCTTCTAATTTTTCTAGTAGCCAACATTCTGGGACTGATAATCTGGCTAATAGTTAGACCAGAGGAAGAATACAAATCATCTAGATGATTAGACTTTAAACATTTTATTTTGAATTAATATTTTCTTTTGTTCTTACAGCTTTAATCGCAAGATGGATTTATTGCAGTGGTATTCAAGTCCCCTTCTGGTAGAGCTATTAGAGGAGATAACAACGGGAAGTAAACCCTTTTTCTAAATCTCTCTTTCATAGAACTGTTTCATCCTTTCGACCGCTGTCTTAACCCGGTTCTTGGGGAAGCCCCTCTCGTCACATAGGAAGCTGTAAACCTGCTCTTCCCTTAGTCCCTTGAATTCTACGGAATAGTCTTCAACGACCTTAGGCTCAAGAAATATTCTTCTTATCTCCTCATAGTGGGGCGTTACCTTCTTCTTCTTATCATCCGGTAGATTTTCTATTCTCCCATGTCGCCTTATCCACTTCAGGCCTGTCTTTGGCCCGACCCTGTAGATTCCCTTGTTATAATCAGTCCCCATCAGGATAGCCATATCAACAAGTTGCTCCCGTGTAATCCCATTATGATCCAGAAAATCCTCCAAGACAACCAAGTCGGGGCGTCTTGACGCTGATATCGTAAGATACCTAACTAGACGCGGTGTACCGAATAATAGACAATCATAATCTCTGCTGTTAACTCCCCACACATCTCCTTTACTAGCCATATATGCCCCCTGAGCCTCTGCTTCCCCTTTTGCCTGAACATAGGGAATACCAAGATATTCCAATAATATCTTCGCATCTTGAAAGATACTGCTGCTGAAGCCTGCCGCCTGCATAGCCTTGGAACGAGCTACGTCAAAATCACCCCGCTCAAGAGCTCTCTCATACTCCTCTTTAGCCTCCTCTCTCCTCTGTGCTCGCTTTTTCATTTCCTCTGCTTTTAATGTGGGAGCGCCACCGTCGAATATGAAGACTAGGGGTATGTTGTACTCATAGATGAGTTTGGTGGACCTATAAAGAAGCCCCACAAGATGGCTGGTTACATGACCGTTCTTGTCGGTTAGTGGCATTCCCTTGCTTGTTCTTATGGTCGAGAGGAACTGATACAGGATGTTGCTGCTGTCCACAGCAAGGTCCCTGTCTCTAAGGTCTTCCAATTCGATATCATTTTTTACAATAATTGGCTTGAGATTAACTCCCATTGTTTCTCACTCTATACCTCTATCTCAAAACCGTCGTAGGCAGACTCCACCTTCAAGTCTTGCTCGCTGAATTCACGGATCTTTTCCTTTGACTCCTCTATATCCCTGTAGAACCAGCTGCCGAAGTGTGTGAAAACTATGTGTTCTGTTAACCCCTTGAAAAGCTTCACGAGATTTGGGATACCATTGTGTCCATATAGTTTACCTGTTTCTTCATCCTTTCTTACCAGTCCGCCCTTCCTGATATAACTCGCATCCGTGATAACCACGTTCAGATCCGATATCTTATCGTGGTACTTCTTATCGATCCAAATAATATCGCCCGTGTAAAGGAGCCTGCTGCCTTCATTCTCGACCAGATAAGCCTGGGATTCCACAAGCTTACTGTGATGCGTGGGTATAGGAGTAGTATTATATCCGTTAAGGCTTATCGATTCCTTGAGCACTTGGACTTCGGCTTCCTTGGTCTTCTCAGGAGCGTAAACGGGAACATTTATTTTACCAAGATCCTCATTCACGAAGACAGCATGATCAGGATGAAGATGTGTTATTAAGATATAATCAGGATCAAGATCAAGATATCCCTTTTCTCCCAGATCAAGCAATATAACCCCGTCAATTATTGCACCTGAGTGTTGGGAGTATCTGCTTTCTGAGGACTCAACCTTTGCCCTACTACCCAAAATTTTAACTCTCATTGCATTTCACACACCATCAAAATAATTATAGTGTAACTAAATGTATCTAGATATTGTTTTATCAAACTTGATTAAGTAATAATAGGCGTACAATATATACTTGTAAGAGACCCATGTGATAGGCCTCTGTTTTTATGCAATGAGTTCTCACGGTAAAAATAAGAGTATAATGTTCATTCCTATTATGAATACAAATAGGCTAATTATAACTAGAAAAGCATTAGACGCAATATTATCCCTTGAATCAAATCCACGATGTAACGAAAAAGCGCTGGCAGCAAATGGAGGAAGAGATGTTATGATTAACCATAAATTTGGAATACTGGGGATAAAGCCAGCAGCGTAATAGATAATATTCGATAAAGTAATAACTGTACATAAACGAGATATTTTCCTTATTCCAAATCTCACAACTAGATTATTGATTTCATGCTCCTTATCAACCTCAAAGTCTGGAATCTCAAGATAGACACTCAGGACAAACCCATATAGAACCAAGGGTAATACAAATAGTAGAAAATCAGACGAGACTGAGTCTACTGCGGCAAGATATCCAGATGTGGGAACAATTATTCCCGTGAAAAAGGAAATAGCCAATTCACCCAGACCCCTAGCTTTCAGATATGTCAATGGACTAGAATAACCCCAACCTAGTAGATTCCCCGCTAATATTAGCCCAGGGAAAAGCCAACTGATTTTATCAAAGATGGTTAGGAATGCAGCAATAATTAGAGAAGCTATGCTAAACAGAATAGATGTACTGATCACCCAGGAGTCGAGACTAGGTTGCTCTATTAGTACGTTATTTCCTCCGAATGGTTTCCAATCAGCCACCTCGTCAAGTTTCCTATCAAAATAATCGTTGCTGTAATGGGTAGAAAGATCAGTAAATAACACAGATACATAACCCAATAAAACTACAACAGGATCTAGTCTTGATTTAGTCGAGGGAAAAAGAACACCAAGCGAGTATCCTAGAATTCCACCAATCACTATATGCGGCCTGATCACGCCTAATAAGCTGAATATCATCCTCAACATGAATATATTCTATATAAGAAAGAATTTTAACTAATCGTGAGACAGAACGTTTTATGAAAATTGAAAGGCTAAAAGATTTCATGGACCTAACTAGGATCCACTTCTTCTTTGTCTGGCCGCTAGTCTTCTGCTCAGGTCTAATCTTAAGCTTTCAGAACTACGGTAGCCTATCAAACTGGAATATAATGAGAGCTGCCGTTATAGCCTTTTTCGGTTTCGAGGCGGGATTCGTCCTTAACGACTATGTAGACCGAGAACACGATAAGCTCGATGTGGATGATGTACTTACACGTTATTGGAGACCTTTCGGGGTTAGACCCATACCTATAGAGTCAATGAGCATCGATAGTGTAAAGATAATCTTCTTTTTATTTGCAGGTATAGCGGCCTCCCTAATACTTACTCTACCTTATCCTCATTCGCTGTACATCCTGGGTATAATGTTATACAGCTACACTGCTGAGTGGTTCTATCAGATTAAGAAAAGAAACCAGAAATTCCCTATCGCCCAGATAATTGGTAGAACAGATTTCGCTCTCTTTCCAGTAGCTGGATACTTATATAATGGTCAGTTTGATTCCACAATCTTAGGTTATTTATTATTCTTCTACCCATACACTCTAGCACATCTCGGTCTAAATGATATAGTTGATTCAGATAATGATCGAGCAAGAGGGATGGCCACTATCCCTATTATGTTAGGTAATAGGGGAAATAAGATCTGGGTCAGTCTATTCAGCTTAATTCACGTGATATTACTAAGAGTATTTCTTTCCAATATTAATAATGTCTACTACAAGGGTATGATTATTGGTGTAATTTTATTAGCAATTTCAAATCTTTTGATGTGGAAAGGAGACTCCCCTCAACAATGGATAAAAGCATTACCATTCTTCCACTTATCTTTGTTATTTTACACTCTATCCATTATATTACCTATTATATCTAGATAAAATAAGTAAAATTATATCAAGAAATTAGTTTAATCTTGATGAGTTATTCCCTTCCTCGTTCTATCATCTGGCTCTCTGTCCTTTATGCGACTGGTCCTGTACCACCATATAACTGCTACAATTATTATGAATAGTGCAGCGAGGATTATACCGAAGGTACTGCTAGGGTTACTAAAGATGCCGTTGGGCTCTGTAGACTGAGCTAGGGCGGTTGGTATCATTATTCCTGATAAGATCAAAACCACGATTATTGAAACTATACTATTTTTACACTCTTTAATCATTTCAAAAATAAATTTGTAACACTGCTTAAATACCTGAACAGTTATTGTAGATTTTTTCCATTAATTAAAACCTTATTGCGTAAAAATTATGGTCAGTATGTAGCTTTTCTCTATTAGATAACTAATACTAACTATCCAGAATACTTTGAATAGAGATAGGCAATATTTGCTAGCAAAATTATTACTATTAGATGTAATGCAACATTTGAATATATTTGAGCCTGTGTAAAATTCATCAGTATACCGAGAGTAATTATGATGAATAGTGAAGCATATAGTACCCTTCTATCAATATTCCTTACCTCTTCTACTAATTCAGAATTGGTTTCAGCGGAAACTGGTTTAAATCTGTTACATTGTTCCCATGGAGGCTTTGTAGGAATTCTTGGCTCGGGTAGCTTGCAGATGTCCCCATTTAAATCAGGAGGGGTTTCCTCACTAAAGTCAAGATTAACTGGCGGAGATACAGCTGAACATTCGAATCCACCATTTTTTTCCAGAAGCCAAGGACAGGTCATAATTAAGAAAAGAAATCATCTTTCTTAAACGTGATAGTAAAGCGGATTAGAGAATGATTAAAAGACCTAGTTTTGTCCAGGATCATAATTTGATAATGATTTTGTCACTGTAACGGGAATTATCCCTAGAAATCTACTGGTTGCAACGAGTTCTCCCTGTAAGATGTACTCATTTCTGTTCTCAGGATCTATTGTATTTAGTATACTACCAGTTATAGTTACGTCCATCTGGAACGTACTTAGCCCATTTCCACGAATCCTAGCGTTCTCAACAGTAAGAGGGGTAATGAAATTAGAGCCATAATAAAGTTCACCGTCCAAAGTTATTCTGAAATCTATATTCCGCGTATTGTTTGCCACATATATCAAGGTTAGATTCGCCTCTGGGGAAGGCAATAGTTGTAGGGACCTGACATTAACGCTATCAAATGTGATCTCAAGCTCTGAGACTGCAGTGCTGAGCCTGCTACGATGATATAAATAAGCGGCCCCTGAAAGAATGATTACAACTAAGGTGACTATTACAATGATCCGGGTATTTCTATTCTCCATATTTATATTTTTAAAACATTATTATTAACTATTATCAGATTTTTCTACGTCTAAGTGAATAGTTTATTGCTAGAGCCAAGGGAGGAAGGGGTTATAGTAATGCCGGAAGTTCTCATTTAGGTAATTGATATGGCTCTAGCAATTAAGTTACTTGAAACACTTAATTTATACTTGTGCTGTATTTCTTGATGAGGGATATTTTAGTTAATATTAACTGGTGCGAGGTTTGAATCCAGTTAGTCTAAGTATATTCCCATGAAATATCTGGTTAACCTGATCTTTGGATATACAAAGGCTACCTTGGTCACATAACGCTTTTACAGCATAGTACTGTTCTTGGAGAATATTTATCCTGTAACCTCTTGGGAAGAAGCTTGAATCGGTCCCAAATATTATTTTATCGGTACCCGCAGCTTTCACGGTTTTCTCAAAAAGTTTGCTTATATTAAGGTCGACAGGCTGGTAGTTTATCCAGCTGTTGCTACCGCTAGTGTCAATGTACACATTCTCCGTCTGATACTGTAGCATCAGCACCTCCCTGAAGAAACCCGCACCAAAGTGTGCTATCATGAAGTTTAGGTCCGGATATTTCTGTGCAGGTACCTGTATATCCAATGGATTACCATTAACCAGATTTGCGCTAGTCCCAATAGTAATACCAAAATGGCACACAACTAGCAGTTTATTCTCAAGCGCTGCGTCATAGATCGTGTACATTATCTCATCATTTACCCTGTGCTTGGGTCACGAGGAAGGATAGAGCTTGATTCCCTGAAAATCATCAACTCCTGCCCTATTCACGAGATCAACAGCGTTCTCCTTAACTGGATCTATTACAGCATACCCCATAGAATACCCTGGAAAACGTTTTCTAGCCCCATTAAACTCTTCCCATGCCTCCTCCTCAACCATGAATCCAATAGAGGTTATGCTGTACTTGTCCATCTCATCCGCCCATAATTGGCCGGTGTCCATTCCCTCCTCAGGTAATTCGAATCTCTCGATATCTGTTAATTGACGCGCTCTCTGCTCCATTCGATCGAGAGAGGAACCGCTTTCCAACCAAGCCTTTATCGTATCGTAAGTCATGAAATGAGAATGAGCATCAACGACCTGAATTCCTACTATCGATTCCATATTATCAACATTTATTACTCAGAATAATATAATGAAAAGATTCGCCGTTTCATCTTTAAAAACTAAAAATTTGTGCTTTATAACAAATCAAGGTATATAAAGAGTAAATAGAATATTTAGGAAATGGAAATTCTAGGCTTCAAGTTATGGGAATCTCCTGAAGTGAAGATTCTCAAGCAGATAGATGAACACATGAGCCTATGCCTCAAGGCTACGGAGAAACTCTTGGACGCAATAGAGTACACCTTCTCTGAAGGAGAGGCGGAGAAGAGCATAAAAGAGGTTACAACACTTGAGGCTAATGCTGATGACATAAGAAGGAAAATAGTTAGAGAACTATCTGAAGGTATTTTACCACCTATGAATAAGGAGGACCTGATTAGACTGACCTGGAAGCAGGATAAAGTGGCCAACTGGGCCAAAGAATCAGCCGAGATCCTTCGACTCTTAAAGGGGAGTGAATTATCAGAGGAATTGGCAAAGGCATTCGTAGAATTGGCTACACTAAACATCGAGGGGGCAAGAGCCCTGCAAGATGTCTTGAAACTACTTTTTGAGGATTGGAAAAAGGCTGTAGAGAAATGCAAGGTAGTTGAGGATAAGGAAACAGACATAGACCTACAGTATCATAGGACATTGGAACTCTTGATGAAGTCAGATCTCGATGCGGGGACACTTATGATTGCCAATGAGCTGGCTAGGACCCTAGAGAACTTAGGAGATGATTGCGAAGACACATCAGACCTTATGAAAGTGGTTGCAATCAGTACTTTTCGTTAAAAAAGGCTCGTTGAGAGATATAGGAAAATACATATCCCAGCGGCACCAATGAAGGTAAATATCCAAATGAAAAATATATTCAATAGTTTCTTAAAATTCACCCAAGTATCTTCCGCTAGCCCTACTCCAACTACAGAACCAACCAGAACATGTGAGCTGGATAAGGGCAATCCAATCCAGGTGCCGCCGAATAGGATAAAGGTTGCACATATCTGAGCAAAGAGCCCTCTATAGGGGGTCAATTCAACCAGTTCTACGCCGACAGATTTGAGTACTCTACGTCCTAAAATCAGTAAACCAAAGGTCATGCCTATACCTATTAATGCTCGGATTATGACTGGATTGTAACCTGATTGAACATTAACGAATGCAGTGGCATTACCAATATCGTTGGCTCCTCTAATGAATGACATGACAACACCTAAAGCAAATAAAATGTATGCTGATAACCTAGCGGCTTTCACATAATTTACCAAGCCTATGATTTTATTACGAATAATACCCATGAGGATTTTGGCCATTATGTAACTGAATGCAAGTCCGGCAAATGGTGAAGCTACCCAGGCACCCATAATTGCTAATACTCTCGCCCATGCAATACCCTCTATCCCCCATTTAATCAGACCTAACCCTACAGCTGAACCAACAGCGCTATGAGTGGTGGATATTGGCCATCCTCTCCAAGAAGAAATAGTTATCCATGTTGCAATAGAAAATACGATAATTAAAGCCTCAAAGCTAGTAATAGTACCTGAGATAATCTCCTGGCCCATTGTATGCTCAACCCTCTGACCTAGTATAATCGCACCTAAAAGCGCTGAAATCCCACCGATAATAGTTATCATTAAAATATCGATAAAACCAATTCCGGCTAAGGGAGCCATGGTCTCGTCATTGGACCCAATACTCCATGAGACGTAGAAAGCAACTATGAAAGCTAATAGGAGGACATAATCCATATTTCAAAGTCTAAAATTAATCACAAGTTAAAAACTAATGCTTCATTTTGTTTAGAATAAAAGATCACCAAGAAAAAAGAAACGTCAGGTCATTAAAATATCAGAGATTTCTTAATAGATATCACACCCGGAATTCGGAGTACAGCGAATTTTAGAAGGTATTAGATCTTAATACAAAGCGAGTATTAGATAAACGACATTACCGAAGTTAAAGGAATGTTTGAAGCTATAGGTACGTGGAAAATCACGACGGATATAACTAGTTATATGTGAACTGCCCGATTTTTTAATGCTAATACACTTTTTTATTAAATAGAATACCGATAAACTTTCAAATCGTTGCATAAGTTATATCATTATGAAACTTTTAGATTTTTACAATATACTATTCGGAAATTATAGTCCAATCCAAAAAGCACTGGTCATACTGGCCTTTAGTGCTCTAATATTGTTGTATCTAAGTAGCCCCGAGAGAGGTGTGGAAGCCCTTGAGAGTACCGGTAACACCTTCACAGGGGTTATAATCCTAATCTTTGCAGGAACCCTTCTAGGAGCTGTTATTGAGCTTGTTATCCCACAGGAACTTATTGTAAGCTTGCTGGGAGAAGGATCAGGGATGAAAGGCATACTTATTGCAACATTTTTGGGTGGCTTAACTCCAGGAGGACCTTATGTTGTGTATCCAATTCTAGCGAGTTTGTATTCGGAAGGAATGGGTATCGCACCGATCATCTCGTACATCTTCGCATGGTCATGCATAGCTCTTGGTAGAGTACCATTTGAGTTAGCGTTTTTTGATAGCCAGATTATAATGCGTAGGATTTTATTAGGAATTCCTTTACCGATCATCGCGGGAATACTCGCGGAGTTAATAATTTGAGAGTTTCACCATGAATTTTTTCAAATATGTTTTAAAGATAAATGCCTGATAAGCTTCATGGCGTCTCATGAAAAATATATACTTAGGGCAAATGAGTTAGCAATAAGTGCGGCAGAGAAGGGCAATCATCCCTTCGGAGCGGTGCTAGTCCACGAGGATAAGATAATAGAGGAAGCTGAGAACACTATCATAACAGAAAGCGATTTTTCAAGGCACGCAGAACTAAATCTGGTGGTGAAAGCGGTTAAAAACAACCCTCCAGAGACCCTGAGTAATTCAACTCTATACGCTAGTACAGCCCCATGCCTCATGTGTGCTGCAGCTATCTGGAATAGCGGCATAAGAAAAGTCGTCTATGGTGTGACTTATGATACCTTCAGTTCTCTTGTACCCGGAAAATACAAGTTTATTTCCATCGAAAAAGCGTTTGAACTTCTAGAAACACCAATAACTACTGTATCAGGTATACTTGAAAAAGAATGTCTAAAGGCGTATGAACACTGGCCAAAATAAGTACCGGTTAAAAGGGAATCAGTAACAAAAAAACTATAATTCTTTAATCTTCCTCAAAGTTTCATCGAACATATCAGGAAATGCCTTTTTCATACTAACTCCCGGTACGCCTATCCATTCAGGATAAATACCTTCATCATTAAGCTGTTTCTCAAATTCTTCCATGTAGACACCTCTTCCCGGTACGAAGTCAACGGTATCAGGCCACTTCCTGTCCTTAGGTTCTACACCAGGTTTCCATTTAGCAACGTAGTGGATACCACATGAGGGACTTGCCTCAGCACCAATGACTGCTACTATATCGGCCCCATTTTTTACAAACTCTCTCAGTTGAAGCATCTCCTCCTTTGCCTGGTTTCTGTAGCTCTCCCTTATTTTGGGTTTATCATATGTATCTTTGGGCATGGGCAGTCTCTCAATCCCATGTAGTCTAGTCTCCGGGCATCTTAGCTGTATGAATCCAACTCCCTGTTTCATTGCAGCCTCAACAATGTCCTCTTCTAGTCCAGGATACTCAGCCAGGTTATCCTCAAGTGAGTGAACATTCAGCATACAGTGGCAAAATACAGCTATCTTGTTACTTCTCTTAGTCAAATGTATCAAGCTAAAATCACGAGAACAATTTTAACGATTATGGGCAGGTAGAACTATCCAATAAAAAACTAAAAAGTCATCAATTTAGTAAGGAAAATGTAAAAATTAGACCCCTTTAAATATAGTATTTTTAAATGATTGCCTAGCTTAAGTATATATAAACATAGAGAATGTGAATCATTTGGATCAAGATAGCCCCAGAGACCTAGAAATAGAGATCCAGAACGTAGTGGCATCCGTTACCCTAGATCAACACTTCGATCTGCTGGATATAGTCAAGAAATACAGAAATGTCGAATATAACCCAAAGAAATTCCCGGGACTAGTCTTCAGACTGAGAGACCCCCAGACAACCACACTGATATTCAGCACGGGCAAGATGGTTTGTACCGGGGCAAAATCATCAAAAATGGCAAAAGTAGCCGTTAGGAGAGTTGTCGAGGAGCTAAATAGAAATGGGATAGAGGTTAAAGGAGAACCTCAGATCACAATTCAAAACATGGTAGCCTCGGCAAACTTGGGCAGAAATGTTGACCTTGAGACCGCCGCAGATCTTCTTGAGAACGTGATGTATGAGCCGGAACAGTTCCCGGGTCTAATATACCGTATGAGAGAGCCTAAAACGGTCTTGCTAATATTCAGCTCCGGAAAAATCGTTTGTACTGGTGGTAAGAGCGAGGAAATGGTACATGAGTCAGTGAATAATCTATACGATCTACTGGATGACTACGCACTGTTCTACGATTAAATATCTATTCATCCATTTTTATCGAATTTAAAAAGGAGAGAGAAATTATCCATTTTCAGGTATTGCTGTAACTATCTTTTGGATTAGAGATTTGGTGAAATCTGATCTCTCTTCTGAGAAATTTTCATTTCCTTGTCTTACGACAACAAGATCAAGACTTGGCAAAACGTAGCAGTCGTTAAAATTGTGTCCGCGTGAGGAAAATGTATCACGGGGCACCCCCTCCCATTTATCGTTAATCCAGAAAGTATATCCATAATTTATTGGGGATAATCCATTTTCTCGGACGTACCTACTAGTTGCTTTTCTCATCCAGTCCTCCGGAACCAGTTGGACTCCCTCCCACAAACCTCGGTTTAACCATAGATAACCTAATCTAGCGAAATCCCGGGCGGAACATCTGAAAGTACTCCCCACAACAGAATTATAACTAGATGGACTCTCACTTCCATCTGCTCCATATGCATTGCAGCCCTCACTTCCCCCTCGTCCCCACCCGGGCTCGTTGGAGTAGTTGAGTTCCTTATCATCACTGTATGGCATCTTCTTGTACTGATTATTTCTGATTAATTCGGGGAATCCAATCTGTCTTAGAACTCTATCATACAGATAAGGCCCCACCTCTTCACCTGAGATATTCCTCATAGCCAATGCCATCTGCTCTAATCCATAGTTGCTGTAGTTGAACCCTTCCCCCGGTTCAAATTTCAATGTATGCTGAGCTGGGATTCCATCGAAGTACCACCAGCCAAAACAATACTCATACATCTGGAAGGAGCCAGAGTAACCTTCATAGTGATGCCTCGAACTTGGGGCCAACCATGGTTCCCTCGTATCGTGACCCGAAGTCATGCTTAGAACATGCCTAACCTTAATCTTCTTCTTTCTCTCATCAGTTAGGGGTTGATTCCATATCTGAGGAATAAGTGATTGTTCTTGGCTTTCTCCCACTAACAGGGATTCAAGATCTAACTTGTCTTTATACTCCTCAAGGAATACTCCTACCGACGTACCGAAAACTGATTTTGTTGAAGATTTCATGTCATTACAGGTCATCTTTGTCCACGGTTGTGGACCGCCAATAGTTCCAGTTACGTAGCTCTCACCGATTATGTATCCTTTGTATACAACGATTAAACTGCCACCATATCTTTTAGTGAAAACCTCGTCAGAGTTATGAAATTCAAAGGCTTCTCTCAGTAGCGCAGGATTGACTCCAAGCTTCTCTGGGATCTCTGAACGCCAACCACCTTCTTTCTCCGAGGGAGGATAATATCTCTCCTTATTCATTGTTCAAGTGATAATAACTATCCATGTATTAAGATAATTCTAGGACTGTACTGTTACACTATTTTTAACCTAGCCAGTTACTATAACTGCACTAGCAAATGAAATTATAAGAAAAATTAATCATTCAACTTTTTAGTCTTATAAAAGTTTCCCAATAACATCTTCAATTAATAGCTTAATTTTCAATTTGGATAGAGCGAATCTTGACTA
>WJIV01000230.1 GCA_014730055.1 Candidatus Bathyarchaeota archaeon
AACATCTATATTGTTTAGAACTTTTGTATCAGATTACGTTGATTGAACCTAATTTAGCTATTTTTTTGAAAATTGTTGTGTGTTTAAAAACCAAGTTTTAATTATAAAGTTAGATTTTTCTTGTAAGTATTTAATTAGAGCAAAGGACCAATATTAGAGATATTGAAGGGTTTGGTATTGTCGGAAAATATTCAGGATATCAGGCTTACTGTTGATCACATTTTTGAGGATTACCGGCACTTTGTGCCATTGAAGTGCGCTCTCATACCGTTTCTCCAAGATATTCAGGAAGAACTGGGTTATCTTCCTGAGGAGGCCATGGAGAGGGTGTCAAAACTACTAGAAGTTCCCACAAGTCAGGTCTATGGGGTTGTCACCTTCTACCACCAGTTTAGATTAAGACCGAAGGGAAAACACATGATAACTGTATGCAGAGGAACTGCCTGTCACGTTAAGGGGGCATTCGAGGTTAACGACTTCCTAGAGAAGGAATTAGGAATGTCATCAATAGTGGATACTTCAGAGGACGGATTATTTACATTGCAACAGGTTCGCTGCATAGGGGCCTGCAGTCTAGCCCCGGTCATAAAAATTGATGAAGAATTTTACGGTAATATGGATCCATCTAAGGTACGTAAAGTCCTAGATACCTACCGTAAAAAGGAGGTAGACATTTGACCTTAATGCAAATATGCTGTGAGAAATGTACTCACAGCAGTGAAAATCCATGCCCGGATTACATCCCATGTAGGACAGAAGGCCCACTATGCCATAAGGACGAGAACTGTAGAGAGAAGATCCTCGGTATGCAGGATGAAATAATGTATGGGCAGGAAGGGCTTAGGGTTAGTGTCGGTACAAGTACCTGTGGGTTAGCTTGTGGCGCTCAGGTAGTATACGAAGCGCTTGAGGAGGAACTTAGAGAGGTAGCACCAGCGGCGAAGCTGGTGAGAACCGGCTGTATGGGCTCATGTTATGCCGAGGTACTTGTGGAGATAGAGAAAAAGGGTAAACCCGCAGCTATATACAGCAAGGTCACCCCCGAACAGGTAGGACAAATTTTGAGAGCTTATCTCGATAATGATGTAAGAGGAGCTTTCGCTTTGAGAAACAAGGGAGGTAACATGAAGGGAGAGGAAATTGTACCTCTTCTTGTAGAGCTTCCCTTCTTTAAACATCAGAAGAGGTCTGTCATAGAGAACTGCGGAATTATTGACCCAAAGTCCATTGATGAATATATCATCCATGGAGGTTACGTAGCACTCACAAAGGCACTCAAGGAGATGGATCCAGACTCTGTAATAAGAGAGGTTTCGGATGCGGGCCTCAGAGGTAGAGGAGGCGCTGGATTCCCAACAGGTCTAAAGTGGAGATTCACCCGTCAGACAGAGGGAGAGCAAAAGTACATGATCTGCAACGCCGATGAGGGAGACCCTGGAGCTTTTATGAATAGGCTTACGGCAGAGGGAGACCCCCATAAGGTACTTGAAGGATTAATAATCGCCGCTTATGCAACGGATGCATCAGAGGGTTACATCTTCGTACGAGCTGAGAAACCCCTGATGGCGGAACACCTATCACTTGCCATTGAAGACGCGAAGAGATATGGCTTACTGGGAAAGAATATACTAGGCTCAGGTTATAGCCTCGAGGTAAAGCCAATGTTAAGTGCCGGAGCCTTTGTTTGCGGTGAGGAGACAGCCATGATTGCGGCAATAGAGGGAAACAGGGCAATGCCAAGACCTAGACCACCCTTCCCGTCAACAAAGGGACTGTGGTCTAAACCAACAACAATCAATAACGTTGAGACCCTCGCACACGTTCCCACCATCCTCGTTAATGGGGCAGAGGAATACGCGAGAATAGGGACGGAGAAGAGCAAAGGGACAAAGGTTTACTGCCTCGCTGGAAATGTGGAGAGAACCGGAGCAGCTGAGGTACCTATAGGTATGCCCCTTAGAACACTCATCTTCGATATTGGAGGAGGCGTACAGGGAGGAAAGAAATTCAAGGCTGTACAGATTGGAGGCCCATCAGGAGGATGCCTTCCCGAGAGCCAGCTAGATCTGCCTATAGATTACGAGTCACTTCAGGAAGCCGGAGCGATAATGGGATCCGGGGGGATGATTATAGTAGACGAGGACACCTGTATTGTCGACCTTGCACGATACTTTTTGAACTTCACAACAGCTGAATCCTGCGGACAATGCACACCTTGCAGGATCGGTCTTAAGGCCATGCTAGAGGTCATGAACAGAATCACAACAGGTAAGAGCAGTTCAGATGATCTAGATAAGTTACAAAGACTTGCCTCAACAGTAGCTGATTCTTCACTGTGTGCCTTAGGAAGGACCGCGCCTAATCCTGTTATCAGTACACTGAGGTACTTCAAAGAAGAGTATGATGCTCATATAGAAAGGAAAACATGCCCCGCGAAGGTCTGCCAGCACTTCATGGAAGGGTA
Source organism: Candidatus Bathyarchaeota archaeon (assembly GCA_014730055.1). Next base: position 2,465 of record WJIV01000230.1, read on the forward strand.
TTGGGTCAATCCGGAAACATGTAGGGGATGTACTCTGTGCATAGCGGAATGCCCTGTCGAGGCAATTAGCATGGTCGAAGAACGGGATGAGACTGGTAAGACAGTAAAGAAGGCCATAATCGAAGCCTCAGATTGCATCAAATGTAGTAGGTGCTACAACAAGTGCCCCTTCAGGGCTATTGAGGAGGTCTGGTGATCAAATGAGTATTGAAGTAACGATCAATGGCAGAACTCTGAAAGGAGAGCGAGGGCAAACAATACTTCAGGTTGCGGAGGAAAATGGTATCAAAATTCCCACGCTATGCACGCACCATAAATTAATCCCGAATGGAGCCTGTAGGGTCTGCGTGGTCGATGTAGGCAAAGCAGACAGATTAGAGGCCGCATGCACAACCCCAATCTCCAAGAGATTAGTCGTGCAGACTAATAATGAAAGGGTCATGGAATCCAGAAGGGTTGTTGTTCAGCTTATACTTGATAATCTGGCAATAGATCCAGATAAGCTGGAGAAGGATGGAGAGAATATCCTTCTAGACCTAGCCAGCGAGCTTGGGCTTAAGGTGGAGAAAGGAAAACTGTTATCTGAGCCGAGAAAACGTATTCCAGAGGATTCGAGAAACCCAATCATCATCCGTGAACCAGATAAATGCATACTTTGTGGCCGATGCGTAAATGCATGTAACGATTTTAGGCAATACGGAGTGCTAAACTATGAGGGCAGAGGCTACGATACAGAGGTAACATCTGGCTTTGGTCAAGAACTCTTAATGTCTGGGTGTGCTTCATGCGGGGAATGCATAGAAGTCTGCCCAACAGGGGCCTTCAGACCCCTTGAAATAGAAAAGGTGCAGGAGGAGATAGAAACCGTAATAGAGAG
>WJIV01000030.1 GCA_014730055.1 Candidatus Bathyarchaeota archaeon
GAGCCTCCTCCGCGTGATGAGAGGCACAGCCCTTGAGATCCTTTGAGAATTTGCAGCCTTTGCATGCGCTTTTTTCGATCATTTTAGACATAATCCAATATACACGATAATTTTATAAAAATTTTGATAATATTACAATATCATATGTATTGCAAAAGCGGACAATTTAACACTAAGATAGATAAGATCGAGACTCTGCAAAACTATTTCAAGGCTCTTCACTGCCCAATCCGATGGGTTATAATTAGCATCATAGGACACGGAAAGAAGGGTACCAACGAGATCTATGAGGGGGTGACAGAGAGAGGTGAGACCCTGGCAAAGTCCAGTCTATATTATCATCTGTCAGAGCTTAGGTCAGCTGGGATAATAGAAGTAGCTGACTACAAGGAGGAGGTTGGTGGAGCTCCAGAGAAGCTATGGAGTTTGAAGACCACAGAGATCAGAATTAATCTGCTAGAGGATCTGGGTTGATTAAATGAGCTTAGCTATCGAGGTTAGGGACCTTACCAAATATTATAGTGACTTTCTAGCAGTGGATCACATCAGTTTCGATGTTGAAATGGGAGAGATTTTCGGGTTCCTTGGACCAAATGGTGCGGGGAAGTCCACGACAATAAGGATGCTCACTGGGATATCATTACCCAGTGCAGGGACAGCAAAAATCTTGGGATATGACATTGTTAGAAATCCAGTAGAAGCACAGGCCTTGATGGGGATAGTTCCGGATATAAGCAACATCTACACCGCGCTCACGGCGTGGCAGAATCTTGACTTCACTGGAAAACTCTACGGGATTGCTCGGGACAAGAGAGAGGAGAAAAATAGGGAACTCCTAGAGCGGTTTGAATTATACGACAGGAAGGACGATAAAGTAGAGGACTTCAGCAGGGGGATGAGGAGAAAGGTCTGTATAGCGATGGCTCTGGTAAACGATTCTAAGGTTCTCTATCTCGATGAACCTACCTCAGGTCTTGATGTACAGAGTGTTAGAAGTATAAGGGACTTGGTCAGGGATCTGAATGATGAGGGATTAACTGTCTTCTTGACTACTCATAATATGGGGGAAGCTAACACTATGTGTGATAGAATAGCCGTCATCAATAGGGGGAAGATAGCGGCTATAGATACCCCAGAGAAGCTCAAAGGAGCGATGAGACGTAGTCAGGTTATTGAATTATCCATTGATGAAGAAGAACTCAACTTATCTCAAATTGCAGATATGAACGGGGTAATTGATGTTCAGAAAAGAGGAGACAAGTACCGTATACGCACAGGCAGCCCCAAAGAAACCCTTAGGGCCCTATGTGGGCTTATTGAGAAGGAAGACCTTGACGTAGTCTCATTGAGCACTCTGGGATCCAGCTTAGAGGACGCATTTATGGAGCTGACAGGCATGGAGATGAAAAAGGAGATAATTGCTGGCAAAGGGAGAAGAAAAAGATGAGTAAGGTCACCTTCATTGACGAGTTGAAGCGCAGCTGGGCCATAACAGTCAACGATATGAGGGTATACTATCTTCGACCCCCTAGCTTAATGTTCGGCATATTATTCCCCCTTGCACTGTTCTTCACGTTCAGCGTTGGGCGGAGGATTCCCCTTGAGAGATTAATTCCAGTACTTTCGGCCCAGACCGTATTCTGGGCAAGCAGCAGCATAGGCCCAGCCTCCATACCACTTGAACGAAGAATGAGGACCTTCGAGCGGTTTTTATCAGCACCTATCAGTTTATCTTCAGTCCTCTGGGGTAAAGCTATGGGAGGTATGTTCTTCGGTATAGTCGTGACGCTATTAGCGGCAGGCATAGGAATTATTTTGAGTGGGCAGTTGTTACTAAACCCCTTGGCGCTCATTCTCGGCGTGTTACTCTCCGCATTGGTATTTTCAGCCCTTGGTATCCTCTTCGCATCTATCCCGACTGAGAGCCCGGGGGAGATAATGATGCCCTTCAATCTAGTACGTATTCCTCTAATGTTCATAAGCGGGATGTTTATACCCATAAATGAGTTACCCCAGTTAGCTGTTTACGCAGCACTGTTCTCTCCACTTACCCATACCCTGGATATGGTCCGGCTCGCTATGGGCGACTCATCCTTCTTTGGTTGGCAGATTAACATTCTAATGCTTATGGGTTGGAGTATTATCTTTCTGCTGATAGGAAGATATTTCCATATAGTTCAGATGAGAAGAACCTAACTATCAGGTTATTTTTTGATTTTCTTCATTAAAAAAATACGTCTACTCTTTCCTGTGTGATAAGTCCATCGTTTAAGACACTTCTAGAAGTGATCCTATTCTATCAAGGTTATCCCTTCTGTTTTTAGCCTATATTACAGAAAGATAAGTAAGCTCCCCCTAAGTATTTAGTATGTTCTTCGGGCATGGCGGAGAGCGTAAATCTTATGTGCTGGATAACGGGTGTTATAAAATGTACCTTTCAAAAACGATGTATTTCACTTGAAGATCTCGCCATGGGGTATAGTTTATCTTTCTTAAGTAGTAGCTGTAGGTACATATCAGATTAAACAAGGAAACTTTAGGATTAACAAAAAACACGAAAATCCTTAGATAGCTTGACCGTCTGCAAAGATATGTATTCCTTAGGAATAAAATTGTTGATTCATTAGTTTAGTTGAAATCTCTTTAACAGCACTTCAGCCTATATATTGCTATTTTTTCTATATTGGGATATAAGATAAATTACCAATAAAAAATACCTTCATGAAGAAAACTAGAGTAATTTTCTTATGTACAGGTAACGCTACGAGAAGTCAGATGGCTGGAGCCTTCCTGAGAAAATTCGCGTCAGAGCACTTTGAAGTATAAAGTGCAGTTTTTGAGGCCAATGAGGTAAATCCTCACACGGTAAAAGTGATGGAGGAGGCTGGAATAGATATGAGACATTACCATTCTAAGAACCTCGACCAGTACCTCGGTAATTTGCACTTTGGTATCAATATACCTTTCTGCGACCGTGCAGAAGATGTATGTCCTACCTACCCAAGTCTAGGTACAAGACTCTACTGGCCCTTCGAGGACCCAGCATCATTTGAGGGAAGAGATGAGGAGAAACTTGAGAAATTCAGGGAGATAAGAGACCAGATTAGAGAAAGGATCTTAGAATGGCTTGATGAGAGGGGAATAGAGCCAAATTAGACAATTATATGATTTTTTAGCTAAAAATCACAGGAAATAATAGTTTAATGATAACTCAGGGTGCTAACTGATCCTAGAAAAACATTCCATAGAAATATCCTGCAAGGATTCCGAATACCATCATAAAGGCAGCGTAAGTGATAGTCTTCTTGGGTTTAATTATGGCATTCACCACCATCAGAGTCTGCAGAGATACTGCAGGATCTACAAGAAGATATGACATAATTGGTCCCTTATGCATCCCAAGCTCAAGGAATGTCTGCGCGACTGGAACTTCGACAAGAGTTGGGAAGTAAGCAACAAGGCCAAACAGGGCCCCTATTATATTGGCACTAAGGGTGTTCTGGCCTGCGAATTTTGCAACAAGCTCCCTAGGCACGAGGGGTTTTACCGCTCCTGATAGAAAGACCCCTAATAGCAGGACGGGGAATATCAATTTAATAAAGTTGAAGGTTTCCTGCATCCATATACTCACCTCGTCTCGGGTGTAATATTCGTAGGCGAAGAAACCTGTAAGTAATGTGAATACTCCAACCCAAACTAGCTTGTTTGATAAGCTTATGGGGGCGGTACCCGCTATCATAATAGCGGATAGAGACGCGAAGAAAAGTATAGACTGAGCTGTAGTCCTCTCGTTGTTGGTCTGTATCTCAGGAATCAGAGGTCCATCTTCTCTATCTGTATTTCCCTTATCCCGAAAAGAGAACTCCATAGCAATCCCCACGCCTATTGCCATTATTATCGAGATAACCAACTTTATGACCGCGAATTCTAAACCAAAAACCGAGGCCGTTAGAGGTGTCGAGAGCAGTGTGATACCTGGACCGGCGAAAAGAAAAGCAATGGCTGGTCCGAATCCAGCTCCCTTCTTCCATATACCAGCAAAGAGAGGGAGTATAGTGCATGAACATACCTCTATTATCAAGCCGCTCGTAGCCGCGAAAATATATGCTATCCCTTTCTTGACCGGACTTACACTATAACCCATATACTTGAAAATCGTTGAGCTTGGTATCAAAGCATTAAAGGCACCTGATAGGAAAAAAGCAGGTACAAGACACAGTAGAACATGAGCCGTAAGGTAATCGATAAGTGAAAATATACCGGAGGAGGCCATTCGAAATAACGTATCAGTTATCATCATGGATACCTCTTCTGAAGCTGATAATTTTTACCAATTTCATATCGACAACATTAAATAACAATATATTACAATATTTAAATATAGTTATATATTAAATTGGGCATGGTTTATATCAAAGACATGTAAATATTTAACTATTGGAATTGTTAGCTTTGACAAGTCAGAGAACAATTGAGGGAGTGCCGGAAGAGGGAGTCTTGGAGTTCAAGGCGAATATTTTCAAGGTTCTCGGAGATGCAAATAGATTAAAGATCCTTGAGGTTTTAAGAAGGCAAAAGATTTGCCAATGTGAATTAATACCTCTTATTGAACAGTCTCAACCGACGGTCTCTCGTCACTTGAGACTACTAGAAGAGATGGGGCTTATTTCCAGTTATAAAGAAGGAACTAAAGTCTTTTACGATATTACCGATGATCATATCTTCAATCTAATAGATTCTATAGATAAGAAAATGATCGAGGTAATAACTGAGAAACTACGAGAAAAGTATATGCCCCTATAATGTTTCTCGAAGAAGTCTCTCTACCTGATCCACGCTTGGTACCCTACCCATCAGCTTAATTGACCCATCAACAGCTATAGCAGGGGTCCTTATGATGCCATACCTCTCCATGGTCTCCGGTGCCATTACATCCAGTTTCTCAACAGAAACATCGAGTTCTCTTATTCTTTGAGCTGCCTCACGAACGTTTTTTTCTGTTTTCTTACAGTTAGGACAAGGAGGGTTAGGTCCTATTACTTCGACTTTCATTTCTCTCAATATAAACAAATAATTTTAATATTTAAATATTGTAATTTTACGATTGTTAGAAGTTTCTAAATATTTTTATAATAAATAATTCATGTCAAAATCACTAAACCGCCTATAACGATCAGTATTGTGCCTATGCCGCTCCTAATAGTCAGTGGTTCGCCTAATAGTATCGAGGCTATAATTACTGTTAGTAGTGGATAAGTCGCTACTAGACTGGCACTTAGAGAAGCACCAGACTTGGTTATCGCCGAGTAGTACAAGAAATGACCAATTGCAAAGCTAACTATACCGGCGATCCCATATAATATTCCTGATCTGTTTAATACGTTATAGGATAATCCCCCTCTCCCGATAAGATACAGGGAAAATACTATTCCAGCCGATATACAACCTATTCCCGTACCTGTTAAGGGATCAACTCCCTCACCTGCAGCCTTCACAATAATTGCCTCAAACCCCCAGCAAAGAACTGCGAGCAAGGCATAAACCCACCCTTCCAAATCCCAATTCACCTAGTACACTTATTTCAACTCCTGAGTCAGTAACAGAATATATTTTTATCTCATGCTATAGTTAATTTTGGATTTAAAATATTCTACGATTTCTAGAAACTCCCTATTTTATAGCTTATTTTCGAGAAAATACTTATTATCTGAATTATAACCGGGTAATCTTTATTAATCCTGATCATTAACTTACCCTGCGTGATCAGTTAAGTTGAGTTGACTGAAAGGAATAGAAATCGGTTCCAGTATACGTAAATTCTTCATAAACACCCTATTCGATGCCACCTTCACACTTCTGGGGGTCGTATCAGGGTCAGCATTTGTAATGCACCCAGATCTAAGGTTAATAATTCTCACACTGGTGAGCAGCAGCATAGCCCTTGGAATATCCTCCGGAGTAAGTGTCTACGAGGCAGAGATCTTAGAAGGTGAGAGACGAGTAGAGGAGTTGGAGAACGCATTAATCCACGGGTTAGAAGGAACAATACATACAGAGTCCCTAGGAAAAAAGGCCTTTATAGCCTCTATAGTCGTCTTTGCTACACCCCTTTTCTCCTGTCTAATCGCTGTATCCCCTTTCATATTTGCGAGATTGGGAATGCTCAAAACAAGCATGGCAGGTTGGATAAGTATACTTCTATCCTTGAGCACCCTCACAGCAGTGGGAGCTTATATGGCTAGAAACGGAAAAAGTCACCCCCTACTTAAAGGGACTAGAATGGCCTTCTTCGGAGGGATAGCGTTCCTCGTAGGATACTTGCTAGAGATACTGGTATAAACATATTGCAAAAACCGATGCCTGACAACTAGGAGTAATAATTACTCCATCGATAATCGATCACCCTCTTTTTCTTTTTAGACAAAAGAACTCTCCTTGGAAAAGTTTTATTACCCATCATCGCATCATGGATTCTGGCGGTGCGGTGCCATAGATAAACAAGTCTATCCGGATTCCGTGCTTCCACCAAACCGGGAGCACGCATAGTTCCCCCATTTCTTTATTAAAGGTTAAAAAAAGATACCTTTCATCGGTATTCTTTCCATGGAAAAATTATTCATATCTAGTCCGATCAAAAAGTCCTTCAATAAATAGAAACTGTTAAATTTTAATGAAATTAATTTGTGTGATGTGTGATAGTCCTTGAATATTTTAGAGGAAAATTTGGAAGCCTTGAATCGATACTACAGCAAACATCCTATTAGCTTTAAGGCCGAAGGTGATGTAATAAAGATAATCGAGAATCCTCGTTTCTATATCCGGAGTCATAATGATCTTAAGAACGAGCTACAGTGGAAGTATAAGGCCATATTTACAGATGAATTCCGTTGGCATATACCTAAAAGACAGGTTAGAAAACTATCTTCCAAACTGCTTAAGCTTTCAATATATAGGACACCCGTTGAATTAAGGGAGAGAATAGACTACTATTTAGATTGTATCATGGAAGAAAAGTTGAGAATATCTCTACGTGATTTTCTTATGGAGATAGATTATCTATCAAATCTTCCATGCACCAAGATATATCACCATACATACGAGTATGGGCTACTCGAACACACAGTACAGTTACTGGAATTAGCTACAAACATCAAGGAAACAATAGGACCTGAATACCCGATAGACTCTGATCTTTTGATAGCGGGAAGTATCCTTCATGATGCGGGAAAAATTAACTGCTACATTGAAGAAGAGGTCGATTTTGAACACACTGATATTTCAAATATGCAAGGTCACATTATCCACGGTACAAAACTTGTAACACAATACATAAAATCAGATAAGCTCGACTCACTGATCCACATAGTCGCTAGCCATCATTCAGAAAAAGACTGGGGATCCCCAGTATCCCCCACCATACCAGAAGCATGGATAATCCACACGATGGACAATTTATCCGCAAAAATACTAGGTTAAAGTTTACATGATAATTGACTTTTATCTGAATATTAAAATATGGTAATTAGAGCTACCCCAGTGACAATCAAAATTGAACCAAGTATAACACGAAACGAAATTTTCTCTGCATCCTTAAGTATAATTGCACTTAAGAGTAAGCCGAAAAGGGGATTGGCTCCAATTATTGCTGATACCACGCCAATACTCCCCTGCTGTGTTGCGTAAAACATGCCGATCCAGGCTAAACTGGTTGCTATGCCTCCTAAAGAAAGGTAAGGAATTGACTTTCTACTAAGTTTGAATTCACCGGTTCTTCCCATTAGTCTGAGTATAACGGGATAAGCGATTAGTCCTGTTAGAGCACCAACAAAGGCTCCTAATACTGATTCAGGAAGAATATTTAGCCCAGCCTTCCTAACAGCGCTACTAGCTGCGTAAAAGAAAGCTGAACCAATAGGTATTGCTAGGTCCCTTGCCCGTATACTTTTCTTACTTCCAAATCCGCTTATCGTCATCACGCCGATTACTACTAAAACTGCTCCTGTTAGAGTGTAAACTGTTATCCTCTCACCTAAAAATAGTACTCCCAAAATCATCGCGAATATAGGGTTGGTCCCAGTGAGGCTACTGCTTATAGGTACTCCCAGCTTGTCTATGCTCAGGTAATTCATGGTACGTCCCATGATCGCAGCTAGAAATCCTGCGAAAACAAAGTAAATTATGGCGGGCCATTCTATATCTGGAGGATCAAGAGCTAATATCCCACTCAGAATGACAACTTGGACAGCTGCTACTGAGAGAGTCGCCGTAACTGGAGTGCTATCCCTCATGCCTTTCCTCACCAATACAGCGTTCAGACCGAAACTAAAGGCAGCTAGGAGGGCATAGAACTCGTACCTCATCTTTTGACGCCGTAAGGATATAATAAGTAGATATAAATCAGATCAATATCCTTCCAAGGATGGTTTTATAGCCTCAATTGTATTTTCAGATTAGTGGTGATTGAATGAGTAATAAGAAGACAGTAAGAGATGACCTAGTTGTCCTTGAGCAGGAGATGAGGCCTGGATGGTTCTTTAGCGTTGTTGTTGTTTTTGGCGAGGAAAAAATCGGGATTATAGATACTGGCTTTGAGGATACTCCCAAGAATCTTATTTTTCCATTAATAGAGGAAAAAGGGCGAGATCTGGAAGAGATAGATCTAGTCGTAAACACCCACAGAGATGGTGATCATATTCGGGGCAATGAGGCCTTCAGAGAAAATACTGATGCTCAAATTGCCATTCATGAGTTGGAGGTTGAGGCAGTACCAGACATTGATATCGAACTCACGGATGGTATGCAGGTAGAAATAGGTGACAGAATTTTCGATGTTGTTCACACACCAGGCCACAGGCCGGGGAGTATCTGTCTTTACGATTCTAAGGAGAGTATACTGATCACGGGAGACTCCGTTTGTGGTACCCGTGAAGATTTAATCAGAATGAATAAGGAGATATACATTGATTCGATGAAGAAGCTTCTTAAGATGGATGTGGAGACCATGATCATGTCTCACCCTTTTGATCCCCCAGGAAAGAATGTATTGATTGGCTATGAGATAAAAGATTTCATAAACTCCAGCATAGAGATAGCAAAAAATCTCCAGACTTAATCCTCAATTTCATTTAATCGGTACGCGAATAGGAAACCCACACTGCAAATTGCTGCTGCCACAAGGAACGGTGATGTCTTAGAGTAATTTACATAGAAAAAGCTTGCAATAATGGGGCCTATAGTAGTGCCTAATCTGTTGCCCGTTGTATTAACCCCAAACGCTGGCCCCACTAATCTTTCAGGTACCGAACTCGAAAGAAGCGTCAGTATTGCAGGCCAGGTCATACTCCATAGTCCGAATGCCAAGGAGTTAAGGATAAGCATAATCCTCCAATTATCTATTAAGTGCCAAGAAGCAAAGAGGAATGGAATGAAGACTATTACAGATAGTATAGTTTTTTTTCTACCATAACGGTCAGCGATCCTACCACTTGGCATTTGAGTGATCAGGGTTATGAAACTCTGTAACGTAAAGAACAGGGCTATTTTCGATGCACTAAGAGCAAACTTAGACTCCAGATATAATGGAACAATAAGGTTTACTCCACCGATAGCAGTGGTCATAAGGGCCCCGTAAATAAAGAATGTACTTAATACCCCTAAGATGTCATCCCTTAGAAGTTCTTTAAAAAGTCCTTCACTGGAAGAAACCTCTCTTTCATCACCGGTATCTATCTTGAAACCTGCCAATATACTAAAGGCATTTATCACCGCACCGACAAGAAATACTTGATTCCAACCAAGATACTCAATAAGATACCCGCTGGTGAGCGTGCTAATTATACCTGCAATAGGCCAAGATGTATTCATAATACCAAAAACTGAAGATCTCTTGCTAAGATCGGAATTAGCCGTTATCATCGCCATTCTTGCTGGTATAAACAGTGCCCATGAAGCATTATACAACATGAACAAAGGAGTGACCTGTTGCCATGAAGATGCATAAGAAAAAAGAAAAATTGAGATGAGGTTTACAATAGCGCTACCTATCAGGAGAACTTTCCGACCTATCCGGTCAATCATTAGCCCACTAGGTATCATCAAGATTGTTGAAACTAGCCCCCCGACGCTTATGACTAGCGCGTTTTGACTCGCGGATGCTCCAAGTTCTGAGACAAATAATGGAAATAGGGGTGTAATGAGCTGAATCGAGAATCCAAAAGCAAAGTTTAGTACAAATAGATATCGTAGATTTCGATTCAGGGAATCCAACATGGGACCTAGAGGTGTGCCCTTACTAATTAATCAAATGCTTCCCATTATAATGGCAGCTTTTTCGATCTATCTGAATAATCTAATGTTTTTTATCGGTGTGTTATGAGTCTCAGTTTGTGCCTAATTTCCAAGAGTCTAACATTGAATACACGATCGAAAATCTCTCTACACTCATCGAATTTGTCACATGATATTCCTAGTAGAGCAACCTGGCTCAGAGCAGAGGCATAAACGTGCCCAATAGAAGCATCTACTACGGAGTCGACTCCATCTGTGGCCATATTTTTGTAAATATCAACGACCTCGGATAACACCGCCTCTGAGGTGAGGTCATCGACTATGCTCTCGATCCTATTTTTCATTACATCACAAATACTATTAGAGGATAAAAATTAACCGAATCTGTTAGTTTAAAAGGACGGATTTAAATTTCGGCGTCTCCTATACCCCGTAGGAATTAATCATATGGAAAAGATTGAGAAGCTGGTCTTCGACGCAAAGGACTTCAAGTTCACTGCTGCGTACCAAGAATACCAGAAATCCTTCGAACAGACCGACTCTCCCGAGGAAAAAAGCAAGCTTAACGAACTTATCACACAGTTAAATGGTGAGGAGATATCCTACCCTGATTTCTATGAGGCTATAAGAGATACAGAGAACTGGTACCAATTTCACAGAACGAGCATCGAGACCACTAGAAAATTCGCATATAGAAAAAAGCAGCAGAAAAAAGCACGTATAGATAGACACAAATAAACCGGATATATATCCCTCTATAGCATTTTCACGCCTCTCTCCAGATCAAAGAATGTGGTCATACTTTTACCCGGATAAGAAAAATCTTAGATGGGTATGCGCTTGAAGATGGAGGACGTGGCTAAGAGAAGTATGATTAGGATCATTGAGATCTTAACTGAACAAGATAAGATTACAATATCTGATTTAGCGAGAAAATCTAAGTTGGGATATGAGCCCACAGATAACAATATTAGAGACCTGTCAAAGCTAGGCCTTGTAAAAGATTACTATGTTGGAAAAAACCGCTTCATTGAGCCCAAATTCCGTACACTAAAATTAATATTTGAGAAACATGGTAAGGCTCAAACCCAGATTATGTAGAGCGTGTAAAAAGAACGATTGTTCAGGATATTAAAAGGTATTTGGAAGGATATTGGTTCATTCAATCATTTTTTGAATGCTTTTACACTCCAAGTCTGAGGAAGAGGATCTCCTTTGATCCTATAGTATGTTTCATCCACTTTCTCAGCAATGGGAAGGTACTTCCATACTAGCTCAGGGTATTCTCCCACCTCTAATATAGATAATCCTGCTTTTATTAGACTGTTCAGGATGTCACTCACGGTATGCTGCCACTCGAAGCTCTTCCTATTTGTTACCTTGGCTGTTTCATCTGCATAGGTCCCATCTTCCTCCCAACTTGAAGGCTCCTCACTGTGCCAATAGGAGTATTTCACTTTGAGACCATTGTCCTCGTCGTCAAAGACCCACATGAACGGATGAGATTCCACCAGTAGAAATATTCCTCCCGGTCTTAGAAAGTGAGAAATTACTTCAGCCCATCTGTCGATATCATGAAGCCAACATAATACTCCATAGCTTGTGAATACAATGTCATATTTGGACCTGAGTTTCCCTGGGAGATCATAAAGGTTGCTGCAAATAAACTTCGCGTCAACCCCTGTCCTTAAGGCCAGTTCTTCAGCAAGCTCAATAGCCTCCTCACTGAAATCGACACCTGTCACATCAGCACCAAGACGAGCCCAACTTATGGTATCGAGACCAAAATGGCATTGGAGATGAAGCAATTTCTTGTTTTTAACGTCTCCCAGGAGTTCAGTCTCTAGTTCATGGAGGCTGTTCTTCCCGGATAGAAATCCTTCTAGATCATACTCATCCGTTTGTGCATGAATTTTAACCAGTTCATTCCAACGTGCTTTGTTAACATTATAATAATCTTCCATTAATTCTCGACCAGAGAGTCCCTTCGTGAAAGAAAAATATACCTTTCACTCGTATTGGAAGGCAACTTACATAATAGTCCAAATAGTGTTGAAAAATTAAAAGGAAACCTCATATCTCCTCCTAAATATACTTAGAAAACATGCACGATATGCGGGTTATAGCACCGACTGTTTGTGATATATTTGGTGTCAAGCATCCTGGATCAGCGGAGAAACCTGGGCTCTTTAATATTACGAAGGCTCTACGGTATACAGACAGACTTGCGGTTGTAGTGATAGACGCATTTGGAGTTAGCACCTGGAATAAAGCCAAGAATAATTCACCGACCATTAATCTCTTAGAAAGTATTAACTCAACAGTTATTCACAGTGTGATGAAGAGTATCACCCCAGTCAACTTCGCTACGATGCTCACAGGGGCTCACCCCGAGGTCCACAAAATCACTGACAGGACCATGCACTTGAGATTAGAGACCATCTTTGATATTCTTAGGGAAAGTGGAATGAACTCCTCAACAGCTGCAAGATCTCAAAGTAGCCTAGGCATACTGATCTCTCCGCATGCTGATCACCCTAGAGTTGCAGAATCTAACCTGGATAAAGATGTAACAGCGAACGCTATTGCAAGCATATTGGATGGGGAAAATCTGCTATGGGTGCAGTTACTGGATGTCGACGATGCAGGACATAGATATGGACCTTACAGTCAAGATAGTATTGAGGCTGTTAGACGTGCCGACACAAATCTCAGAAGAATTCTTGAAGCGGCTGGTAGCCAGGATTATTCGGTAATAGTTCTTGCAGATCATGGACAGCACACTGATCCTGATACAATGAGAGGTACGCATGGTACTGATCTTGATGAAGACCTAGAAGTACCCTTATTCTGGGCGACGAGTTCTCAGATAAGCGAATCAATCCTTGGAAGCAAGAATACAATATAAGGAAAAACTTGAAGACAAAGGAAGCGACTTAATAAGAGAGCCATATGAACCTCCCAAAGATGATAAAGATAAGGCAGTTATTCGACCAGCCTAAATTAAAAGATGTAAAAAAATCAATTATCATTGAATTGGAAAGAAAAAAATTAAGAGAACGAATTAAGAGAGGGCAGAAAATCGCCGTTACAGCTGGTAGCAGAGGTATAGCTAATATTGCGGAAATACTCTCAGTAGTGGTTGAGGAGATCAGAAAAGCTGGTGGGGATCCCTTCGTTGTTCCGTCAATGGGTAGTCACGGCGGCGCCACTCCTGAAGGGCAGATCAATGTTCTTGAGGCCCTTGGAATAACGGAGAAATCCGTTGGGGCGCAGATTGTCTCGAGCATGGAGGTGGATCTAGTCGGGGAGCTAAAGGGAGGAATAAAGGTCTACTTGGATCGTAAGGCTATGGAGGCTGATGGGATATTTGTAGTAAACAGAGTTAAACCTCATACCGACTTTAAAGGTGAGATAGAAAGCGGGCTTTTGAAGATGCTCGCTATAGGGCTAGGGAAACAGAAAGGAGCTGAGATGATACATTGGCACAAATATGATGGATACCACCGAGTTTTACCTGAGGCAGGGAGGCTCATAGCAGAGAAGACAAATGTTGTAATGGGCTTAGCTATACTCGAGAACGCACACCATGAGACAGCTATGGTGAAAGCGCTATATCCCGAAGAGTTCATGGAGGAGGAGATGAAGCTACTTGAAATTGCTAAAGATTCGCTTCCACGTATCCCGATAGAGGAGATTGACGTACTTGTTGTGGAGGAGATAGGCAAGGAGATAAGTGGTGTTGGGATGGACACCAATGTGACAGGTAGGTTCTGGATGCCGGGTGAGGCTGATCCTCTCGCTCCGTGTATTAGTAAGATTGTCATACTGGATCTATCAGAGGAGACACATGG
Organism: Candidatus Bathyarchaeota archaeon; assembly: GCA_014730055.1. Next base: position 14,142 of record WJIV01000030.1, read on the forward strand.
CAACGCCATAGGCATTGGGCTTGCTGACCTAATTACCACTAGAGCAGAGGAGAAAATAGATCGACAGCAGACATACGTAAATTGTTTAACTCAAGGTAGCGGTGAGACAGGTAAGATTCCACCAAGTCTTCCAAACGATAGAGATGCCATAACTACTGCCATAAGGATCAGCGGTCCAGTTAGACCTGGAGATGCAAGGCTTGTTAGGATTAAGAACACGCAGGAGCTTGAGGAAATGTGGATTAGCGAAGCTCTAGTGAACGAGATTGAGAAGGATCCTGCTCTGTTTAGTAAAATAAAGATGATAGGTGAGCCCAGGGAAATGCAGTTTGATATATTGGGCAACTTGGCGCGGTAATATAAATCACGGATAATCACAACAAAGAGTTTATAGAATCTCGAGGAATGGTTCAGGTGATGTTCGAGGGAGTTAAACGGGCCTATATCCTACAGGTTCTTTACATAATGAAATTCATCGAGAGATATGGTACTGATGAGGCTCTCGAGATCCTCGAAGAAGCGGCTGAGCGTCAGGGAGAGATGATTTCCCGAGAGATGAGACGGATATTGCCAGACGACTTGGAGACCCTTGATCTTGGGGCCGAGGTTTACAGAAGATTTATGGCCGATGCTGGATCTGAGATTAAAGAGCACAAAAGGGATGACAAAAGTATAACATTCGTTGTAAAAAAGTGTCCCTTCTACGAGGCTTTTCTAGATGTCGGAGTGGACTGTGGAATATTTCTAAATGGGTTGTGCAGCAATCTGACTCTTCCAAGCATACAGCATAGCTTAAATGCGTTCGACCAGAGACTTAGGGTTGAGAATATTCTTACTCGAGAGAGTGCCGAGGGGATATGCCTTGAGAGAGTCTACTTGGAGTAGTAATCTTTCAATAGTATCCCGAATACATTTTGATCATGAGCGATATTCAAGAGACCGATGTACTAGTTATTGGTAGCGGAGGAGCTGGTCTAAGAGCAGGGATAGCCGCAAGGGCGAATGGTTCAGAAGTAACTATAGTATCAAAGTCGCGTTCAGGTTTGAAGACTGCAAGTATAGTCACAAATGGCTGGTTTAGAGTTGCTCTAGGGGGATTATCCAAGGAAGAACACTATAAGGCAACTATGGCTGGGGGCAAGGAGCTAAATGACCCTCTACTTGTCGAGACGATGGTAAAGTTTGGGCCGGAGAGGGTGAAAGAGCTAGAAGAATATGGCGTAGCTTTACAGATCCACCAGGGCATGGTAAGCTGTGGTGAAAACCCAGAGGCAAGGGGGCTAGGCTTTATTCAGCCCTTGGTAAAGTACGCTAAAGAAATGGGAATTGAGTATGTCGAGAATTGTTTAATCACTAGCCTAATAAAAATTGATGACTCCATCGTTGGAGCGGTGGGGTTCACTGATGAGCCTAAGGTCTTCTCAGCGAAGGCAGTTGTCTTAGCTACAGGAGGATGTGGAGCACTCTATCCAAGAACTGATTGTCCATTAACTCTTACGGGGGATGGTTATGCTCTGGCATATGATGTAGGTGCTGTGCTTAGAGATATGGAGTTTATCCAGTTTGTACCAGTTGGTTTAGCTGAGCCGGGACAACCTCTATTCGCCATATATGGTGAGCTTGTTGATGAGGGGAGGATACTGAATAATCAGGGGGAGGATATTGTAGAGAAATATGGGATTACAGAAAGACCTCTAACAACCATGAGCAGGGATCTTCTTTCGAGGGCTATAATGTTAGAGATATTGGAAGGAAGAGGAGTTGATGGGTCGTTACTTCTTGACGCAACTGGGCCTCTTAAAGAAAAAGGGTTAGAAAATCTTGTAAACAACTCTGGTCAGAGAAAGGTACTTGAGAAAATAGAGGCACTTGAGAAACCTTTCAAGATATCTCCAGTCTGCCACTTTACCATGTCTGGTGTTCATATAGATAAAGACACCGTTACATCGGTGAAAGGACTGTTCGCCGCTGGAGAAGTAACCGGAGGCGTACACGGTGCAAATAGAATTGGAGGGAACGCAATGACGGATATAATTGTATTCGGAGCAATAGCCGGTGAGTCTGCAGCTGATTATGCTACTAAAACTGCCCGAACTGATTTATCTAATCGTGTCTCACATTTTACAGATATATATAAAAAAATACAGAAAGATGGTACATATAATCCGGTGATTGATGAATTGAAGAACCTGCTTTGGCAGAAGGTCGGGGTTATTCGAGACGGAGATTCACTTCAAACAGCGATAACAGAGATAAATTTATTGAGAGATAGTAACATAAAGAACAAGTCAGAGAATCCCACTACATTAAAGAGAATACTTGAGAGTTCAATGGCTCTTCAAACAGCGGAGCTTGTCACTATTGGGGCACAGGCAAGAAGAGAAAGTAGAGGAACACACTACAGGAGAGACCATCCGGAACAAGATCAAGATTGGTTACAGCCCATATTCTTACAGAGAAACTTGGAGGGCACAAAATCCAACAAGGGGCACCGTTTTTAGGCTAATCTCCTCATAATAATATCATGGTATCTTTCTATTCATCAGACATCTTAATATTAGGGACCGGGGGAGCTGGATTAAGGGCCGCTGCTGAAGCACAGGAGAATGGGGCTAATTTATTAGTTGTTTCAAAGGCACCAGCGGGTTATAACAACTGTACAATAGTGGCAGGAAGCGGATATCTTGCTGCTGTGGGTGGTATGAGCATAGATGAGCACAGGGAAAGAACTCTTAGCACGGGTAAGGGCATGAATGACCCAAACCTCGTAGATGTACTTGTAAAGGAAGGTGGTAAAAGGGTACTCGAACTAGAGAAATATGGCTTGATTGTTAATGTGAGACGGGGTGGAATTCATGTTGGTGGAAGAGATACGAAGCTCGGAGAAGGCATTACATTACCAATGGTGGAGTATCTCAAGAAGAGAAAAGTCGACTTCGTCGAGAACACCATTATAACCAAACTCCTCAAAAAAGAGGACAGGATCGTAGGAGCCGTCGGATATGATTCAATTAGAAAAGAACCAGCGATATTCCAGTGTAAAGCAATTATATTAGCAACAGGAGGAGCAGGTGGGCTTTACAAAAGAACGGACTGCCCCCTAAAAACTACAGGAGATGGTTATGCACTAGCTTACCACGTTGGAGCTAAGCTCAGAGATATGGAATTTGTCCAGTTCTTCCCCCTTGCCCTCGCTGAACCCGGGTTACCTAATCTATTAGTAGATGGACCCGTTGTAGAGGAAGGGAAGATAATGAACGTTCTGGGAGAAGATATTCCTAAAAAACATCAAGTTACCGAACGCCCTTTCATAGCGAAGAGTCGAGACCTCCTCTCAAGAGCCATGATGAAGGAGATAATTCGAGGAGATGGGGTCGATGATGCTGTTCTAATCGATGCGCAAGACGTAATAAAACGGAGTGCACCCGGTACCTCATTCGGTATGGGTAGCTATGAGTTCTTTGTAGAGACACTTAACGCGGACGAGAGACCCTTCAGAGTAGCCCCTATATGCCATCACACAATGGGAGGGGTCATTACTAACACTGAATGCGAGACAGATATACCTGGTCTATATGCTGCCGGAGAGGTGGTTGGAGGAGTCCATGGCGCCAACAGGCATGGAGGTAACGCACTTACAGATGTGACAGTTTTTGGGGCTAGGGCAGGAGAGAGGGCTTCAGAATATGTCAAGAACCTTTCATATGAGCCAGTGGAGGACCTGGCTCAATCCGAACTGGAGAAATATGATAAACTTAGAGAAAGAGAGACCGGATATACCCCTGAGACTATCATGAATCTTCTAAGGGAAAATATGTGGGAGAACGCTGGTATTATTAGAGACAGTTTCATGCTAGTTGACGCCTATGAGCGGATCCAAGAGATAAGAACCACAACTAGAAAGATGCTGGCATATCCGGGAAGGCAGATGTTATTTGCTCTAGAGGTCTTTATGGCACTTGACGCTTCTGAGATGATTGTAAGGGCTGCAATGGCTCGAAGTGAGAGTAGGGGAGCCCACTTCAGAACAGATCACCCAGAAGAGGATCCTAAGTGGATTAAAACTCTGATAATCTCAAAAGATGAGAACGCGATGAAGATTGGTACAGCCCCTATAGGGGAGGCATTCAACTGATACGACTTGGGTTTTATTTTCTAGATAATATAATTAAAGTTTGAGTAAGGATTTTTATGCTGGGCTTTTTTTCCCTGTCATTTTGTCCACAGTAATCTCAATTATCCATAGATCTTGGAATTTTTTAACTGCTTCAATATCAAGGCTTTGCCCTTTTCCGAAACTGTATTTATTACTTATTATTCTGAGAGCCTCAAGCTTCTCCTCGGGGTCCCTCACTATCCTTGCTTTGCCACTGGCAATTACACTTCGATATTCCCAACTGAATTTACAGGGGTCCTCAGCTTCTATCATCTTACCGCTGTCAACCTCGAAGCAGACTTGAGCATTATATTGGATGTCTTTTACTTTTTTCCCATCCTTGTGAGTGTGGAGGTATATTTTTCCATCCCTATATGCAAAGTTCATCGGCACAACATACGGATTATTACCCACAGAAGTCCCAAGACGCCCCACCTGGTTCTCTAGGAGTATTTCCTCTATCACTACTTTCTCTGAAATTTCCTTCTCCTTTCTTCGCATCTGTGACATATCCAAGAGGATTCACCTTAAAGTTATAGGCTTAACTATGGAAAATAATATGTTTCTCATCCACCGTATATTGGACTGGTTTGAAATTTAGGCTATGGACCTTGATGTACTTTGGATCAGCTCTATGTGCCACCCTCTGTGTGATCCTACTCTGGAGGATTACCGTTACTGGAAACCTATCTTTGGAGCCATTCATTAGTTTCTTCTTCGTATTTGGAATGCTGTTGTTTACGGGTGGTTACCTATATGAGAACAGGTACAAGAGGGAGCATCCGGAGGAGTTCGGATAAGGCCTCCTGAAGAATAGCTGTTATATCTAACCCCCTCTCTTTGATACTGATTAAATTGAGTAAAGATGAAGAGAAGACCTTCAAGGTCTCTATGGAAAGAAAAGAAGGATTTCAGTTCTCAGTGGATTTCGGGCTGGATGATGTTGATAACCTACTGATGGATGAGACTGAACCTGTTGGCGATGGTAAAGGCCCTGATGCATCTAACATCTTAGCAGCAGCAATGGGTAACTGCCTTACCGCGAGTCTGCTATTCTGCTTGAAGAAAGGACGAGCTGAGGTTGGGGATGTAAGAACCGAGGCAAAGGGAGTAATGAGGAGGAACGAGGACGGCAGATGGAGAATAGTCGAATTCACCGTTGATATATACCCTGAGATCGATGAGAAATACGAGAGCCAGTTCAAGAGATGCCTAGATGTATTTGAGGACTATTGTATCGTAAGCCAGAGCATTAGACAGGGCATACCAACAAAGGTCTACATACACTAGACATTTACCCTTCTATCCAGGTGTTACCGCACTCGGTACACCTGAATTTACTGACGGATCTATCTGTATTAACACCAGCATGCTCACCGATTGCAACCGTAATTGTCCTATAAGCTTCAGAGTTACCGCACTTGGGGCAAGTACGTTGAACCCTTATGGCATCCTCAGTACCACTCATGACATATACAGGCTCAGGCTCGTTCTCAGGGCCGGTCTTTACTTTAATTACATCAGCTCGCTTTGTCCAACCGCATCTGGGGCACTCAAATCCCCCAGTAGTCGCTTGCATGAAGCTATCACATCGGTCACAGAACTCTACCATAAGGCTCACCTTGAGAATAATATGTATAATATATTGTCCTATAAACATATAAAATGTACAACTATTATATATTTAGTGTCTAAATATGAGTGAAACAGTCGAATTTTATCTAAAAAGACTGAAAGACAATACTTCTAGAACCTCAGAGTCAATACTTAACCAATTCTTTGAATACTTAGAAAGTGACGGTAACAAGTTCAAGGGTTACACACCTGATCAGCTTATTGAATACCAGCGAGAAAATCGAGGATCTTATGAGATTTTAGACATAGTTCAAGACTGGATAAGAACCAAGGATAATCTTAGAAAAAATACGTTGAGTTTATACTATTCGACAGTAAGGGGATTTTTCGCACACAATCGAGTAGGATTTCCACCAGATCCCAGGTATAGTATTAAGAACGGTAAACCGAAAGTAAAAGGCGATCTTACAATATCTGATTTAAGAAGGGTAATCGAGGCAAGTAACCCTATGTATAGGGCTTTCTTTATGTGCATAGTTCAAGGGATTATGGGTATTCGAGAGGCGATCTATTGGAGTGATAACGGTTTAGAATCTCTTAGAACTCAGCTCGATAATGAGGATTGTCCGATTAAAATTGAATTTCCTCATGGACGTAAACAGAATAAAAACGAGTTTTATTCTTTCATTGGACATGATGCAATAGCGGAACTTAGGAAATATTTTGAGGTTCGTGAGGATTCACAGGATTCAATCTTTATCACTAGATGGGATTCGCCTTTATCAATTGGCACAGCTCGACACTATTGGACAAGGAAATTAAAGAGCTTGGCTTTAATCAAGGAAAAAGATCCAAGTAATTATGAACACCCTACACAGATCAGGTACTCGAAGAACTTACATGAAATTAGGGATTGTATGCGTTCAAGGTGGAGATTATCAGGGATAGATGTTGAAATTGCAGAGTTCTTTATGGGCCATTCAGACGCATTAGACAGATACGGATATGATAAGAGTCCTTGGCGAAACCCTGAATACTTTAGAGCTGAGTACATGA
>WJIV01000031.1 GCA_014730055.1 Candidatus Bathyarchaeota archaeon
CCATGGAATATTTTTCCAAAATTAATGGACTGGGAGGGATTTGAACCCCCGGCTTCTGCCCTGCCAAGGCAGCGATCATACCAGACTGATCTACCAGCCCTTACCATAACATTTCCCGGTCTCTTTCGTAAAAAGCTTATCCTATAAGGGACCAATTATAAGAAATTTGTATGCCCATATCAGTCACTTTCAGAGGTTCAGGTCATCCAAATATCACCTGCAAACATGAGACAACGGTTATGATAACAAAAGATGACCATCTTACCCTCAGAGGTGATTGTATAGCTGCCATACAATCAGAGATCGGATTGAAGGATCTCTCCAAGGATATTAAAAAGCTGGCCAGAGATGAAAAAACAAAGATAACCCTCATTCTAGAGGTTGAAAACCAAAGATTCAAGGTAACAGGAAGGGGTCATCCAAATTTAACCTATAAACATCCCAGAGATATGGTAGCCAGGAAAAGTAGTTATGCTTGCGACAGAACCCTGATGATCTTGGCTGATAAAGCTGCAATTGATGTTGATCGTGAACTTGTAGACCTCCTCAGGATTGATGGGAAAATGATTGAGATAGAGATAATTTTTGAAGATTTTCAATGAAAAATGATATTAAAACCATATTCAACCCTAGTGATTCGGGGAATTCTTATATATTGATCTGTTCTCCCTCCATTCGGTATTTATGAACAAGGATGAGGCTCTTCAAAGAGGAAAAGCTTTCTTAATAGGAGAGGCCCTCGTCGGTGAGGGGAATGAGGTTGCCCATATAGATTTAATGATGGGAGATAAACAAGGACCAGTGGGCTCAGCTTTTGCCCAATCCTTGAGTCAACTATCAGCTGGGCACACTCCCCTACTGGCGGTAATTCGACCCAATCTTCCACCCAAACCCCATACGGTGATTGTTCCTAAGGTCACCATCAAGAACATGGAAGATGCACAAAAGATCTTTGGACCAGCTCAGGTTGCCGTAGCTAAAGCCGTAGCTGATTCCGTTGAAGATGGAATCATACCCGATACAGTTGTGGATGATTGGGTGGTGGTTGTAAGTGTTTTCATCCATCCCCAGGCTGAGGATAAAAGGAGGATATATCAATATAATTACAGTGCCACAAAACTAGCCCTCAGCAGAGCTATCAACAACTATCCCCCATTGGATAAAGTCTTTTATGAAAAGGATAGAGCCAAACACCCCTTGATGGATTTTAGAGCTCCAAGACTCTGGAGGCCACCATACCTTCAGATTGCCCTAGACGCTCCTGATATCAACGTGATAGAGAGGATAGTTTCATCCATTCCCAGGTCAGATAATGTAATCTTGGAAGCTGGAACCCCCCTGATTAAAAGATATGGCGTGGAGGTAATCAAAAAAATGAGGGATATTGCCAAGGACAGTTTCATAATTGCAGATCTAAAAACCATGGATGTCGGGAAGGTGGAGGTTGATATTGCCTTTGACCAGACGGCTGACGGGGTCTGTTGTGCCGGTGCCGCTTCCGTAGCCACCATAGACAGCTTCATCTATGAGACTAACAGACTTGGAATATATTCCTTCATAGACATGATGGCGGTAGAGGATCCAATCAAAAAACTAAAAAGCTTGGAGAAACTTCCCGATGGAGTCATACTTCACAGGGGAATAGACACTGAACAATTGGGAAGTGAGTCAAAATGGGAATCCATTCAAAAAATCAAAGAGATCTTCGATGAGAAATTACTCATCTCCGTTGCAGGAGGAATCAAACCAAATACCGCCAAAGATGCCTTGGACTCAGGTGCTGATATCTTAATAGTGGGAAGATACATCACTCAATCCAGAGATGTGACGAGGGCAGTTGAAGAATTCCTAGAATACTTACCTGGAGCCGTAAACCAGTTCAGAGTACATATAGAGTAATATCAAAATATAAAAAATTCAAAAAACATCTTATCCGGAATATAGATAAGCATCCAAAATTATTCACTTGAGTAGAGTGTATAAACGTATCTGGCTTGTATCATTCTTCCTCTTTTTCCTTACAACAAGAGTATTCGCTGATCTATCCCATTATATTTACACTGTCAAATACACGTTTGAGAATAAGGGGGATGAGACCTACTTTCTTAGCGATGATGATCTATCGATTCCCCTTGGATTGAATGATGAATGGCAAAGGGTTGAGGTTGTTGAGTCTTCCCATCCATTAATCTCCAATATGAGTGACATGGATGGGAATTCCATAGCGATAGTTGAAACAAATAGGGAATTACTCCCAGAAGAAAATCTATCCTTCAGAGTTACATACTCTATAAATTCTCGAACAAGGGAGAGACCGGATCTAAACCAGTTTCAAGGGGAAACTATTCCAAATTCACTGGTAGAAGAATACTGTTTATCCACAAACACTTTCCAAAGCGGGGAAGGGGAGATAGTAGAATTAGCTAAAACGCTAGTGGAAAACAATAATAACACTCTGGATAAAATCCTACCTCTGACAAATTGGGTCATCACCAACATAACTTATGGTAATTATGATAACCCCAGATTCGCTAATGA
>WJIV01000231.1 GCA_014730055.1 Candidatus Bathyarchaeota archaeon
TCAAGAGATAGTTTGTTGATACAGCTACAGCGGTCATAATAGCTAATGATGCTACCTTTCTAGTGACGTCTATTTGTTCCTGATCCAAACCAAATATGGATGGATCATCCATCCAATTAAAATTATCGATAAAACAATTAATCAAAGAGAGATAATGCATGAGTATGATAGAGTATTTTGACGCTCCAGATATTAAAGAAAGAACCTTTCAAATAGTTAACTTGTTAAAATTTGATCATGTAGATTTAGATAGGGTTCATTTTATAAGAAGTAGGGGAAGTAAAGCGAAAAGAACTATAGCCCGTATTCATGGCTTAGGAAGAATCTGGCAAGAAGCACTGATGATGGAGCCGACATATATTCTAGAGGTAATTCATGAGTTATTTGACTTTGCGTCTCTTAATGTTCAGGATAAGACATTAATTCACGAAGTTCTTCATATTCCTCACGGTTTTAAAGGCGGGTTCCGTCATCATAGAAACTATGTAACCAAAGACAATGTCGATAAATGGTATAGAAGGTATAAGCAGATTGTATACGATCGTGGACTAGATAAGATATAAACATCACCTTATTAGTTAAATTAAGATGTATCCCGATCTCACGGTCAAGATTGTTGAAGAACGTACAAGCCTACGAGACTTCATGAAGTCTCTCGGTGAAGACATATTATATGCCTATGATCGTAGGGTTGTTGGCGTATTAGTTAATAATAAGCGACTCTGGGATAGTGCAATATTGAACCCAGGAGATAAAGTAGTAATATTCCCGATTATTGTGGGTGGCTAGTTAACCTCAACTGCAAGGCGTTCCCCACTCTTCCTAAAAGCAGATACTGAATTAGTAGTGTATGGGAGACCAATAATTACCATTACTCTTCCATACATGTTATGCAAGTCTCTAGTTGAAGGGCTCAAACGCCCTGATGGGTGACTGTGGAGTGTGCCCACAATTGAAAAGTCTATAGGAAGCATATTTGCGGGGAAGCTCGCGAAGCCATTTCCTCCAATTCCCATGGGAGGTATCAGAAAATCATTGATAGTAATAATATCTTTAGCTTTTTTTCCTCTGAGAAGTAAGATAATTTCATTCGGATGGTTGTTCTTAGCTAATTCTAAAGCACTCCTTAGTAGATCTATCGGGAACTTTATCAGCATTTAGCTTACTCATTGTATTCGAATAAATAAACCCGTGGTTGTATGTGAGTATGATAAAAACAGTGCTCATGGATTATGATAGCACCCTCCATGACATGGATAAAGCCATGGAGGTAAAACTAGATGGTATACTAGAATTCAGTGGAAAAAAACTCTATAAGATGTGGGTTTATGAGATCCATAGGGAGTTAATACATCAAAACTATCTTGAGCATCACGACGACATAATGTTTCATTGCAGATTACTTTTCAAGCATTTAGATAAGCCATTCGATGAAAAAATTGCTCGTAAAATATGTAAAGTATTTGAGAAGGCTAAAGAGGAAGCTAAATTTGAACCAGTATATTATCCAGATGCTATCCCATCTCTTGAGAAACTTAGGGAAGGAGGATTTACTATATGCTTAAGCACCGGCTTTGATGCCAAAGAGAAAGCAAATACATTAGAAAAGAGAACTGGGAAAAAATTTTTTGATTATACATTCAGTGAATCTACATTAGGAATGTTAAAGACTGAACCGGAATATTACGAACAAATACTAGAGAATTTGGATATACTACCCTCTGAAACTGTAAGTGTAGGTGATACACCTCTTAGTGATATAAGACCTGCAAGGATCGTTGGAATTCATACTATATGGGTTAACCGAGTTAATGAAGTAAAACCAAACAAACAGGACCAAATTGCCGATTTTGAAGTTAAAGATCTTTACGAAGCTGTTGATATAATCAATAGTTTACGGTAGTCCTGGTTCATAGGATTCGATCCCTTTTTTCTCAGTATCGACCACTATTTTTGCTCTTATTATAGGTAATTCCCCCTCAAGCTCAAGATTATAGGTTACGAGAAATTTGTCTTCTTTGATCGGATACTCCATTATACTTTTTACTTCAATTTTTACGATTCTATCAGCATATAGATTTTTTAGGCTATTTTCAAGAATTTTACTTATATTTTCTTTATCTTTCACCATAGTCTTCCAAGATGTATTTTATTTGGTTTTTAATAAAATAGGTTATCTGGGCATGCAAATTATCTCATGTATCTTAGTGTCGAAGAATCTGTGAGTATTACTCGGTTTGAGGACAACCGCAGTATCTGCTCCGCCACCAGAGCCTCCAATCGCTATACATTCCTCATCAGTTCTTATTAGTCCTGCATCAGCAGCCATACATGATATTTCACAACATACCTTGACTCCTTGCGAGAAAAGTCTGAGCGAATGGGCTATTATCTCATCAACTTGAATAGGTCCAAACTTATTCTTTACCGCTCTTCCTAAACCACCAAAAGCGTGCAGATGATAAAACATCTTAGCTCCATTAGATTCCATTTTTTCCCTTGCTTTTGGATCCATTCTCGATTCATTGGGTTCCCTAAATCCCATCATACCTGCAGAAATCACGAGGTTATGATCCTGAAAAATCTCGGATGCAATTACACCGGTATATCCAGTATAACTTGCAACTATTATGTTTTTAATACCTAACTCCTCGGCACGTTTTTTTGCTAGTTTAAGAGTATCTTCAGTATTCTCTTTCCCGCTTTTTTCGAAATAAACAGTTTCTTTTTTTGAGTACATAGATATACTAATGGATTTGTAGATAAAATAATATGGGGTTAATCCCAAGGAATTACGATATATTTTAACAGTTCTTCGCTTTCCAAGCCTTGAACTTTTCCCCA
>WJIV01000004.1 GCA_014730055.1 Candidatus Bathyarchaeota archaeon
ATCGATGGGCATCTTGATATCTAGCTCCCTAAGCATCAATCTATAGGATTTGGCAACATTAGAGTAATCTTTTGTACTCGCCTCAGCTATAGAGGAGAGCGTTCTAGGTAGTCTTTCCTTTCTACAGGCACTGTAAAGACTTGCTGCTACAAATGCGTCTATGCTCCGTCCTCTTATTAGGTCTGCTTTCAGGGCTTTTCTGTAAATGACTGCTGCCCTTTCCTTGATGTTACTTGGCATGTGGAGCTTTGAGCAGATCCTATCTAGCTCTGAGAAGGCTATGGATAAATTCCTTCTCCATGAGTCTGAGATCTTAGATCTATTGTTAAATTTCTTTAGTCTTAAGTACTTTATCCGATTTTCTTTACTCAACGCCTTTCCATTTGCATCCCTGTTTCCGTTGAGCATTGTTGTTAGGCCTTTATCGAATATTGAATATTTTAACCCTAGTCCAGTTCTCTCTCTTTTGTTAATCTCCCTTGTGTTGTAGGCACGCCACTCGGGACCCAGGTCTACCTCTCTCTCAGTGAGGACTAAACCACAGGTATTGCAAACAACCTCCCCTGTCTGAACATCTTTAATAAATTTTTCACCCTGGCATTGAGGACATATATCTGATATTTTTTGAGTTTGATCAGTCTTTACTACACTATTTATCATGTTAATAATCCTCCTTCTGCGATAGTTTATTAATTCCATCAACTTTGGTATTAAATATATATGAGTAAATTTTTTCTTTTTTTGGATGTTCAATAATTACCATTAAATTCCCTTGGTTATAGTATTATGGATTGAGTATATTAATAATCTGTTTATTATATATTGTATTGAATATAGTTTTGTTTTTTCCTGTTTCTTAATAATTAACTATATAATTTACCATCTTATTTCATGATTTTATAATTTTTTATATTATTTTATGTTAGAAAATAATATGTTTTGGGAATTTGGCTACTCGTAGAAAATATTCTGGACCATAATAGCAGCACGCTTCTTGCTAGAATTTACGAATCTATGTTCCACATTTGAAGGTATGTGAATAATCTCACCTGGTGAGACCTCTTTTATCTCAGTCCCGGTTTCCACTCGGATTTTTCCTGATAGTACAAAAACAAAATGTTCTCTGTCGTGCTCATGGAATGCAGTGGCGCCTGTGGGCTCAAACCTAAGAATCCTACAAGAATAGCCAGAGATATTTTCCTTCTTGGTTACAGCCATTACGCTATTCACGCCGCGTTGACCTTCCTCCTCGAAGGACTCGCCTGGTTCCTCTGAGAGCTTTCGAAATTTTAAGCTCATAATATAATGATGTATTTATGTGGGATATGATTTTTTGGGTTTTATTAGATGGCAACAAATTCGTGAAAAAATTCTATACCTTATATTTCATGAAAATAAATATCAATGTGAATTAAATGACTCTTTTGCTCGGAACAAGTGGATGGAGTTATGATGATTGGGTCGGGCCTTTCTATACGAAGAAGACAGGCAAATTCAGTCAATATGCGAAGATATTTCATACTGTCGAGATAAATAGCACATTTTATCGTTACCCATCGGAGGGAATGATCTTTGGGCTCCAAAGAAATTCTCCACCCGGTTTCTTATTTTCATCAAAGCTACCCGGGTTAATCACTCATGATAAGTGGCTTGATCTCAGTAAGGGCGTGGAGGATGATACCATTAGGTTTCTAAATCTTATGAGGCCTCTAGCTGAGAGCCTCGGACCTATCCTAATTCAACTCAGGCCTAAATTTAATCTCAATGAGCATATGGGAAATTTAGAGGACTATCTGGAGGTTTTACCGAGCAATTATGAGTGGGCGGTAGAGTTTAGAGATAACTCATGGTTGGTCCCAGAGACATTTGATCTCCTATCTCAGCATAATGTTGCCTATACAATAGTTGATGAGCCTCTACTCCCGCCTGAACTACATTTCACAGCGGATTTTAGCTACATTCGCTGGCATGGACGCGGGACTAACCTATGGTATGATTACGAATATTCAGAGGAACAACTGGAGGACTGGGTACCAAAAGTCGAGGAGATAGAGTCTAAGACCCGGAGAACATATGGATACTTTAACAATCACTTCAGGGCCAACGCAGTAAAGAATGCGGTTGAGTTCCTAGATCTACTTGATAAGGCCACACCCGAGCAGAAGATCGCCTTAGATAGAATCATTAACCATCATGAGACCGCTGGTAGACCCGTTGGTGTACAGCCACTAACCTCCTTTACCTCCGATGAGGGCGGTCAAAGCCCATCCGACTTTCTATCTCGGTTCATGGATTTCAAGCGGCTTGCCCGCGCCGAGAAGATAAAGGATACTGAAATCCAGCTCGAGTATGTAGATGAGGACCGGATCGAGGCAAATATTCGGAATTACCATATTATCATTGATATGAACGAGCAGGTAATCAAGCACAACTGTGATGACTGGAGAAAGGGGAAGAGCAGTAAGAGGATGTGCAAGCACATAGGCAAGCTCTTCTTAACCCTGCCCCCTGGTCAGGCTAAGGATATCTTAAGTAGAATTTGGGATGATATTGAAGGCTGGTTCTTCGAGGAGTGACTTAGATTACCTCCAAGTCAAGTCTGCTGAGCAGGGCTTCAACTTTTCTCCTCTCACTGCTTTTTAGTCCGCTATCAAGAATAGCCAAATCAGTTTCACCGCTTTTCTTTACCATCTGCTCAACTAGATTCTGGGATAACAAAGGTACAGCATACTTAGCAGCTATGTGTCCGAATGCATACTCCTCCATTTTGGGACTGAAGTAAGGGCAATAGTGTCCACCCCCGAATCCTATAGCTACCTTAGCTTGTCTTTCGTTCTCTATTCCTCCCAGAATGCATTCCACAAGATAATTGCATACTTCCTTGTCCCTCCACTGCTCCTCTCGGCTACCTACTTCTGCGAAGAACATTGGTACGTCGAACATTGTGGGGCTATGATGTGTTGCCTCGAGGCTAACTTCAAAATTCTCAGGGGGCTCTTCGAGGATCCTGAGGTAAATATCTCTCATAGGGTTGGGAGCTGTTTGTTGAAGTTCCCTCGGCCTTCCCCCATACATAGCTTTTCCAAAATTCCCCGTTGGATGCATAGTCAGGCTTGGCCTACCACTTTTAGCCCAGTGTCTACTGGCGACAACGAAATAGTCTACATCGTAATCCTCTGCTAACTTATCGTAATCAGCAGGATATGGATCAGGTTCAGAGGGCGTACTATATCGTTCTTCAGGTACTATAAGAGGCTCAACTACCATCAGATATATATCCTGTTTTTTGAGCACCATCTCTTCTCCTGTACTCTTGAATCCTTTTTCCTGTAATAAGCTGAATATTGTCTGGCCTGCTGGGTCTGATAATGATAGCGTTATAGCTGAATGCCCCATCTAGTCACCTTTTGGTGCTCAATAAGTATATTATTAGTATATAATTTGAGGGGTTAGAACTCACTCTGAATACTTGAGGAAGAAATTAAACTTAAGTTTGAGTTGTTTTGGCAGGAGGTAAATATTTAAAA
>WJIV01000232.1 GCA_014730055.1 Candidatus Bathyarchaeota archaeon
GTATTCTCAGAACCCTGAACTCTGCTGGGCAGCTTGGGAAGACAACAATATTATCGGATATATTATGGGAAAGGATGGCGTAGGTAATGTTAGGGTTGGTCCGTGGATCTGCGATCCCCTAAGACCCGATATCGCCGAGGATCTGCTGCATAGTGTGATGAATATGCGTATCGGCGAGAATATATGGGTTGGTACACCTGAAGGTAACGATGAAGCGATCAAAATACTAGAAAAAAACAAATTCGTATCTCAACCTAAGAGTCTAAGAATGTGCTATGGTGATTGTAGTAATAAGGAGAATATAGCGGGTATATACGGTCTCGGTGGTCCTGATAAAGGCTAGATCCAGTGGAACTCTACTTGGTCTCCGACATTAATCAATGGCTCATCTAGGTCCTCTGATTTTATCAAGATGTTCATATGATTTGGCATATGAGTTTGATCATATCCAGCCACACTTCCCAGTTTCTCATGATTTACCGACACATGGTCTCCGACTACAATAAGCCCAGGGCTTTTAACTTCAAAGAACGCTATTGCTCTTACACGGTTAGCTCCTCCCCCAGGTAATACATTCTTCTCGTCGGTTATCATCAATTCATGAATCTCATTACGGCACAACGCTCTACTTTTCGTCTCTATAAGTTCCAAGCCTCTTTTCTCGAAATATACATGGAGTAAGGCAACCACCTCTCCAGTAACTGGTCTTCGGCAACCGTATACACTAGGTTTTATTTTCCTAAAATCGTAGGGTGCACTCATCTTTTTCACTTACGCCCTCACATTAATCCCGGTTCTCTGCTCGGGTTCATCCATGTCTACGCTGAGATACCAGTGTATGCTCTCTCTATCTTCACGTATGGTGGCACTAATGGTATTACCTTTGGTATCAAAAGCTATACAGTTCATACCACCTGGACTATTTAACTCATGTATGTCCTTCAAAGCCCTGAAACATGCCTCCTTAACGCTTAGTCCGTTCTCAATATAGCTTATTATCGACCTTGCTGTACTATTTCTTATTGCTAATTCCCCCCTTCCAGTGCAAGCCGCAGCTCCATATCTGTTGTCGCAGTAGTTTCCAGCACCGATTATGGGGCTATCTCCAAGTCTGCCAGGGAACTTTAGAGCTGTTCCACTTGTGGAAACCGCTGACGCGATGTTTCCGTTGTTATCCATGGCCATTATATTTACAGTTCCATGGTGCTCATCGGATAATTTATCATACCACTTGTAGAGATTCTGCTTCTCGACGTATTCAATTATTCCCCGTTTGTAACTTTCATCATCTGGGATATCATCGAGGGCCTGCTTTCTGAAGAGATCATAAACCAACCTGCTTCGCTCTGTGCTGAGATTTCCCTTCTCACAACCTAAAGCCTCAGCGAAAAGCTCAGCACCCTCTCCTACTAACATGACATGAGGGGCGTGATCTAAAACTTTCCTCGCTATTGTGATCGGATACAAATAACCTTTTACTGCTCCAACTGCTCCAGCTTTGAGTGTCTTTCCATCCATGATGCTAGCGTCCATTTCCTGAACTCCAAGTATGTTTGGTATCCCCCCAAGTCCAACGGTGGTATCTTTAGGGTTCGCCTCAACTAATCGCGTGGCTGCCTCGACGGCGTCAAGGGCTGACCCCCCATATTTGAGTATATCAGCCCCTGCGTATAGGAACTCTCCAGAGTTTTTAGTGCCTATTATAAAACCTTTGACCATTAATATCTTAGAGATGTAAACATATCCAGTACTTAAGACCCATTATATTTCAGAATGCTTACCTCAATTTTTTTAACTCGCAAAATTAGTTATTTTACTAATAGGGTGAAGGTTCTTGCCAGCTAATCTGCCACAGGAAGCGAAATCAAAATGGAACGAGGTAACCCTGACCAAGAACCCTGAGACACGGCTGGTTCTAATGGGCGAGTTTCTTAGCCTAGTACCAAAGCATAAAGGAACAGAGAAACTTCAGATGCAGGTAAAGCGTCAAATGGCTCAGCTCCGTGAGGAGATTGAAAAAAAGAAAAAACAGGCCAAGAGAACGGGGGGACCGAGTTACTATGTTCAAAAGGCTGGAGCAGCTCAAGTTGCAGTTATAGGTCCTCCAAATGTAGGTAGGAGCAGCCTTCTAAAAGCGACTACAAACAGTAGTGTTGAAGTCACATCCTGGCCTTGGGGAACAACAACCCCTACGCCGGGTATGCTACCCTATGCGGATATACAGTTCCAACTCGTTGAAATTCCACCCATAATCGAGGGAAGTAGTGAGGGCAAAGCTGAAGGATTCATGAACCTAGCGTCCACTCGGAACGCTGATGGTATTATTATAATGGTGGATCTTCACAACGATCCCGTAGAAAATTATCTTATGATATCTAAAGAGCTAGATAATTCAAGGATATTAATCCACAGACCACCGGGTGAGGTAGAAATCATTAAGAGAGGTCATGGACGCGATGTCCAGTTTGTCTGGGAGGGTGAACTTGTTGGCTGTACTACTGATGAGATCATTGCACTTCTGAACGAGTATAAAATAAGATCTGCCCTGGTTCATATCAGGGGGAAGGTAACAATAGATGTTGTTGAGGATGCTTTATTCGGAAACGCGGTTTACCGACCTACAATCATGCTAGCAAATAAAAAGGATCTTGGACTAAATCCAAGAGCATTAGAGCAGTTAAAACAGATTGCGGAACCACTAGAGGTGATTCCAGTATCATGTAAGGAAGAAGATGGCCTACAAAGACTTATTGGAGAAAAGCTTTTCGATTTGCTGGGTATTATTAGGATTTATACCAAGGAAGCTGGCAATGAACCGGCCAAAGAACCAATAGTAACTCACGTAGGTGCAACAGTTGCGGATCTTGCGAAGATGATACATAATGACTTTTATGAGAGATTCAAATACGCAAGACTCTGGGGCCCCGCTGCAAAATTCGATAATGAGAAGGTAGGATTAGATCGTGAGTTAAAAGATGGGACAGTTATTCAACTCTACACTTAATTTTCGAGAAAAAACTATACACTGAAGGTACAATATCTCTTAGACTATAAAATGGAACCTGTTGAATTTGTTTATTTATCCCAAGAGGACGTCCTTAACCTAGAAATCCCCATAAGAAAGGTCATAGAACTAGTTGAACTGGGATTATCTGAGCACGGTAAAGGAAGAGTTGAGAACCCGCCAAAACCCGGAATACATAGTAAACCTGATTCGTTTATCCACGCCATGCCTGCCTACTATGAGAAACTAGGTATAGGGGGTCTAAAGTGGGTCAGCGGATATCCAAGCAACAGAAAGTTTGGTCTTCCACAGATCGCTGGTCTCATGATACTGAACGACATGGAGACGGGGATGCCCCTCGCTGTCATGGATTGTAGGTGGATAACCGCAGTAAGAACAGCCGCGGTTTCCGCTATTACTGCCAAGTACTGCGCCAAAGATGATACTAACAGTCTTGGAATAGTAGGCTGCGGTGTTCAGGGCAGAATGAACCTAGTGGCCTTCAAAGAGGTTATCTTAGGGCTTGAGGATGTTCGGGTTTATGATATCAATCCTGAAGCTATGAAAAACATCAAAGAGGACTACGAGAATGAGCTAGGAGTGAATATTAACATTGGTAGCAGTGTTAAAGACACCGTTGAAGGAATGGATATAATTTTGACCGCTACACAGAGATTGAAGGAGCCACTGATCAGAAATGAGTGGTTTAAGCCTGGTTGTCTGGGCTTTGGTCTTGAGGCAAGTAGAGCTTGGGACGGTGATGCAATACTTGGAACCGACAAGTTCATTACAGATAGCTGGGACCAGACTGTGCATTTTCATGAGCAGGGAGCCTTCCCAGACGGACTACCACAGCTCTACGCTGAGCTTGGTGAGATAGTAGCAGGTGAAAAGCCTGGAAGAGAGGAATCTCATGAGAGAATCCTCGCTATAAACATAGGCTTGGCTTTAGAAGATGTTATAGTATCAAGTCACATCTATAATATTGTAAAGGACTCACCTGCTGTCCAGAGACTTACTCTCATGCATGAGGAGTTCTAAAGTCTGTAAAATTTTTTATTAGGTTCCAACTTTTTTGTCATTTTTGGGTAATCAGATAAATAGTTTTAATTCTAAAGTACTTGAATGCTGGTAGCGATGATAATAATAGTCTCAGGTCTTCCTCGATCAGGGACCTCTATGATGATGAGGATCCTGGAAAAGGGAGGGGTCCCTGTACTGACGGATAACATCAGAAAAGCTGATAAGGATAATCTTAAGGGATACTACGAGTTCGAGAGAGTAAAGCAACTCGACCGAGACACAGAATGGCTCTTTCAGGCGGAGTGCAAGGCTGTCAAGATTATATCCGCACTCCTCAAACACCTGCCAATGGATCATGAGTATAAAGTGATATTCATGGAAAGAGATATAGACGAAATCCTAGCCAGCCAGCGAAAGATGATAGAAAGAAGAGGAGAGGAGATTCAGTTAGCTTCTGATGAGGTCATGAAAGGTGTTTTTGAAAAACACATTAGTAATGTCAAAGAATTTCTAAAGGAAAGGGGTATTGAGACACTTTACATTAGCTATAATGATGTTCTGGATGACCCAATAGAGAATGTTCAGAGAGTGAACGAGTTTCTGCTCTGGGATCTAGATATAGAAAGAATGGTTGAAGTCGTTAATCCTGATCTATATCGCCAGCGCAGCGATCAACTATCTTAAAACTAATGAACCGGATTTTGATACATGTTTAACCTAGGATTGGATCATGTACATTTACTTGTAAAAGATCTTGATGAAGCCATAGATTTCTATGAGTCTATGGGTTTAAAGTTCGTGAAGTATACAGCTCATGGAGGAAATGCTTGTATGATGAAGAGCCATGATGGTATTCTATTCGAACTTCAAGAGACAGGCCTTATAGAGAATCCGGGACTAAACCACATGGCATTCTCTGTAAGTGACATTGACGAGTTCTGTAGGGGCCTAAAGGAGAAAGGGTTTGTGGTAGATGGCCCTTTAGATAATTCCAGGACGGGCAGAAGGTTGGCAACTATCAGGGACCCTCATGGGTTTTTATGGCAGTTTGTCCAGAAAACTAGCTAAAATAGATCGTTTTCTCCAAAAACCGAAAATATTTTTTCCTATAGATCTATTCTCTTGTATGTCGTTTTCTGGGCTAGGCGGGGGTCTTACAGATCTCCCAAAAATAAAAAATCATAGAAGAAGAAGATTCAGCAGCTATGACCGTACTGGGGGCAACAAAGATTACATTGTGATTGATCCGGGTGAGACAGCAATTATGGCAAAGATGAGAGGGCCTGGATGTGTGAAGCATATATGGGTCACGATCCGTACAGATGAGGAATGGTACCTAAGAAAGTTAGTCCTAAGGATGTTCTGGGACGGGGAAGAAGAACCTAGTGTAGAGGTGCCCATTGGCGATTTCTTCGGTATAGGACACGGCATGACACATAACTTTGTCAGTGCCCCACTACAGATGAGTCCTGAGGATGGAAAGGGGTTCAACTGCTGGTGGCCTATGCCATTCAGCCATGGCGGTGAGATCACTATCGAGAACCAGGGTGAGAAAAAGGTCACTGCCTTCTATTATTACGTTGATTATGAAGAATGGAATGAAGAACAGGAAGGGCTTGGCAGGTTCCATGCACAGTGGAGGCGCCAGAATCCAACAGATGGAATAAGCGAGGATGGAGTTCCGAACCGAATCTGGCTCTTCGAGGGGGAGAACATGGATGGATCGGATAATTATCTAATCCTTGAGGCAGAAGGAAAAGGGCACTACGTTGGGTGTAATGTAAACGTCCATAATCTGCGCGAGACCGATAAGTTCAACTGGTATGGAGAAGGAGACGATATGATATTTATTGATGGCGAGGAGTTTCCCAGCCTAGTTGGTACAGGTACAGAGGACTACTATGGCATGAGCTGGTGCCCAACCCAAGAGTACTGCGCCCCATACCATGGTTTACCTCTACCTGGAGACAAGAATTGGAAGGGAAAGATTACTTGGTACAGGTACCATATACCTGATCCCGTGTACTTCAAGGAAAGCATCAGGGTTACTATCGAGCATGGTCATGCAAATCATCGAAATGATGATTACAGCAGTACAGCCTACTGGTATCAGGAGGAGCCCCACAAAACCCTAGAGCCCCTTCTTCCGGTTGAAAAACGCTTGCCAAGGCCTAGTCCGGTACTGTAGGTGATCTAATGTCTTATCTTATGGGCACAGATATCGGAACAACAGGGACGAAAACACTGATCACTGACCAGAATGGAGATGTTATTGCTAGTAGCTACAAGGAGTACAATGTACTTACCCCAAAGCAGGGATGGGCAGAGCAGTGGCCGAAAGTATGGATAACAGCAGTTTATGAGACTATAAGGAACTGTCTAAAGAGGTCCGATCTAGAGCCCGAGGAGATCAATGGACTTTGCGTGAGCAGTCTATACGGAGGTAGCGGGATACCCATAGATAAAAACTACAAGGTTATTCGTCCATGTATAATATGGGCTGACCGTAGAGCAACCGATGAGTGTAAATGGGTCGATGAAAGAATTGGAACTGAATCCCTATTTGAGGTAACCGGGAATGTGATAGACCCATACTATGGATATACAAAGATGATGTGGATAAGAAATAACGAACCTGATAACTGGGAGAAGATACACAGGTTCGA